>CBIHKW010000170.1:0-7639 GCA_966203835.1 uncultured Thermomonas sp.
CGATCGCGAACATGACCGTGAACATCTCGGTCGGGATGCCCAGCGCCTTGTAGATGATGCCCGAGTAGAAATCGACGTTCGGATAGAGCTTGCGCTGGACGAAGTATTCGTCCTTCAGCGCCGCCTCTTCCAGACGCATCGCTACTTCCAGCAGCGGATCGTTGACGCCCAGCTCGGCCAGCACCTTGTGGCACATCTCGCGGATGATCTTGGCGCGCGGGTCGAAGTTCTTGTAGACGCGGTGGCCGAAGCCCATCAGGCGGAAGCCCGACTCCTTGTTCTTGGCCTTGTCGATCGCCGACTGCACGTTCTCCGGGCGGCCGATCTCTTCCAGCATCTTGAGCACGGCTTCGTTGGCGCCGCCGTGCGCCGGGCCCCAGAGTGCGGCGACGCCGGCGGCGACGCACGCATACGGGTTGGCGCCGGTGGAACCGACGAGACGCACGGTGGACGTCGAGGCGTTCTGCTCGTGGTCCGCGTGAAGGATGAACAGCAGATCCAGCGCCTTCGAGGCGACCGGGTTGAGCTCCAGCGGCTCGCTCGGCACTTCCTTCAGCATGTGCAGGAAGCGAGTGACGTATTCGAGATTGTTCTTCGGATAGCGGATCGGCCAGCCGATGGAATAGCGATAGCACGCGGCCGCGATGGTCGGCACCTTCGCGATCAGGCGGATCGCGGCCATGCGGCGCTGTTCCGGATCTTCGAGGTCGAGTTCGTTGTGGTAGAAGCTCGCCATCGAGCCGAGCATGCCGACCAGCATCGCCATCGGATGGGCGTCGTGGCGGAAGCCGAACAGGAAGGTGCGGAACGCCTCGTGCATCATCGTGTGATGCGTGACCTCATGCTCGAACTTCGCGGATTCCTGCTGGTTCGGCAATTCGCCGTTCATCAGCAGATACGCGACTTCCAGGAAGCTGGAGTGCTCGGACAGTTGTTCGATCGGGTAGCCGCGATACATCAGGATGCCGTTGTCGCCATCGATGTAGGTGATGGCCGAGCGGCACGACGCGGTGGCCATGAAGCCCGAGTCGTAGGTGAACAGCCCGGTTTCCTTCGGCAGCTTCGCGATATCGACGCAGGAATTGCCGAGGGTGCCGGTATGCACCGGCAGGATGACCGACTTCTCGCCGGCGGTCACCGTGACTTGGGTGGGGACGGCCTGGTTGATCGTCTGGTCGACGGTCGGTTTGACAGCAGAAGAATCCGGTTGAGACACGGCGCACTCCCATGAAGCTTGAATGACGTGAACATCGGCCCGCGGGCGGGCTGCTGAACGTTCGGGGAAGGAAGCCGCAACCGAAGTCGCGACAGTCACCGATTATCGCATAAGGCGATTCGAGCACCGGCTCTGGACTTTGGTCGAATAGGCATTCGTGCGCGATGCGCGGACACGACGAAGGCCGCCTGATGACGGCCTTCGTGGAATGCATACGGTACGCGGCGCGAACGTAGGGTCCGCGACGGACGCGGACCGGTTCGCGCAGACGCGATTACTTGCCGTAGCGCTTGCGGAACTTGTCGACGCGACCGCTGGTGTCGATGAGCTTGTGGTGACCCGTGTAGAACGGGTGCGACGCGGACGAGATATCGACCTTGATCAGCGGATATTCGTTGCCGTCTTCCCACTTCACGCTTTCCTTGCTGCCAAGGGTCGAGCGGGTGAGGATCTTGAACTCGGAGGTCACGTCCTGGAACACGACCTGACGGTATTCGGGATGGATGTCGGCCTTCATGGCGGCACCAGAGTTGAGCGGAAAGCCGGGCATTATAGCGGCCTCCCCCGCCATGACTCAAGCCTTGAATCGCCCCGTCGGCGACTCCGCCGACCGGAGGCCTCAGTCGGCGCCCAAAGCCTTGCGGATCAAGGCCTCGAAGGCCGCCTGGTCGTAGGCCATCAGGATCTCGGCGTTGTCCGGGCGCCCGCTGCGGCGATTCCAGTCCACCACGGTCGCGCCCCGGGTCTCGGCCCCGGTCAGCTCCACCCGCAGCGGCCGGACCGCCAGTTCGCGCACGCCCTCGGGCGCCACCAGCAGCGCCATGGCCAGCGCATCCGCGGCGTGCCAGCGCTCCCCGCGCAGGCCCGCGGACCACTCGCGGGTCTTGCGCGAGATCGCTTCGTAGAACTTGGCACGGGGATGTTCGGCCTGAAGCCAGCGTTCGACGTCGGTATGCAGGAATCCGTGGCGGATCACCGCCTCCCAGTCCGCGACTTCGACGATCTTGCCGGCCGCGGCGAAGGCGTCGAACACCAGATGCGCGGCCTCGGGGTCGAAACCGATGTTGAATTCGGCCATCGGCGTGGTGTTGCCCTGCCCCGTGACCGCGCCGCCCATCACCAGCATCCGGCCGACGCGCTGCGGCAGGGTCGGATCGAGCTTGAGCGCCACCGCCAGATTGGTCAGCGGCCCGAGCATGCACACCACCAGCGCGCCGGCATGCACGTGCGAGAGGCGGATCATCGCCAGCGCCGCGTGTTCGGCCTCGGCCTGTTTCGCCGCCGGGGGATAGTCGATATCGCCGAAACCGTCGCGGCCGTGGACATACGAGGCATCGGGCGCGGGATGCAGCAGCGGCGCGTCGCAGCCGGCGTACACCGGCACATCCACGCCGGCCACTTCGCAGAGTTTCAGCGCGTTGGCGACGGTGTGGCGCAGGCCGACATTGCCGGCGGCGATGGTCAGGGCGACCACCTCGTGATGCGGCGCGTCGAAGGCCATCAGCAGGGCGAGCGCGTCGTCCACGCCCGGGTCGGTATCGATCAGCAGGGGAAGTTTGTTCGTCATCGACGGATTATGCCGGCTGTGGCGGCGCTGTGCGACGACAGGCTGGTGCGATGAAGGCCGGGCGCGATGACGGCATGCCGCGGCGATAGAATCGTGCGATCCGACCAGAACGATCCGATCAGGAATCAACATGACCGCTCTCGTCACGCCTTTCTTCCACGCCGACAGTTGCACCTGGAGCTATGTCGTTGCGGATCCGGACAGCCGGCAGGCCGCGATCATCGATCCGGTGCTGGATTTCGATGCGAAATCCGGACGCACGTCCACGACATCCGCGCAGCGACTCGTCGACCACATCCGCGCGCAGGCCTTCGATGTGCGCTGGATTCTCGAAACCCATGCGCATGCCGACCATCTCAGCGCCGGCGATTGGCTGAAGTCCCGGTTCGCCGATGCGCGATTGGCCATCGGCGCCGGTATCGTCGACGTGCAGAACACCTTCCGGCCGATCTACAACCTCGGCGAACGCTTCGCCATCGACGGCTCGCAGTTCGACCATCTGTTCGTCGATGGCGAACGCTTTGCGCTGGGCTCGCTCGAAGCGGAGGTCATCGCGGTGCCCGGCCACACCAGCGACAGCGTGGCCTACCGGATCGGCGATGCGCTGTTCGTCGGCGATTCGATCTTCATGCCCGACGGCGGCACCGCGCGCTGCGATTTCCCGGGCGGCGACGCGCGCACGCTGTACCGTTCGATCCAGCGGCTGTTCGCGCTGCCGGACGACACCCGCGTCTTCGTCTGCCACGACTACGCGCCGGGCGGCCGTGAGTACGCCTGCGAGACCAGCATCGGCGTGCAGAAGGCAGACAACATCCACGTGCATGACAGTATCGACGAGGACAACTTCGTCGCCGTGCGCACCGCGCGCGATGCGACGCTGTCGATGCCGGCACTGATCCTGCCGGCGATCCAGGTCAACATCCGCGCCGGTCGATTGCCGGAGCCCGAGGACAACGGCGTGCGCTATCTCAAACTGCCGCTGGATCTGTTCTGAAAAAGTGAGTCGTTCGCTCAGCCGCCGACCTTGTTCACGCTGGCGTGGCGGACCTGGCCGCTGCTGTCGTGGACCTGCACGGCGATTTCGATGCCGCTGCGCACGCTTTCGGTGACCACGCAGAAATTCTCGAACTGCTGCAGGGTGCGCTCGAACTGCGCGTAATCTTCCGCGGCATCGGGCAGATGCAGATCAACATCAACGTGCTGGACGCGCATCCGGCCCTCGGCGTTGCGGTCGAGCGTTCCGCGTACTTCGGCGCGGATCGTCCCTGGCGCATTCTTGTACTTGCGCATCGCGAACAACAGGCTGGCCGATAAACAGTTGGCGATGGCGGCCAACAGCATGCGACTGGGATTCGGTCCCTTGCCGCCGCCGAGCGGCGCCGGCTCATCGGTGACAAGATCCGGAATATCGGTTTCATCGAAACTGATATTGAAACTGTAGTCGGAAATCTGGGTGAGGGTGACCTTGACCTGCTCGCTGCTCATGCGCTGAATTCCGTTGATTGGATGAAAAACGTCGGGATGCGGCTGCGCGAATGCAAGTCGTTCCGACTCAACGCGGCAGATGCTGCCTGGTCCACGCCACGATCTGCTGCGCCGGAATCGCACCGGAGTGACGCGCCAGTTCGCGGCCATGATGCATCAGGATCAGCGTCGGAATGCTGCGGATGCCGAAACGCCCCGCGATGCCGGGCTCCGCCTCGGTATCGAGCTTGCCCAGGCGCACGTGTGGCTCCAACTGCGCTGCGGCTACCTCGAAATGCGGCGCCATCTGCAGACAGGGCTGACACCAGCTCGCCCAGGCATCGATCAACAGCGGCAGGTCGCTGCGTTGCGCATGCGCCTCGAAATTCTGTGCATTCAGCGCCACCGGCACGGCTTCGAACAGTGCGCGCTTGCAGCGTCCACAGTTCGGCGATTCGCCGAGCCGCGCGGCCGGCAGCCGGTTCAATGCGGCACAGTGCGGGCAGGCGATCTGCACGGAGGCTTCGTTCTGATTCATGGCTGTTGTGTTTCCTCGTTCACGGCCCGCCCCATGCATCGACGCAGATGGACGTAATACAACAGCGGAATGACTACGAGCGTCAAGACCGTGCTGACCAGGATGCCGAAGATCAGCGACACCGCGAGCCCGTTGAAGATTGGATCATCGAGGATGAAGAACGCGCCGAGCATCGCCGCCGCCGCGGTCAGCACGATCGGCTGCGCGCGCACCGCACAGGCCTCGATCACCGCATCGCCGATCGCCTGTCCTTCCGCCACGGCCTGATTGATGAAGTCCACCAGCAGGATGGAATTGCGCACGATGATGCCCGCCAGCGCGATCATGCCGATCATCGAGGTCGCGGTGAACTGCGCGCCGAGCAGCGCATGTCCCGGCATCACGCCGATCACGGTCATCGGAATCGGCGCCATGATGATCAACGGCACCACATAGCTGCGGAACTGCGCCACGATCAACAGATAGATCAGCACCAGACCCGCAGCATAGGCGATGCCCATGTCGCGGAAGGTTTCGTAGGTGATCTGCCACTCGCCGTCCCACTTGATGGAATGACCGGCGGTGTCGACAGGCTGGCGGATGAAGAATTGCGACAGCTTGCGGCCTTCGATCGCGTTGTCCGACACCTGCCCGACGACATCGAACATTCCGTACAGCGGGCTGTCGAGCTCACCCGCCTCGTCGCCCATCACGTACACCACCGGCAGCAGATCCTTGTGATGGATCGCGCCGTCCCACGGCGCGCGCACCACGCTCACCAGCTCCGACAACGCCACCGGCTGCCCCTGGCCACCTTTCACCGACAGGGAGAGCAGGCGGTCGAGTCCGGCCTGATCGGCGATCGGCGTGCGCAGCCTTACCGGTTTGGGATGACGCGATGCGCCGTCCTGCACGTAGGTCGCATCGAAACCGCCGACCGCAGCGGCCAGGGTGCTGGCGATGGTGGCTTGATCGACGCCGAGCCGCGTCGCGCGTTCGCGGTCCACGACCAGTACTTCGCGCGGCGACGGCGCTTCGACCGTGGTATCGATGTCGACGATGCCCTCGGTCCCGCGGAAGCGCTGCGCCAGTGCCAGGGCGACTTCGCGGCTGTGCGCGTAGTCCGGCCCGTAGACTTCCGCCACCAGCGGCGACAACACCGGCGGCCCCGGCGGCACTTCGACCACTTTCACCGATGCGCCGTAGCGCCGCCCGACCGCCGCCAGCTTCGGCCGCATCGCACGGGCGATGTCGTGGCTCTTGCGGTCGCGATGATGCTTGTCGACCAGATTCACCTGCAGGTCGCCGACATTGGCGCCGCTGCGCAGGAAATACTGACGCACCAGGCCGTTGAAATTGATCGGCGCGGACGTGCCCGCGTAACCCTGGAAGCTCAGCACCTCCGGGAATGCCGACACCGCGATGGCCAGGTCGCCAAGCAGTGCATTGGTGGTTTCCAGCGTGCTGCCTTCGGGCATGTCGACGACGATCTGCACCTCCGACTTGTTGTCGAACGGCAGCATCTTCAGCACGACGCGTTGGAACACGGCGAGGCTCGCAGCCGCCAGCACCAGCGCGATCATGCCGCCGAACAGCCAGCGACGACGGCGCGGCGCGCGGTCGGTGGCGACATGATCGTCGGCGACATCCTCACGGCTCAGGAAGGGCGTCATCGCCTTCGAAAACAGGCGATGCAGACGCGAATCGCCGTTCTCGGCATGCGCCGCATGCGGCTTGAGCAGTTTGAGCGACAGCCATGGCGTGACGACCAGCGCCACCGCGAGCGAAATCACCATGCCGGCGGAGGCGTTGATCGGAATCGGCCGCATGTACGGGCCCATCAGCCCGCTGACGAAGGCCATCGGCAGCAGCGCTGCGATCACCGTGAACGTGGCGAGAATGGTCGGCCCGCCGACTTCGTCGACCGCCGGCGGAATCGCCTCGCGCAGGGTCTTGCCGCCGCGCGCCATGTGCCGGTGGATGTTCTCGACCACGACGATGGCGTCGTCGACGAGGATGCCGATCGAGAAGATCAGCGCGAACAGCGACACGCGGTTGAGGGTGAAGCCCATCGCCCATGAGGCGAACAGGGTCAGCGCAAGGGTCAGCACCACCGCCGCACCCACCACCAGCGCCTCGCGCCTGCCCAGCGCGAACAGCACCAGCAGCACGACCGACATCGTGGCGAAGAACAGCTTCTGGATCAGCTTCTGCGCCTTGTCGGTCGCGGTCTGGCCGTAGTCGCGAACGATGTCGACATGCATGCCGTCGGGGATCAATTCGCCGCGCAGTCGCTCGATGCGTTCCGCGACCGACGCGGTGATGTCGGCGGCGTTGCTGCCTGGTTTCTTGGCGATGGCGATGGTCAACGCCGGTGCGATGCCCGCCTTCGGCCCGGCCATGCCCGCAGGCGCGCCGTGCCAGACATAACTGGCGGGCACGTTGATGCCGGCGCGCACGTCGGCGACATCGGACAGCATCACCGGCTTGCCGTCATGGATGCCGAGGATGAGTTCGGCCACATCGTCGCGACTCGCCAGAAAACGGCCTGCGGTTACCGGCGTGGCCCGATCGCCACCGACGCGCTCGCCGACGTGCCGCACCACGTTCGCAGCCTGCAGGGAGTGCGCGATCTCGCCGACGCTCAGTCCGAACGCCGTCAGACGCGAGGGGTCCAGGGTCACCGCGACCACGCGATCCGGCGCGCCGATGGTGTAGACATCGCGGGTGCCCGGCGTGCGCTTGATTTCGGTTTCGAGCGTGCGCGCGACCGCCGCCAACGATTCGACGCCGGTCGACGGATCGTCCGACCACAGCGTCAGCGCCATCACCGGCACATCGTCGATACCTGTGGGCTTGATCAACGGCTGGCCGA
>CBIHKW010000171.1:0-7369 GCA_966203835.1 uncultured Thermomonas sp.
ATGCCGACGCCCTGCGGCATCCAGTCGGCATTCGAAAAGACCTGGTTGTAGAGGCGCACGATCGCCGGCTGACGCTCCACGCCGACGGTGTATTCGACCGTCAACACCGCCATCCCGGGTCGGCTGATCGAATAGACGTGCTTGACGCCTTCGATCTCCGACAGCTTCTGTTCCAGTGGATAGCTCACCAGTTGTTCGACATCGCGCGCGCTCGCACCGGGGAACGGCACGAACACATTCGCCATGGTCACGTCGATCTGCGGCTCTTCCTCGCGCGGCGTGATCATCACCGCGACCAGACCCAATATCAGGCCCATCAACGCGAGGATCGGCGTCAGCGGATTGGCCTGGAACGCGCTGGCGATGCGACCGGAGACACCGAGCCGCGGCGATGATGCTTCACTCATGGCCGGCACCGCCAGCTTCGCGCTGCTCGATCAGCGCCTGCAGTGCGGCCTCCGGGTCGAGAACGACGACATCGCCCGCGCGCAGACCGGCCAGGACTTCGATGCTGTCGCCTTCGCGCACGCCGGGACGCAGTTGTCGCAGGGTCAGCGTGCCGTCCTTCAGCACGTAGACGCCGATGAGTTCGCCGCGACGCACGATCGCCTTTTCGGGCACGCGCAGCGCCGCATCACCGCCGTGGATCCCGCTGTGGATCGGGAACACGACTTTCGCGGTCGTACCCGGCGCGACCGGCGTCGGCATCTGTGGCAACAGCACGCGCACGGTCACGCTGTGGCTCAGCGGATCGGCGCCCGGATAGACGACGACCCGACGCGCATCCACGGACACGCCGTCGTCGAAGACGACGCGGGCGCTTGGCTGGGCGCGGATCGCGTCGGCTTCGGACTGCGGCACCTGCACTTCGATGCGCAGATCATCGGGCGCATACACCGTCAACAACGGCTGGCCCGGCGCGACCGCTTCTCCCGGCTCGACGCGACGCGCGGCGACGATGCCCGCATAGGGCGCGCGCACGATCGTGTAATCGGCGCCCTGCCCCGCGGCCGACAGTTGCGCACGCGCGGCATCGCGCGCGGCGTTGGCGGCATCGCGCGCGGCGCGCGCCTGATCGAGCTGCGCGCGCGAAACGTAATTGTCCTTCGCCAGCGACGCGAAGCGCTGATGATTGCGCTCGGCTTCGACGGCCGATGCTTCCGCGGCGCGTAGTTGCGCACGCGCGGCATCCACGCCCGCCTGCTGCTCCACGACCGACAGCCGCAGCAATATCTGCCCGGCGACGACGCGATCGTTTACATCGACCTCTACCGCCGTCACGCGGCCGCTGGTCTGCGCCGACAGCGCCGCTTCGCGCACAGCTTCGACCACCCCGTCCCAACTGCGACCGGTTTGCGAATCGCCGGCTGCGACGACATGGGTTTCCAGCTTCGGCAACGGCGCGTTGTTGCGCGCAACGTCATCGCCGCCGCACGCGGCCAGCGATAGCGTCAGCGCCGCAGCGATGAGCGCGCGCACCGGAGATTTCATTTGAACGCGCATCCGCCACCCACGCCGAGTTTCCTGAAGACGATGGCCGCCGGGCAGAACCCGGTGAAACTGGCCTGCAGCAGATTCAGGCCGATGAAGGCGGTGAACAGCCACCACCACGGCGAGACGAGGTGGGTGAGGACGAGGCTGATCAGGATCATCGCGCCGGCGAAAGCCATCACCGCGCGATCGAGGTTCATCGTCATGCCATTGCTCCAGAGTGCCGATTGATTGATAAAACTCTAAATTAGAATTATCTTAATTAGACTTTGCTAGACTGTCAACCATCCCCCAGGAGAGCGCCATGCACCACACCGCCCAGGATCTGGTCGCCCAAGCGCGGGCCGCGATCGAGGAAATCGACAGCGAACGCCTGCGCGCCCTGCAGGCCGACGGCGTGCCCGTGATCGATGTGCGCGAACCCGAGGAATTCGCCGCCGGTCGGGTGCCGGGCGCAGTGAACATCCCGCGCGGGGTGCTGGAATTCCAGGTCGACGGCCACCCGGCGCTGAATTTCAGGACCGATCCGCATCTGTCGCACCGCCGCGAGCCGGTGATCCTCTATTGCCGCACCGGCGGGCGCTCGGCGCTGGCGGCGGAAGCGTTGCAGCGGCTGGGCTTCGATCGCCCGCTATCGCTGGCCGGCGGCTACACGCAATGGCTGGAAGCAGGCGGCGCCGTGGAGGGCGTCTGAGCATGGCAGGCACGTCGAAAAAGAAACCCGTGGCGGTGCCGATGGGCGCGAAGATGCAGGCGCAGGCCGAACAGGCCGCAGAGCTGTTGAAAGCGCTGTCGAATCCGCAGCGGCTTCGGGTGATGTGTCTGTTGATCGATGGCGAACGCACCGTCGGCGAGATCAACGACGCAGTGGAACTGAGTCAGTCGGCGCTGTCGCAGCATCTCGCTGTGCTGCGCGAAGGCGGCTTGGTACAGACCCGGCGCGAGTCGCAGAACGTCTATTACTCGGTGGCCGATGGCCCGGTGCACAGGATCATCCAGACGCTGCACGATATCTATTGCCCGACACCGGGCGCGGACGACGAGGAATCGACCTGAGATGGCTCAGGCGCTGGCGTAGCGCGCGGCACCGCCAATCCAGCGTTCGGTGATGCGTTCGGCCAGATCGGGCGATGCGGACATCAGCGCTTCGCCGATCCGCTGCACGGTCGGCAGCAGCGCGGCGTCGCGACCGAGGTCGGCGATGCGGAACGCGGCGAGGCCGGTCTGGCGGGTGCCGAGCAGTTCGCCCGGGCCGCGCAGTTGCAGATCGCGCTCGGCGATGACGAAGCCGTCGTTGGTTTCGCGCATGGTCGCCAGCCGCTGCCGCGCCATCTGCGACAGCGGCGCCTGATACAGCAGCACGCAGCTCGATGCGGTGCTGCCGCGCCCCACCCGCCCGCGCAGCTGATGCAACTGAGCGAGGCCGAGGCGCTCGGCGTTCTCGATGATCATCAGCGATGCGTTCGGCACGTCGACGCCGACTTCGATCACCGTCGTCGCCACCAGCAGTTGCACCTCGCCGGCCTTGAACGCAGCCATCGTCTTCTGTTTCTCGCCGGCCTTCAGCCGTCCATGCACCAGCGCGATCCGCAGCTCCGGAAGCTGCTGCGTCAAGGCCTCGAACGTGCTTTGCGCAGCCTGGGCGACGACTTCATCGCTGTCGTCGATCAAGGTGCAGACCCAATACGCCTGCCGGCCTTCCGCGCAGGCGCCGCGGATGCGTTCGATCAATTCCGGGCGACGCTCCGCGCTGAGCACAACCGTCTGCACCGGCGTGCGCCCCGGCGGCAGTTCGTCGATCGCGGAAACATCCAGGTCCGCATACGCCGCCATCGCCAGCGTGCGCGGAATGGGCGTGGCGGTCATCACCAGCTGGTGCGGCACGCTTGTGCCGGCGCTACCTTTGTCGCGCAGCGCGAGCCGCTGATGCACGCCGAAACGATGCTGTTCGTCGACGATGGCGAGCGCGAGATCGCGGAACGCCACGCCTTCCTGCATCAGCGCATGCGTGCCGACGACCAGTTGCGCCGCGCCGTTGGCGATCTCGGCGAGCACCGCCTCGCGCGCCTTGCCGGTGACCTTGCCGGCCAGCCAGACCACGCGCACGCCGAGTGGTTCGAGCCAGCCGCGGAGATTGGAGAGATGCTGTTCGGCCAGCAGTTCAGTCGGCGCCATCAATGCCGCCTGGCGGCCCTGTTCGATCGCCAGCATCGCCGCCATCGCAGCGACCACGGTCTTGCCGCTGCCGACATCGCCCTGCACCAGCCGCAGCATCGGCACTGGCTTGGCGAGGTCGTCGCGGATCTCGACGAACACGCGCTGCTGCGCTTTGGTCAACGCGAACGGCAGCGCCTTGCGCAATTCGGTCACGCGCTTGCCGCCGCGCAGCGCGGGCGCGGTGTGCGCCTGCATCGCGATGCGCTGCCTGCGCAGGCTCAGGTGATGGGCGAGCAGTTCTTCCAGCGCGAGCCTGCGCTGCGCCGGATGCGTGCCCGCCAGCAGTGCCTGCAGATCGCTGCCCTGCGGCGGACGATGCAAGGTCAACAAGGCTTCGCGCAGCGACGGCATTCCCGCGCACAGCGATTCGCGCGCCAGCACCTCGGCCGGCAGCAGTTCGAGCGCGCTTTCGTCCGGCAAACGCTGCAGCGCCTGGCCGATCAATTTGCGCAGCACCGCCGGGCCGATGCCTTCGATGGCGGGATAGATCGGATCGAGCCGGTCGCTGAGCGCGAGATCATCGGCGGCGCCAAGCACGCGATAACTCGGATGCACGATTTCCAGGCCCTGCTGGCCGGGCCGCGGCGTGCCGTACACGCGCACCCGCGTGCCGTGCGCGAACTGCGAAACCTGCTGCGAACGGAAATGGAAGAAGCGCAGCACCAGCGTCGAATACGAGCCGTCGCCGATGGCGACACGCAGCATCGGCCGGCCGCGGAAACTCCGTTCGACCGCTTCGACGGTGCCCTCCACTTGCGCCGGCAAGCCCGGCTGCAGCATGCGGATCGGCGTCAGCTCGGTGCGGTCCTCGTACTGCCGCGGCAGATGGAACCACAGATCCTGCAGCGTCACGAGTCCGCGCGCGGCGAGCTTTTCGGCGACGACTTCGCCGACACCGCTGAGCCGGGTCAGCGGCTGCGCGGCGATGTCATCGTGTGCGTTGCGGCTGGACATCACGAGAAGGCGGCTCGACAAAACACGGCTCAGCCAGACGCGGCGCGGCCATGCACGACGGCGCCTTTCAGGATCAGCGCAGCACCATGATCGCGTCGACCTCGAATTTCGCGCCGCGCGGCAGCGCCGAAACTTCGATGGTCGAACGTGCGGGATACGGCGCGTCGAACACCGCTTCCATCGCCGCGTTCACCGCCGAGAATTCACTGAGATCGGTCAGATACAGGCCGACGCGAACGATATCGTCGAAGGAACCGCCGGCGGCTTCGCAGACCGCGCGCAGATTCGCGAACGCCTGCCGCGCCTGCTCGGAGATGTCGCCTTCGACGATCAGGCCGGAGTGCGGGTCCAGCGGAATCTGGCCGGACAGGAACACCATGCCGTTGGCGCGGGTGGCCTGCGAGTACGGGCCGATGGCGGCGGGAGCGTCGTGGGAGTGGATCGGTTCGCGGGGCATGGGCTTCGCTCGTCGTGATCGTGGTGCTGAGTAGGGGCGGACCATCGTCGCTGCGGTGGCCGGAGCGCAGGCATGCGAACGTGTCGGACCGTGTGGACGCATAGTGTAGCGCCGGGGTGGGAAGCGGTCATCGCGGCGCCTGCAGCCCGTACTCCGTCGTATCCCGCCGACCCGTGCGGCGTCGGCGCGGACAGGCAGCGGCAGCGCCCGGCTCGCATGCATCGATTGAGAATGAATTGAGATTTTCCAGAATGCGCGCATGCGCATCGTCGTCCACAGTCGACGTGCCCGCTGGCGATGCGCGCGCCATGCCGCATCGCCACTCGGCGAAATCCGACGACAGCCGCTGCCTTGGCGACATCCCGATGCTGCACCTGCGTCATGCGCAAAGATCATGAGGCATGGCGCATGGAGACGCTTGTTCCTTGATCGCCTTCGAAGAAAGCGACGACCCGGCTTCATAGCATGTCCCGCGGCGTCATGTCGGCCATCGCCGACTGCACTCGACGATCGTCGCGAAGGGGACGGTTCGCACCGCATGGGGCAAAACACGGTGAGCGCCGTCGAAGAAACCATCAATCTAAGGAGAGAGCACCATGCGGTACCGTAGTGACCTGCTGTCGGCGTTGCTTCCGGCATTATTCCTGCTTGCCATTCCCACCATCGCTTTTTCGCAGTCGTCCGTGTCTGCCGTCGGCCAGTCTTCGGAAGACCAGACTTCGGTCGTCGTTGTCCGTTATCAGAACAAAGCGCAGTTGCAGGCACTTGGCGATCGCTTCCAGCATCTGCTTGTCGACGAACGCGCGCGCACCGCGCGCATCGACGCCACCGGCCGGGACATCGCGGACCTGCGTCGTCAGGGCATGACCGTAACCGTCGACACCGCGGCGACCACCGCATTGCGCAACGCCCAGAGCAGGATCGCGGGTTCCGGATTCGGAACGCGCAGCATTTCCGGCTACAGCTGCTACAAGACCGTCGAAGAAAGCTACACCGCGATGAATCAATTGACCGCCAACAAGCCCGCATTGGCGAGCACGTCCAACATCGGCAGCAGTTGGCTGAAGACGCGCGGCAGCGGCGGCTACGATCTGAAAGTCCTGCGCCTGACCAATTCGGCGACCAACAGCAGCCGCCCGAACAAGCCGGCGATGGTACTGACCGGCGGCGTGCATCCGCGCGAATACGCGCCGGTGGAACTGGTGACGCGCTTCGGCGAGTGGCTGGTCAACAGCTACGGAACCGATGCCGAAGCCACCTGGCTGATGGACAACTACGTCTTCTATTTTGTGCTGCAGTCGAATCCGGATGGCCGCAAGAAAGCCGAGGTCGGCCAGTCGTGGCGCAAGAACGCCAACAACACCAACGGCAGTTGCAGCGCCAGCACGTTCGGCGTCGATCTCAACCGCAATTTTCCGTTCCAGTGGAGCAGCGGTTCCGGCGGTTCCAGCGGCAACGCCTGCGCCGAAACCTATCGCGGACCGAGCGCGCAGTCCGAACCGGAAATCCAGGCGCTGGTGCGTCTGATCGCCGGCACGCAGGGCGCCAGCGGCACCTACAGCGGCGGCATCTTTCCCGATCTGCGCGCCGACGGCGCATCGAGCGCCGCGCCCGACACCTACACCGGCCTGTACATCGACATCCACGCTTACGGCCAGTTGGTGATGTGGCCCTGGGGCTACACCGGCAGCGCAGCGCCGAACGGCAATGCCTTGCGCACGCTCGGCCGGCGCGTCGCCTACCACAACAGCGCCAAGCCGCAGACGATCTCGCAGCTGTACACCGCCGATGGCAGCAGCGTCGACACCATCTACGGTCTGCTCGGCACGCCCAGTCTTGCGTTCGAATTGGGCACATCGTTCTTCGAAAGCTGTTCGTCGTTCGATTCGACCGTGCTGCCGCGCAATCTCGCTGCGCTGAAATACGCAGCGCGCAATCTTTCGGCGCCCTATCGCTACCCGTCCGGCCCGGACAGCGTGAGCGTCGCAACATCATCGGGCAACGTCAGCGCAGGCACGCCGGTCACCATCACCGCGGTGGTCGACGACACCCGTTTCAACCAGACCAACGGCACCGAAGCCGCGCAGAACATCGCCTCGGCCAAGGTCTACATCGACACGCCGCCGTGGGCGTCCAGCGCCACCGGCACCGCCATGAGCGCCAGCGACGGCAGCTTCAACAGCACCCGCGAAACCGTCACCGCCAGCGTCGCCACCTCGGGGCTGTCCGCGGGCCGGCACATCCTCTACG
>CBIHKW010000172.1:0-7231 GCA_966203835.1 uncultured Thermomonas sp.
CGGCGCGAACCTGATCGAACACGATGCGCTGATCGCCTTCCACATGCGACTCGCCAGCGATGGCGAGAGCGATCAGGACGGACGCACCTGGGTCGAAGCCGTCGAAAACGGCTGGTGGTACAGCGTGCTGCTGCCTTCGCGGGAACGGCTGATCGCGTTTCTGTCCGATGCCGATCTTGTCGACAAGCGCGCCTTGCTCACGCAGGCAGGCCTGTGGGCTGCGCTGGCGCATGCGCCGCAGCTGTTCGCGCACTGTCGCGAACACGGCTACACGCCATCATCGCAGCCGCACGGCGCCGACGCCTGCAGCAGCCACCTCGACCGCGCCGCCGACGATGAAAAACGCTGGCTCGCCGTCGGCGACGCCGCCCTCGCCTTCGATCCGCTGTCGTCGAAAGGCATTTCCAATGCGCTGTATACCGGTCTGCGCGGCGCGCAGGCGATTCTTGCGAGTGATCGAAAAGATGCCGGCGTCGGCGCGGCGTATGCCGATCATCTGCAGGAAGTGCATCGCGTCTATCGCGAACAGCGGCATGCATTCTATGCTGGGGAATCGCGCTGGCTGGAATCGTTTTTCTGGAAACGAAAACACGCGCATGCATGCGATCCAAGGCGCATCGCTTCCGGCGGCAGCGGCGCGCGATTGAAACCACGACTAACAGCGGACTCGGTACATGCTGCAGATCGAATGATTCGGACACACTCACGCTTACTTGACGGAGAACATTCATGACGAGGATCAGACGCGATATCTGGGGATTACAGACAGACGCTGACGGCTGGAGCGAGACGCTACTATGGTATGCGAAAGCTGTGATCGCATTGCAGGAGCGGCCGATCGCCGATAAAACGAGCTGGCGCTATCTCGCGGCGATGCACGGCATCAACGAAGACATTTGGCGCCAGTTCGGCATCATTCGCGACGACGAGACGATGCCCGACGAACAAGAACAACGTCTTTACTGGCGGCAATGCCAACATCAGACATGGTTTTTCCCGCCATGGCATCGCGGCTATCTGGCGTCGTTCGAACAGATCATCCGGAAAGCCATCGCCGACCTTGGCGGCCCCGGAGATTGGGCCTTGCCTTATTGGAACTACAACAATCAGGATTATCCGACGTCCAGAACGCTGCCGGCCTGCTTTTATGAGCCGAAAATGCCAGACGGCATAACCGACAATCCGCTCCACGTTATCAAACGCTACGGCGACGATGGCAACGGTCAATTCGTTTTGAACGACGAAGACATCGATCTCTTGCCGGCGATGAAAGAATCCGACTTCTTCGGCACAGACCCGGGCGTTTCCCCAGGTTTCGGCGGCGTCAGAACTCGTTTCTCCCACTACGGTCGCGATAACGGCCTGCTGGAATCCAGCCCCCACAACAACGTCCACGGCATCGTAGGCGGATTCATACCCGGAACTGACCCGCGCAACCCCGCCAACAGCGGGTTGATGGCCCGACCGACCACCGCTGCGCTCGATCCCGTGTTCTGGCTGCACCACTCCAATATCGACCGTTTATGGGAAGTCTGGCTCGCTCGCGCTCCTGGAGTGCATTCGAATCCGGTCGACGAACCCGCCTGGATGGAAGGCACTCCATTGGATAATCGTGGCTTCATCGTGCCGGATGCCGAGGGCAACGGCTACTATTTCGAACCGAAAGATATGCTCGACACCACCGCTGCGCATCTGGACTATAGTTACGAAGATCTACGCGACCCCCTAGGTGGCGCGTCGAGGCTCGAAAGCCGCATCATGCGCATGAATCTTGATCGCCTGCCCGCAGCAGCGCTTCTCGGAGATGCCGCAATGCGCAAAAAGAAAGTGGTTGAGATGATGGGCGCCAGCGAAGAAGGCGACATCCGACTGGACAGCGACGTTTCCACGTTACGCGTCAGACTGGACCGCCCGACAGCGCTCAAAGCCAAGCGCAGCTTCGACCGCAACATGCTGATGACCGAAAGTTTCAGCGAACCAGATCGCATTTTTCTCAATCTCGAAAACATACGCGGTGCGAATGATGCGCTTGTGCTCTACGTCTATGTCGCGCTGGACGATAGCGCAGACATGGAACATGATCCGGAACTGTGCGTGGGTTCGGTCTCGTTGTTCGGCGTCAGCGACGCCAGCCTGGTCGATGAACATCATGGCGGGAACGGCATTTCGGCCGTACTCGAAATCACGGATGTATACGACCGTCTTGGTGGAGAGGCGGGCCTAGACTCCGATCATCTGAAAGTCCGGATCGCCGCACGCAACCAGATCACCCCCGCCGACGACATCAGCATCGGAAGAATCAGTCTTTACAGGCAACAGGGTTGATCGTGCGGAACCCCTTCGCAGCGCTCGCGGCGATGGAGCGTCCGACGATACCGCTGCTTGCGATCAGCGCATTCGGGTGGGGCATGCTGTCGCTGTCCGCAACGCAGCCTTTCATTCCTGAATTCTGTCGTTCCAATGCATGGCAAGCGGTCTGGCGCGGACTGATCGGATGGGAGCAATTCTTCGCGCTCAATTCGCCCAAGGGCATGGCGCTCGGCACCATCGCAATGCTGCTTGCGATGATGCCTTTGCTGATCGTTCAACCTGTCGGTTACTTGTACCATCGCAGCATCAAACGACGAAGAAGCCGCATGATCTGCGGCTTCTTCGTCGCTTATGCGTTGATATGGGTCGCAGCGACGATTGCGCTATCGCTGGTCGCGATGAGTCTTCGTATGCTGTTCAACGAAAATTCCATGTTTTCTCTGCTTGCAGGCATCGCAGCGATTTTCATCTGGCAAGCAGCACCCGCCAGACAGCGATGCCTGAATCGTTGCCATGCATTGCCGAGTCTTTCAGCCTTCGGTTGGAAAGCGGATCGCGATGCGCTGCGTTACGGCCTACGGCATGGCGGATTATGCGTCGGCGCATGCTGGGCATGGATGCTGCTGCCCCTGCTGCTGGCCGGAACCGCGCACCTTGCGGCGATGTTGGCGGTTACGTTGCTACTGGCGTTCGAGCGCACGCGCCCTGCCCGACCGGCGCATTGGCGTTGGCCTCTACAGGAAGCGAGACTGCTGCCGAAGCTCATGCTGCGGCCGCGTCGAAACATGGCCGCAACCGCGCTTGCTTCGTTGAAACCCTAGTTCCACTTCCGCTTCTACACGAACCGGAAACGGATTCTTCCGGACGCGATCAGCGCTCCTTGACAACGGTCCGCGACTGGCTGGTCATGACGTAGACATCGCCGTCTTTTCGCATCAGCTTTTCCATGGCGGTGCTCGTGCCCGAGAATTCCTTGCCGATCTGCAACGTGGCGCGCAACATCACCGTCGCCTCCCGGCCATCCTTGGACAACGCGACGGACTGGATCGTGTACTTCATGTCCGGTTCGATTTTCAACGCCTGCACCACCGCCTTCATGGTGTCCATCGACTCGCGGAGCGCACTACAGGCTTCGCGGCGGTTCAACACCACGGTTTCTTCGCCGTCCCGCGACCGCATCACGTCCACCGACCGGAACCGCGGATGCATCATCCTGCACTGCGTTTCGGCATCGAAACTGCGCATGGCATTGATCTGTTTCTGGTAGTACGCATAGACGATCTCCTCATCCAGCGTGGCCTGCGCAATCCGATACTGGCCGATCCCGTACTTGACCGCGAAGAAGCCGACGATCGCGAGTACGCCGACGATGATGCTTTTCGTGCCCTTCCCCATGCGTCGTTTCTCCAGATCAGTTCGAACGCGCCCCGATGCCGCGACTGCTCACTCCCACTCGATCGTCGCAGGCGGTTTGCCGCTAATGTCGTACACCACCCTCGAGATGCCTTTCAATTCATTCACGATTCTGCGCGAAACGGTGTCGAGGAAGTCGTAGGGCAGATGCGCCCAGTGCGCGGTCATGAAGTCGATGGTTTCGACCGCACGCAGCGCGATGACCCATTCGTAGGCGCGCGCATCGCCGACCACGCCGACCGATTTCACCGGCAGGAACACCGCGAACGCCTGACTGGTCTTGTCGTACCAGTCGGCGCGGCGCAGTTCTTCGATGAAAATGGCGTCGGCCTGCGCCAGCAGTTCGGCGTATTCGCGTTTCACTTCGCCGAGGATGCGCACGCCCAGACCCGGGCCGGGGAACGGATGGCGGTAGACCATTTCGCGCGGCAGGCCGAGTTCGACGCCGAGGCGGCGCACTTCGTCCTTGAACAGCTCGCGCAGAGGTTCGACCAGGCCGAGCTTCATGTGTTCTGGCAGGCCGCCGACGTTGTGATGGCTCTTGATGACGTGGGCCTTGCCGGTCTTGCTGCCGGCGGATTCGATCACGTCCGGGTAGATCGTGCCCTGCGCCAGCCAGCGTGCATTCGCGAGCTTGTTGGATTCTTCCTCGAAGATCTCGACGAACAGACCGCCGATGATCTTGCGCTTGGCTTCCGGATCGGCGACTCCGGCGAGTGCATTGAAATAACGGTCGGCGGCGTTCACGCGCACGACCTTCAGGCCCATATGCTCGGCGAACATCGCCATCACCTGATCGCCTTCCTTCCAGCGCAGCAGGCCGGTGTCGACGAACACGCAGGTCAGCTGCTCGCCGATCGCGCGGTGCAGCAGCGCCGCGACCACCGAGGAATCGACGCCGCCGGACAGGCCGAGGATCACCTCATCGCTGCCGACCTGCGCGCGCACGCGCGCGATCTGGTCGTCGATGATGTTGGCCGCGGTCCACAGCGCCTGACAGCCGCAGATATCCAGCACGAAGCGGCGCAGCAACGTTTCGCCCTGCTTCGTGTGGGTGACTTCGGGATGAAACTGCACGCCGTACCAGCGGCGCGCTTCGTCGGCCATCGCGATGATCGGCACGCTGTCGGTGCGGCCGGTGATGCTGAAACCGTCGGGAATTTTGGTAACGCGGTCGCCGTGACTCATCCACACGTCGAGGCCCGCACGGCCGGGATGATCGGTCAGCGCGCCCAGCAGCTTGTCGTCGCCGGTCACTTCGACTTCGGCGTAACCGAATTCGCGGTGATGCCCGCCCTCGACCATGCCGCCGAGCTGCATCGCCATCGTCTGCATGCCGTAACAGATGCCCAGCAGCGGCACGCCGTTGTCGAACACGTTCTGCGGCGCGCGCGGCGAGCCGTCCTCGGTCGTCGATTCCGGCCCGCCCGAAAGGATGATGCCCTTCGGATTGAACTTCGCGATATCGGCGGGATCGTGATCCCAGGCCCAGATTTCGCAGTACACGCCGATCTCGCGGATGCGACGGGCGATCAACTGCGTGTATTGCGCGCCGAAGTCTAGGATCAGGATTTTGTCGTTGTGGATGTCGGCGACGTGGATCTCGGCGTGGATTGCTATGGTCATATCAATCTCGATGAAAATGATTTGCCGTCATCCCGGCGAAAGCCGGGACCCAGCTTTTTTGCACTCGCCATTTTTTTGAAAGCTGGGTTCCGGCTTTCGCCGGAATGACGTCGGATAGATGATCTGCAGCCCGAAGGTTCGACTCACCATCGAATCATCCTCACCCCATTCTGTAATTCGGCGGCTCTTTCGTGATCTGCACATCATGCACGTGGCTCTCACGTTGCCCCGCGCCCGTGACCTTCACGAACGACGGCTTTTTGCGCATGTCTTCGATGGTCGCGCAGCCGACGTAGCCCATTGTCGCGCGCAGCCCGCCGGCGAGCTGGTGGACGACGTTGCCGAGCGGGCCACGATACGGGACGCGGCCTTCAATGCCTTCGGGCACGAGTTTGTCGGCGTCGCTGGCGTCCTGGAAATAGCGGTCTTTCGAGCCCTTCTCCATCGCGCCCAGGCTACCCATGCCGCGATAGCTCTTGTAGCTGCGGCCCTGGAACAGTTCGCTTTCGCCCGGCGCTTCCTCGGTGCCGGCGAACAGGCCGCCGATCATCACCGTCGATGCGCCGGCGACGATCGCCTTGCCGATGTCGCCCGAGTAGCGGATGCCGCCGTCAGCGATCAGCGGGATGCGATCCTGCAAGGCTTCGGCAACCATCGACACCGCAGTGATCTGCGGCACACCGACGCCTGCGACGATGCGCGTGGTACAGATCGAACCCGGACCGACGCCGACCTTCACCGCATCGGCACCCGCATCTTCCAGCGCCAGCGCGGCATCGCCGGTGACGATGTTGCCGCCAATCACCTGCAGCAGCGGAAATGTTTTCTTCGCCCAGTACACGCGGTCGATCACGCCCTGCGAATGACCGTGCGCGGTGTCGACAATGATCACGTCCACGCCCGCCGCCACCAAGGCTTCGATGCGCTGCTCGGTGTCGCCGCCAGCGCCGACCGCCGCGCCGACCAGCAACCGTTCGCTGCCGTCGTAGGCGGCGTTCGGGTTGTCGCGCTTCTTCTGGATGTCCTTCACCGTAATCAGGCCGCGCAGATCGAAGGCATCGTTGACCACCAACACTTTCTCGATACGGTGCTTGTGCAGCAGTTGCAGCACTTCCTCGTCGCTGGCGCCTTCGCGCACGGTGATGAGGCGATCCTTCTTGGTCATGATGTGGCGGACCGGATCATCGAGTTTGGTCTCGAAGCGCATGTCGCGCCCGGTGACGATGCCGACCAGCTGACCGCCGTCGACCACCGGCACGCCGGAGATGTTGCGGGCGCGGGTGAGTTTGAGGACCTCACCGATCGTGGTGTCGGGGCTGACCGTGAAGGGTTCCTTGATCACGCCGGCCTCGAACTTCTTGACCTTGGCGACTTCCGCGGCCTGCTGCGCGACGCTGAGATTCTTGTGGAGGATGCCGATGCCGCCGAGCTGGGCCATCGCGACGGCGAGGCGGGCTTCGGTCACGGTGTCCATCGCCGCCGAAACGATCGGCAGGTTCAGGCGCAGGGTGCGTGTGAGTCGGGTGGCGAGGGTGACGTCCTTGGGCAGGACGGTCGAATGCGCGGGGACGAGCGAGACGTCGTCGTAGGTGAGCGCTTCAGCCTGGATGCGGAGCATGGCTGGTCCGGTGGGAATGAAGCACGGCATTTTAACTTATTTACAACCAGCACACCACTTAAGCTTCAACCAATAAACACAATATCTAGTGGGGGGCCGCAAGACTTGACACCAAATACAGATTAGCGCAAATTGTGACCTCAATCACGTTTTGGAGCAGTGTTATGACTGGCAAGAACCAGTGGGTTGTTCCGAGAGAAGACGGTTGGGCAGTTCGTGGCGAAGGTAATGAGCGCGATACATCGCACCACGCAACTCAGCAAC
>CBIHKW010000173.1:0-7230 GCA_966203835.1 uncultured Thermomonas sp.
GACGGCAAGGCGCCCGACGCCTGCCCGAACTTCGGCCCGGAACAGTCCTACGTCGCCCGCAAAGACAAACAACTGACGTGGTATCGCAGCAATGGCGCGGCTGGCTACCGGGACTACCTGACGCTGCACCCCGTCGTCGCCGGGGCCGAAATTCCCACCGACGACGATTGCCCGGACGACGAAGCCGCGCCCTGAATGGAAGGAATGCCGACATGACCGAACCCTTCGATGCACAGCAAACGAATGCACAAGTGGCTGCGCAGACGCGACGCCCGCCGGCCTTGACCGACGCCGAACTGAATGCGGTGTCCTATTTCGCCATCGGCGTGGGTTCCGAGGGCAGCATCGGCGGCCGCGACGTGTCGAACCGGCTGTCGTTCGCCGGCAACACCACGAACGGCGTCATGGCGCCGGTGGGCAACAGCGGTTTCTCGATCGGTACGCTGCAGACCGATCTGGGCCAGCATCCCGAAGTGGCGCGCACGCTGGTCGGCGCCTATCAGGACTGGGCGCGCACGAATCATCCCGAGTGGGTGCTCAACGCGAATCAGCAGACCCAGACCGTCGCCGACCTCAGCCGCACCGGCGACACCATCCGCGCGCAGGGCGGGCGCGAGATGGACACGACGGTGAAGTCGCATCTGGATCAGTTCCTTCGCTCCGATGACGGCATCCGCTACGTCCACGACAACGACGCCACCCAGGCGAACAAGCTGATGCGCGACGTGTATACGCCGCTGCGCGAGACCGATCTCTACCGCAACGCCACGCCCGACGATCAGGTGCGGATGGCGGCCATCGTCGGCAAGGCCTACAACCAGAGCGAAGTCTGGGGCGGACGCATTCTTGACCGCATCGAATCCGGCCAGTACCGCAGCGTCGCCGACGTGAGCAACGGTGTCGGCGGCCTGCTGCGTGGCGATCAGGATTACATGCAGACCGGCCGCGATGCGGCGGTGCAGGGCGCCGAAGTGGTGAACGCATTGCGCAATACGCATGCACAGAATCCCTTGAACGCGACCTGGAACAATGTGCTGGCCGGCAACCCGCTGGTCGATCCGACCCGGCTGGATCAGGACGCGGCGCGGCCGAATCTGCCGCACGAATACGCCACAGTGAAGGATCTGTTCCTGCAGAAAGGCGAGGCGCCCGCGTTCATCCAGGCGCTGGACCGCGGTTCCACGTCGATGCACGGCCGCACCGACCGCCAGGGCGCCTTCAACGACGACGGCCTGTACGCCGCCGGCAACAATTTCGTGGTCTGGGACCGCAACGGCGCCGGGCATGCGCAGATCGACGGGCAATGGCGCGATGTCCAGCGCGATCAGCTGGTGCGCACCCAGAACCCGGACCGCACCGTCGATCTGTCGGTGAATGCGAACGGCCGGCAGACGCAGTTGATGCACGTCGATCCGCACGCCGCGAACGCGCTGCGCGCGGAAGTGCCGACGACGGTCGCGCCTGCGACAGTCGCGCCAGGGATAGAACCAGGCCAGCCGCAGACCCGGGCCGCCGCCGCTGTGCCTGACGAGCGCGCGCAGCCGGTAGTGGCGGGCGCCGAGCGGGCGCCGGTGCAGCAGAACGGCAGCGGGCCGATGCTGCAGACGCCGGATAAGCAGAAGGAAATGGACATGACTCCGGGCGAACGCGAATTGTTCGCGCGCGCGATGAGCCTCGTCCAGAACAAGGCCGGCATGACCGAACAGGACGCCAGAAAGGTGGCGACCGACGTGATCATCACCACCCGCACCACGCCCGGTCTGTCGGAGAAACCCGAATACATGGACGTCAAGAACGGCCATGTGATGATCGCCGAGAAAATCGGCAAAGAGCCTATTTTCAACGGTTACGTCAACGTCGAGCAGTCGCGCAACCAGACCCAGGATCAACTGCAGGACAAGGTCGCCGCGCAGAACATGACCCAGGATCGGCAACTGCAGGAACGCCAGGTCCGCGACGCCAGCAAGGATCCGAAATCGCTCGCGCACGCCACCGAAGACAGGCTCGCCAACGGGGCGCCGTTCTCGCGTTCGATGTGATCGCGACATCAAGCCAAAGAACAACGGCGCCGAAAGGCGCCGTTGTCGTATTAACCCATTTGTCATCCCGAACGCCCGCCTAGCGGGTGGAGGGATCTGCTTATGTTGCACTGTCGACTACAAGCAGATCCCTCCTCGGGCTTCGCCCTCGTTCGGGATGACAATAATGTCCAGACCCGGGATTTCGAATCGCCTGTGAGGCGCGGTTACTTCGCCGGTGCGGCCGGCTTCTGCTTCGCCGCCATCGACGCCTCGCGCGCGGCGCGGAACGGATTGCCGGCATACCAGTTCGGCCAGGCGTCGCCGTTGGCGAGCACGGCGCCGACCTCGTACACCGCGGTCAGATCTTCCATCGTGCCGTCGAGCTTCCACGTCGCCGGGTCGTATTCGTCGCTGGGCTTGTGGTAGCGGTTTTCGTTGTAGTCCTTGCCGGCCGCTTCCCCGGCGGCGGTGCCGCCTTCGACCAGATCGGTGCCGCCGTCGGTGTACAGCGCGGGTACGCCGGCCTTGGCGAAGTTGAAGTGATCGGAGCGGAAGTAGTAGCCGCCGCCCGGATTCGATTCTTCCACCAGCCTGCGCCCCTGTTTGTCGGTGATCGGCTTGAGGATGTCTTCCAGCTCGGAATTGCCCATGCCGACCACGGTCAGATCGCGGCTGCGGCCGGCGACGCTCATCGCATCGAGATTGATGACGCCCACGGTGCGATCCAGCGGAACGGTGGGGTGCGCGACGTAGTATTTCGAGCCGAGCAGGCCGGATTCCTCCAGCGTGACCGCGGCAAACAGCAGCGAACGTTTCGGCGGATTCTTCGCGAACTGTTCGGCGATTTCCAGGATCCCGGCGACGCCGGTCGCGTTGTCGGCCGCACCGTTGTAGATGTTGTCGCCGGCCTCGTCCTGATGCTTGCCCAGATGATCCCAGTGCGCCATGTAGACGATGGTGTCGTCCGGCGCCGACGTGCCCGGCAACAGCGCCAGCACGTTGCGGGATTCCTTCTCGGCGGAGGTGCTTTTCAGGGTGACGCTGAGCTTCGCTGGCAGCGGCACAGGCTTGAAGCCGCGCTTGCCGGCGGCGGTGCGCATCGCGTCGAGATCCAGCCCGGCATCGGCGAACAGCGCCTTCGCCTGCTCGCCGGTGATCCAGCCCTGCAGCGGCACGCGCGGCGCGGGGTCGTCGGCGGCGCGCAGGTCGTACTGCGCGCCCGACCACGAGTTCTTGACCACGCCCCAGCCGTAGGACGCGCCTGCGGTGTCGTGGATGATGAGCGCCGCGGTGGCGCCCTGGCGCCCGGCTTCCTCGAATTTGTAGGTCCAGCGCCCGTAATAGGTCATGCGCTTGCCGTTGAACAGCGTGTCGTCGTTGGCATGGAATCCCGGGTCGTTGACGAACATGACCACGGTCTTGCCCTTCACGTCGAGACCGGCGTAGTCGTTCCACTTCTGTTCCGGCGCATCCACGCCGTAGCCGACGAACACCATCTCGCTGGCGTCGATCTTCACTTCCGCCCGACCGGTGCGCGTGCCGACCACCATGTCGGTGCCGAATTTCAGGGTGTGCGGCTTGCCGTTGACGTCGATGGTCATCGTCGTCGCTTCGTCGGCGGTGGTTTCCATCATCGGCACGGTCTGGAAATAGCTGTCGCCGTTGCCGGGCTTCAGGCCCATGCGTTCGAACTGGGCCTTGAGATATTCGACGGTCTTGTCTTCGCCGGGCGTGCCCGGGGCGCGGCCCTCGAATGCGTCGGAGGCCAGCATGCGCACGTGCTCGCCGAAGTCTGCGGGGTCGATGCCGCCCTTGAACGCGAACGCGGCGGGTTTGGCCGCTTCCGTGGCGGGCAGCGGCGCGACGGGCGTTTCGGCCTCGCGCTGGCAGGCGGTGAGCGCGGCGGTGGCTGCGAGGGTCAGCAGCAGGGTTTTCGGCACGAATTGATGCAGTGAACGGGACATCGGAGGCTTCCACGCGAACGGAAGCCCCGAGTGTACGACGCGCCCGATTGCCGGGCGCCTGCCGGAAGTCGCTGCCTGGAGCTGTCGCTGCCTGGCGTCGCGATCAGTCCTGCGGCGGGCGGGCGCCGTCGTAGCGCACCGCGGTGGCGCCGGTGACCTGACCGATGCGCGCGGTCTTGTGGACGTACAGGGTGACATCGCGCTTGAACACCAGCGGGCCGTCGACCACCGCGTCCGGACCGATCACGATCCGCAGCTTGCGCTGCTTCATGCTGACCGGCATCCAGCCGCTGTTGGGCTTCTCGACGGTGATGCCGCCGCGGACGTGCGAACCCACGCCGACGGTGATGTCGCCGTTGACTGTGGCGATGCTGCCGTTGACGTCAGTGTCGACCAGACCGATCGAGCCGTTGACGGTTTCGACATTGCGGGCGACTGCGCTGCCGCGGCCGGTGAAGACGCTGCCGTTGACGGTTTCGATTTCGCCGACGCTGCTCTGATCGCCCAGACGGATGCTGCCGTTGACCGTTTCCACCGAGTCGGCCTTGAGCTTGCCGTCGGCCTTGATGCTGCCGTTGACGGTTTCGGCGTCGCCGACGGCGGCGCCGCTTTCCAGATGCACGCTGCCGTTGACGGTGGCGATGTCGCCGGTCTTGGCGCCGGCTTCGACGCGGATGCTGCCGTTGACGGTTTCCAGCGAGCCGTAGTCTTCGCCGGCGTGAGCGGTGATGCTGCCCATGACTTTCTCGATGCTTTTGCCGGCGAAGGCCGCGGGCGCGAACAGGCTGAGTGCGATGGCGGTGGCGAGGAAGAGTCGGGACTGGCGCATGGCGTTGACCTCGTGAGCGTGGGCTCGTGGAAGTGAGCTTGATCGTGAGTTCGTGAGCGTGGGCCCATGAACGTGTGAACGGATGAGCCATCGAAGGCCCGGTAGCGAGCATGATGCAGGCGCTTCGCTACAATCGCATCTGCCCTAAGTCATTGCCCCGAAGGTCACATGCCCGCTGCCGCCCACCGTCCCAGACCCGTTGTCCTGCTGATCCTGGACGGTTGGGGGTATCGCGAGGATCCCGCCGACAACGCGCTGGCCCTGGCCGACCTGCCGAACTGGAACCGGCTGTGGGCGCAGCAGCCGCACACGCTGGTCCACACCGAGGGCCGCCACGTCGGTCTGCCGGACGGACAGATGGGCAATTCCGAGGTCGGCCACATGAATCTGGGCGCCGGTCGTATCGTCTATCAGGATCTCACCCGCGTCGATGCGGCGATCGAGGACGGCAGTTTCTTCGCCAACGCCGAACTGCGCGCCGCCTGCGCTGCCGCCAAGGCGTCCGGTGGAACCCTTCACGTGATGGGCCTGCTGTCGCCCGGCGGCGTCCACAGCCACGAACAGCACATCTTCGCGATGCTCGAACTTGCCGCGCGCGAAGGCGTCGCCCGCGTCGCCGTGCATGCGTTCCTCGACGGCCGCGACATGCCGCCGCGTTCGGCCGAGCCCAGCATTCGCGCGCTGCAGGCGAAGTGCGATGCGCTGGGCAACGCGCGCATCGCCAGCGTCGGTGGCCGCTATTTCGCGATGGATCGCGACAAGCGCTGGGACCGCCTGCGTCGCGGTTGGGACGTCATCGTCGAGGCGCAGGGCGAGCAGCACGCGCCGGATGCGCTGAGCGCGCTCGCCGCCGCGTACGCGCGCGGCGAGAACGACGAATTCGTTGCGCCGACTGTCATTGAAGGCGCGCAGCCGATGCGCGACGGCGACGCCATCGTGTTCATGAATTTCCGCGCCGACCGCGCGCGCCAGCTCACCGCTGCGTTCGTCGATCCCGCGTTCGAGGGTTTCGACGCCAGCGTGCGGCGCCCGGCGCTGTCGCGTTTCGTGTGTCTCACCGAATACGACGCGCGACTGCCGGCGCCGACCGCGTTCGCGCCGGACGATCTGCGCAACACCCTCGGCGAAGTGCTGGCCGCGCACGGTCTGACCCAACTGCGCATCGCCGAAACCGAGAAATACGCGCACGTCACCTTCTTCTACAGTGGCGGCCGCGAAGATCTGTACGCCGGCGAGGAACGCATCCTCGTGCCGAGCCCGAAAGTCGCGACCTACGATCTGCAGCCGGAAATGAGCTGTCCCGAACTCACCGCGAAACTGGTCGACGCCATCGGCTCCGGGCGTTTCGACGTGGTGGTCTGCAACATCGCCAACCCGGATATGGTCGGTCACACCGGCGATCTGCAGGCTGCGATCCTGGCCGCACAGGCGGTGGATATCGCCATCGGCGCGGTCGAAGCCGCGGTGCGCGCAGCCGGCGGCGCGCTGCTGGTCACTGCCGATCACGGCAATCTCGAAATGATGCGCGACCCCGACACCGGGCAGCCGCACACCGCGCATACCGTCGGCCCGGTGCCGTTCGTGTACGTGGGCACGCGTGCGGATGCGCGCCTGCGCAGCGGCGGTGCGCTGCGCGACGTGGCGCCGACGATGCTCGATCTGCTCGGCCTGCCGCAGCCGGCGGACATGAGCGGCCGTTCTTTGTTGGACGCCGGATGATGAAAGCCCTGCGCCTGTTCGTCGCGGTCGCGCTGCTGTGGTCGCTGGCATGGCCGGCGCCGGCGCAGCAGACCACCGGGCGCGAGGCGCAGCGTCGGCTGGAGAAGGTCCAGCGCGAACTCAAGGACGTGGCGGCCGAGCGCCGCCGACTGGAAGGCCAGCGCGGCGCCGCCAGTCGCGAACTGCGCGCGGCGGACGAGCGCGTCGCCGATTCCAGCCGCGCCCTGCACGCGGCCGAAACCGAACTCGCGCGCGAGCAGACCGCGCTGGCGCAGCTCAACGCGCGCCGCGACACCTTGCGCACGCAGGAGGCCGCGCAGCGCCGCGAACTCGCCGCGCTGCTGCGCGCCGCCTACGCGCAGGGCGACCACGCGCCGCTGAAGGTCATGCTGGCGCAGGATCGCGTCGCCGACGCCCAGCGCCAACTGGTCTATTACCGTTATCTGCAGCGCCAGCGCGTGCAGCGCACGGCGGCATTGAGCGCCGAACTGGCCGAGCTGGCGCGGGTGGAAACCCAGATCGCCGAGAAGCGCACCGCCCTGGACGCCGCGCGCGACCGCCAACGGACGCAACTCGCGTCGCTGGCCCGCGACCGCCGCGTGCGTGCGGTGACGCTGGGTGAACTGGAGCAGCGTTATCGCGACCGTCGCGACCGCGAACAGGCGCTGGGCAGCGACGCCAAAGCCCTGCAGCAGGT
>CBIHKW010000174.1:0-7189 GCA_966203835.1 uncultured Thermomonas sp.
GCCCACCCCAGGCACCCAGAGGGACGATGCAGTGGTGATAGCCAATCCAACGCCGATGCAGCACATGAACGCGGCGCTTCGTCCGTTCATCGCCGCCGACGTGGGCGGTACCCACGTCCGCATCGGACTGGTCCGCCGGAGCGCCGATCCCGAGCGCCCGATCGCCGTCCTGCACTATCGCAAGTACGCCTGCACCGACTACGCCAGCCCCGGCGACATCTTCAAGACCTTCCTCGGCAGCTTCGACAACAGCGCGGTCAACGAAGGCGTCATCGCCAGCGCCGGTTACGCGCTGGAAGACGGCTCGGTGATTTCCGCCAACCTGCCATGGCCGCTGGTGCCGGAGCAGATCCGCAAGCAGTTGGGCTTCAGCGATCTGCGCGTGGTCAACGATTTCGAAGCCGTGGCCCACGCCGCAACGCATGTCGACGCCAGCGAAGTGCTGCGCGTGACCGGCCCCGAAACGCCCGCCACGCGCGGTCCGACGCTGGTGCTCGGCCCCGGCACCGGTTTCGGTGCGGCGCTGTGGATTCCTTCCGGAACAGGCGATGTCGTACTGGCGACGGAGGCCGGGCAGGCCGCGCTGACGCCCGGCAATGCCATCGAAATCGCGCTGCTGCAGGAAATGCTGAAGAAGCAGAGCCACGTGCCGGTGGAATACGCATTGTCGGGGCCGGGCCTGATGCATCTGCACAGCGCGCTGTGCGCGATCCGCGGCACCGTCCACGCCTATCGCGCGCCCGGCGAAATCACGACTGCGGCGATCGCCAACGACGATCCGCTGGCGCGCGAAAGTCTCGAAATCTTCTGCGGGTTGCTCGGCAGCGTGGTCGGCGACATGGCCCTGCTCTACGGCGTGCAGGGCGGCATCTATCTGGCCGGTGGGATCCTGCCGCAGATCCGCGGATTCCTCATCGACAGCAGCTTCGTCGAACGGTTCCTCAACAAGGGACCGATGCGCGCGGCGCTGGAACGTATTCCCGTGCGGCTGGTCGAGCACGGGCAGTTGGGCGTGATCGGGGCGGCGAACTGGTATTTGCACCAGCGCGACCGGGATTGGCACGACGTCGTCTGAGAAGGATTCCAAAACAAGACAAAAACACGGAAGGCGTCGAAGTACGGGTACTCGAAATCAACAGGTACGGCAGCGTTGTGCTGAAAGTGTGTACGCCCAGCCCGCTCCGAAATTCAACGATGAGGGGAGTAAATTCACCATGAAATTGCAAAGAAGCGCACTGTCGATCGCCATCCTGGCGAGCCTTGGATTCATCGGACCCGCCTTCGCGCAGAACGCGCCCGCGCCGGCCGGCGAACAGGCATCGGACCTCGACGAGATCGTGGTCGTCGGCATCCGCGGTGCGATCGAGAAAGCGCTCGACAGCAAGCGCGGCGCGAAAAACCGCATCGAGGTCATCAGCTCGGAAGACATCGGCAAGATGCCCGATCACAACGTCGCCGATTCGCTGCAGCGCGTGGCCGGCGTGAACATCAGCGCCGCCAGCGCCAACGAAGGCGCGTTCGACGAAAACGATCGCGTCAGCATGCGCGGCACCAGCCCCAGCTTCACCCAGACACTGATCGATGGTCACAACATCGCCTCCGGCGACTGGTTCGTGCTCAACCAGAGCGGCACCGTCGGCCGCAGCGTCAGCTATTCGCTGCTGCCCTCCGAACTGGTGGAGAAAGTCGAAGTACTGAAGTCGTCGGAAGCGCGCCTGGTGGAAGGCGGCGCGGTCGGCAACATCAATATCGTCACCCGTCGTCCGCTGAATTTCGCCGCCGGCTTCACCTCGCACATCTCGCTGGGCGCGGTGAACGCGGAACTGCCCAGCAAGACCGATCCGCAGCTCTCGGCCCTCGCCAACTGGTCCAACGACCAGGGCAGCTTCGGCTTCATGGTCCAGGCCTTCAGCGAAGAGCGCCATCTGCGTCGCGATGGCCAGGAAATCCTGGGCTACGAAAGCATCACACCAGGTTCCGCCATCGCCATCAGCAACCCGGATCTCAGCGGTGTGTTCTACCCGAGCCTGATGGGCTCGGCGCTGTTCGAACAGGAGCGCAAACGCACGGGCGGCCTGATCTCGGCCCAGTTCAAACCGACCGACGATTTCAGTTTCTCGCTGACCGGCTTCAGCTCGCGCATGAAGGCCGACAACTACAACCGCAACTACATGCTGTGGGGCAGCCGCATCCTGGGCCAAGGCGCTGGCCAAGCGCCGAACCCGGGCTATGTGGTGCGCAACAACACCCTCGTGAACGCAACGTTCGCGGCCCAGGCCGGTCGCCAGTACGGCATCTACGATCAGATCTCGCGCCCCGGCGCCGCTTCCAGCAGCAACTTCTTCAGCGCCGATGCCGAATGGGACGTCAGCGACAAACTGTCGTTCACCGGCCAGATCGGCACCTCCACCGGCCACGGCAAAACCCCGACCCAGGACGTCGCCGAATGGGACGTGGGCCTGGGCACCGGCGCGGGTTGGCGCCTGCGCGGCATCGGTGCGGCGGACTGGAACCTGGGCACGACCAATACCAGCGTCCCGGGCACCCCCGGCACCAACATCAATCTGGATTGGATCTTCGGATTCCAGGATGTCGATGTGCTCGACAAGGAAAAGTGGCTGAAGCTCGACGGCACCTACTTCCTCGACTCGGGTGCGCTGACCTCGCTGGACTTCGGTGTGCGCGACGCGCGGCATGAGCGCAGCCTCGAAAATGTGGTTGCGCAGGGCCCCAGCTTCGCCGTGACACCGAACGCATTCGACCCGAGCACGTGGCCGCAGGGCTTCCGCAATTACCCCGGCAACTTCGGCTCGGGCCTCGGCGGCAATTTCCCGCGCGATATCTGGTACTTCACGCCGGAACAGCTGGCGCAGTTCAACCGCCTGACCAATCGCGATCCGGTCACACGCCGCTATTTCCCCGCCGAATACGGCCTGGAAGAACGCAGCACCGCCGCCTATGCGCAGTTGAATTTCGAAGGCGAGAAGTGGAGCGGCAACGTCGGTCTGCGCTATGTGCGCACCGAAGAAGAAGCCTCCAATTGGGTCAACACCGTTGCAACCGATCCGCGCGCGGTCACCACGTCCGCATTCGGTGCCTTCCGCAAGGATGTCGTCAGCAACACCTACAACGATTGGCTGCCGAGCTTGAACCTGAAGTATGACCTGGCGGACGACAAGGTGCTGCGCTTCGCGGTATCGCGCACGCTGACGCGTCCGGATTACTCGCAGCTGGCGGGTGCCGTTTCGCTCAGCCCGCCCGCCAACGTCGGCGGCATCGGCGGCGGCTCGGGCGGCAACCCGAACCTGGAGCCGATCCTCTCGACCAATCTCGATGCGACTTTCGAGTGGTACTACGCCGAACGCGCACTGTTCTCGGCCAGCCTGTTCTACATGGACATCGACAACTACGTCGCATTGGGCAGAACGCGCCGGCAATACCTGACGATCGATGCGAACAACCCGCAGGGCGCGATGGTCGACTACGACGTCACCATCCCGCTGGGTTCGGATGCGAAGGTCAAAGGCTTCGAACTGGCGTGGGAACAGCCGATCGGTGAGAACTTCGGCGCCTTCGCCAACTACACCTACGCGGACGGCAGCACCAATGCCAGGCGCGCCGATGGCAGCAACGAAGACATGCTGGGCACTTCGAAGAACACCTACAACCTGGGCGGCTATTTCGAGAACGAGCATTTCAATGCGCGACTGAACTACACCTTCCGCTCTTCGTTCTACAGCGGCCTGGACCGCCTCTCCGCGTTCTACCAGGACGACATCGACAACGTTTCGGCATCGTTCGGCTACAAGTTCAACGACAGTTACTCGCTGTCCTTGGATGCGCTCAATCTGAACAACCCGAAGACCAAGTACTACGCCGAAAGCAGCGACCGTCCCCGTTCCATCTACGAAAACGGCCGTCAGTACTACGTCACCTTCCGCATGAAGTTCTAAGACATCAACCCTGTGGTCCCTTTCGGGCCTGGATTCGTCCGGGCCCATTTTTTTGGAGGCATGCCGATCGGGCCGCGCGCGTCGCATCGGCGCTTCGGGTCGAGTGCCTTTGCCGATACGCTCGCGTAAGATCCAAACCCGGTTGTTCTGCGCCTCGATGCGCGCGTCGCCGATACGGCAGGGCGCGTGCGGCCGAGAAGCGTTTCCGTTTTTCATCGATGACTCGACTTCCAGAAGGCCGCCATGATCGCTTCCCGCTCGTCCGCAGCCCTGTCCCGCCTCGCGCTGTGCGCAGCGCTGGTTCTGCCGCTCATCTGCCAAGCCGGCGACAGTCCGGAACCGGCACACAAGACCGCCACAACATCCGCATCCACACCGGCGTTGATTCCCGCGCCCGCATCGCTACGGATGCGCAAAGGCAGTTTCGCGATCGATGCGAACACGCCGCTGCGCGCCGACGGCGAGGCCGCGCAGTCAGCCGCGCGGCTGTTCTCGAGCTTCGTCGCGAAAAGCCATGGCCTGGCGCTGCAACCTTCCGCTGGCCCCAAGGCGAAGGACGGCATCCGTTTCGCCATCGATGCATCGCTCGCGGGCGATGAAGCTTATGTGTTGGAGATATCGTCATCGCGGATCGAAGTGCGAGGGCGCGATGCCCGCGGCCTGCAGCACGGTGCGGTCACGCTGTGGCAGTTGATGGTCGATGCCGGCGGCAAGCGCACACAGGTGCCGGCGCTGCGCATCGAAGACGCACCGCGTTTTTCGTGGCGCGGCGCGATGCTGGATTCGGCGCGCCACTTCCAATCGGTCGACGAGATCAAGCGACTGCTCGACGCGATGGCGATGCACAAACTCAATGTCTTCCACTGGCATCTGACCGACGATCAGGGCTGGCGCGTCGAAATCAAACGCTATCCGCGCTTGACCGAAGTCGGCGGCTGCCGCATTCCGTCCGGCGACGGCGGCATCGATCCGCGCAGCGGACAGCCGCGGCCGTACTGCGGGTGGTACAGCCAGGAACAGATCCGCGACATCGTGCGTTACGCCGCTGAGCGCCAGATCACGGTTGTGCCCGAGATCGACATCCCCGGCCACGCCACGGCGGCGATCGCCGCGTACCCGGAGCTGGGCGTGTCCGGCAAGCCGATTGCGGTCTCGAACGAGTGGGGCGTCAACACCAATCTGTTCAATGTCGAAGAAAGCACGCTGGTGTTCCTCGAAAACGTGTTGACCGAAGTCGTGGATCTGTTTCCCGGCCGCTATGTGCATCTGGGCGGCGACGAAGCGGTGAAGGACCAGTGGATCGCATCGCCGCAGGTGCAGGCGCGCAAAGCTCAGCTCGGCCTGAAGACCGAGATGCAATTGCAGAGCTGGATGATGCAGCGGCTGGAGAAAACCCTGGCCGCGCATCAGCGCCGGCTGCTGGGTTGGGACGAGATCCTGGAAGGCGATCTGCCGCGCAGCGCGACGGTGATGTCGTGGCGCGGCACCGAAGGCGGCCTGCAGGCGGCATCGCAGGGCCACGACGTGGTGATGTCGCCGGCGGCGTCGCTGTATCTGGATTATCTGCAGACCGCTTCCGCCGACGAGCCGCCGGGCCGTCCGGCTTTGATCGAACTGCGCAGCGTCTATGCGTTCGACCCGGTGCCCGCCGCACTCGCCAAAGACAAGCAGCAGCATATTCTCGGCCTGCAGGCCAATGTCTGGACCGAGCACATGCGCACGTTCGCGCGCGTCGAACATGCGATGTTTCCGCGCGTCGCCGCCGTCGCGGAAATCGGCTGGTCGGCACCGGCGGTGCGCAGCTACGACGGCTTCCTCGACCGCCTGCCGGCGCAGTTGCAGCGCTATCGCGCGCTGGGCATCGGCCATGCGAAGACACCGTTCGAAGTGCGCATCGATGCGGATGAAGACCGCGTCGCACGCGCGGCCAAGGTTACGCTGTCGAATCCGCTGGGCTACGACGACATCCGCTACACCACCGACGGCAGCGCGCCGACGGCGGCATCGCCGAAATACACGCAGCCGTTGCAGCTGCGCCTGCCGATCCGCGTCCGCGCCGCCGCGTTCCATACCGGGCATGCGCTGGGCGACGCCAGCGAACGTCGACTCAGCGCGGGATCGCTGCTGCAGCGGAACGATGAAGCGCTGACGATGTGTACCAATGCGCTGATGCTGCGGCTGGAAGACGACGGTCCGGCGGACGGCGATCGCGCGATCTTCAACGTCGATATCTTCAATCCCTGCTGGGAGTGGAAACAGGCGGATCTGAGCGGCATCGCCGGGATCGAAATCCGCGCGGGCCGCATTCCCTATTTCTTCCAGTTGGCGCACGACGAACCGGCCCGCAAGTTCAAGCCCGCGCAGTCCGCGCACGGCGAGCTGGTGATTCGCGCCGGATGCGATGGTCCGACGCTGGCGAGCGTGGCATTGCCGCAGGCGCCGGGCAGCGATGGCTTCCTGACCCTCAAAGCGCCGCTGCCTGCGCAGACCGCCACGCAGGATCTGTGCATTTATTTCACCGGCGATACCCGGCCGACGATGTGGGCGCTGGATCGGGTCCGCCTGCTGCGGTCGTTGTGACGCAGGGCGGTCGAAACCGGGCAGGCGTGCAGACCAAACCGGCCCGGATCTGCTGTAATCGATTTCAAGCCCCCGACCCGTCGCTGCGGCATACGCTTCTCGCCTCATGAGCCTGGAACCATCCGTGACCACCCCTGCTTCCCTGTTGACGATCTTCGGCGCCACCGGCGATCTCGCCCAGCGCATGTTGCTGCCCTCGCTGTACGGACTGCACAGCGATGGCCTGTTGCCTGCCTCGATGCGCATTCTCGGCACCGCCCGCAGCGCACTCGACGATGATGCCTTCCGCGCCTTCGTCGCCGATGCCATCGCCCGTTTCGTGCCTTCCGATCAACGCAACGACGCGACCCTGCAAGCCTTGTTGGCGCGCGTGCAGTACCAGCCCGCTTCGCTCGACGACGACGCCTCGATGGCCGCGCTGGCCGAACGTATTTCCAACTTGCGCAGCGGCGATATCGTCTATCACCTCAGCACCTCGCCGAAGTTCTACGAACAGGCCTGCGCGGCGCTGGCCCGTCACGGCCTGGCCGGCCTCGGCACCCGGGTGATGCTGGAGAAACCGATTGGCCATGCGTTGGAGGAAGCCATCGCGATCAACGACGGCGTGACCCGCAGCTTCGACGAGGATCGCGTCTATCGCGTCGATCATTACCTCG
>CBIHKW010000175.1:0-6987 GCA_966203835.1 uncultured Thermomonas sp.
AGTTACTGGTGGAACGGCGACCGCTATCTCGGCCCGGCGGTATTGCTGCAGGCCTATCGCTGGATCATCGACAGCCGCGACGAAGACACCGGCGCGCGCCTGGACGATCTGGAAGACCCGTTCAAACTGTATCGCTGCCACACCATCATGAACTGCGCGCGGACCTGTCCGAAAGGCCTCAACCCCGCGCAGGCCATCGGTGAGATCAAGAAGCTCATGCTGGCGCGACAGGTCTAAAACCTGCGCGCCACATAACGGAATTCCGACTTCGACAAGGCAGCGGTGGATGCATGGATAACAATACGCTTGCGTCCAATATCATCGAATCGCTCGCATGGCCGGCGACGGTTCTGGTCGTGCTGGTGCTTTTCAGGAAAGAGTTGTCGTCTCTTTTCGGAAGAATCAGGAAAGGCCAGTTCGGCGATGCGACGGTCGAGTTCGAGGCGGCGGTCGCCGCTGTCGAAGAGATGGTCCAGGAGAAGCGCGGCGCCAGAAGGACTGCGCATGTCCCGGCGCGGATCGAAGATCATGGTCTGGCCGAAGCCAACCCGAGAGGCGCTGTGATCAAGGCTTGGCTGGAGGTTGAATCTCAGGCCAGGAGCGCATTGCAGCGAAAAGGACTGCCTGATGCCAGAGTCGTTGCAGGCAATCGCCTGAACGAGCTTGCCAAGCTGTCGCATGATCTGGACGATCAGGATCTGACGGTGTTCAGAGAGCTTCAGATCATGCGCAACAAGTCTGTGCATGATCATGATTTTCGACCTTCGTCCGAATCCGTCCTTGCTTACATGACGCTTGCGAAAGATTTGAGCGACAAATTCAAAGCCATCGGTTGATGGTCCGCTTCTCATCGATCGCATGAATCCGGCGTGCCGGTCGATTGCGGGCGCAACGGAAAAACTAATGACCCATACGACGATCTTCCTGCCTGCGCTCGCCATGGTGGCGCTGACCTTCATCGTGCTCGTGGTCATGTTCCGTCGCCGCGTCGCGGAGATGAAGCGCGACCGCATCCATCCGCAGAAAGTGTCGACGTCGACCCAAGCGTCGGCGCTGTATACCGATGTCGCGCCTGCCGACAATTTCCGCAATCTGTTCGAGACCCCGATGTTGTTCTATCTGGCGCTGGTGGTCGCGGCCCTGACCGCGCAGGTCACCCCGCTGGTGCTTGGGCTCGCCTGGGCCTATGTCGCCGCGCGCGTGCTGCACAGCGGTATCCACTGCACCTACAACAAGGTCATGCATCGCTTCCGTGCGTTCGCGCTGAGTTTGCTGGTATTGCTGGTGCTTTGGGCGGTGCTGGGCTATGGGTTGATCGCCGGATGACCGAACCCGGTTCCGATATCGCCGAACTGCAGCGACTGCGTTGGCGCTGCCGTCGGGGGATGCGCGAGCTCGACCAGTTGTTCGGCCGTTATCTGGATCGCGACTGGGCCGGTGCTTCCGCGGACCAGCGCGCGGTGTTCGAGCGCCTGCTCGCCTGCGAGGACGACCGGCTGTGGCGCTGGTTCCTTGGCTACGAAATTCCCGAAGACTCTGAATTGCATGCGCTCGTCGAACACATCCGCGCCCTGCCGGTTTGAGCTGCGCCCTTCGCGCATGTTGGCCGGCGCGATGCTGATGCTGGCGGTGCTGGTGCCCTGGGCGGCGCTGTCTTCGGACCTGCCGGTCTGGATCGGCGGACTTCTGGCCGCGTCGGCGGTGTGCTTCGCGCTGTGGCTTGCGGCGCGCGAGCTGCGCCGGAGCACGCATGAGGTGGTGATCGACGCATCGGGTGCGGCCACGGTCGATGGCCGGGCCGTCGAGGCATTCCGGATCGATTGGCGCGGCACGCTGGGATTCGTGTCCTGGCGCGATGCCGACGGCCGCACCCATCGCCGCAGCCTGTGGCCCGATACGCTCAGCCCGGCCCTGCGTCGTGAACTGCGGCTGGCCGTACCCGCATCCGATGCTGTGCGCGGCACCGACTCGATGTCACCATAGCCGGCATTCGTTGCCTGGGCCGTCATGTTCAAACCCATACCCGTCGCCATCGGCCTGCGCTACCTCCGCGCCAAGCGCCGCAACGGTTTCATTTCCTTCATCTCGTTCGCGTCGATGCTGGGCATCGCGCTGGGTGTGGCCGCGCTGATCACCACCTTGGCGGTCATGAGCGGGTTCCAGCGCGAGATCCGCGACCGCATGCTGCAGATGGCGGCCCACGCCACCGTCAGCGCCGACGGCGAGCCGCTACAGAATTGGGCGCATGCCATCGACGAGGCCCGCAAGGATCCGCGGGTCGCCGGCGCCGCGCCGTACGTCGAACGCCCGGTCATGCTGCAGGGACCGCGCGAGGAGGGCGCGCTGCTCCGCGGTGTGGACCCGGTGCGTGAGGGTGATGTGTCGGTGCTGGCCGAGAAAATGGTTGACGGCAGTTCACTGAAATCCCTGGCGCCAGGCAAGTTCAACATCGTGCTCGGGCGCGAACTCGCGCTATGGCTGGGCGTCGCCGTCGGCGACACGGTCATCGTCTATACCCCGGAATTCCAGAGCACGCCGCTCGGCGCGGTGCCGCAGATGAAGCGGTTCACGGTCACCGGTCTGTTCGAAGTCGGCCACCAGGAGTTCGACCGCAATCTCGCGGTGATCCACATCCAGGATGCCCAGCGCCTGCTGCGGATGGGCGAGGGCGTCACCGGCGTACGCCTGAAACTGCACGACATGGATCTGGCCTGGCAGGTGTCGCACGACCTCGGCAACCGCTTGGCGGAGCGCATGCGCGAAAATTTCCGGGTCAGCGACTGGACCGGCGACAACGCCAATATGTTCCGGGCGCTGAGGCTGGAAAAAACCATGATCGCGATCCTGCTGTCGCTGATCATCCTGATGGGCGCGTTCACGCTGGTGAATTCGCAGGTGATGCTGGTCACCGACAAGCAGGCCGACATCGCGATTCTGCGCACCCTCGGCCTGACTCCGCGCGGGGTGATGCAGGTGTTCATGGTCCAGGGCTCGCTGATCGGCATCATCGGCACGCTGACCGGCGTGGTCAGCGGCATCCTGTTGACCCTGAATCTCGAGCGCATCCTGAAGCTGATCGAACGCATTTTCGACGTGGTGCTGATGCCGGCCGACGTTTACTACATCACCGGTCTGCCGACCGAACTGAGGGCCTTCGATGTGACGGTGATCGCACTTGTCGCGCTCGCCATGGCGTTCATGGCCACGCTGTATCCGGCGTGGCGCGCGGCGCGGACCGCACCGGCGGAGGCGCTGCGCTATGAATGACACACGCACGATTGGGCAGGGCACTCCGGGCCAAGGCGCGGCCGACGAGATCGTGCTGCGCGCCGAAGGTCTGGCGATGACCTACGCCGAGGGCAAGCTGTGTACGCCGGTGTTCGAAGGCCTGCATCTGCAAGTGCAGGCCGGCGAGACCGTCGCCATCGTCGGCGCTTCCGGCGCCGGCAAGAGTACGCTGCTGCACCTGCTGGGCGGTCTGGATATGCCGACGGACGGCGAGGTGTATGTCGCCGGCCACAAGATGAGCGCGCTTTCCGATGCGGAGCGCGGACGCCTGCGCAACCGCGCGTTGGGGTTCGTCTACCAGTTCCACCACCTGTTGCCCGAATTCACCGCGCTGGAAAACGTGATGCTGCCGGTGTTGCTGCATGGCGCATCGGTGGCGGAAGCCACGACACGCGCCCGGACGCTGCTGGAGTCGGTCGGATTGGGGCCTCGGCTCGAACACAAGCCGGGAGAACTGTCCGGCGGCGAACGCCAACGCGCCGCCGTCGCGCGCGCGCTGGTCAATCGCCCGGCCTGCGTGCTCGGCGACGAACCCACGGGAAATCTCGACGAAAAGACCGCGATGACGGTCTTCGAGCTGATGCTCGAACTGAATCGCGAACACCGGACCAGTCTTGTCGTGGTCACTCACGATCGCGGTCTCGCGCGGCGGCTCGACAGGGTTCTGGAGTTGCACGAAGGGCGGCTTCGCCCGCTCGACTGAACCCCGGTCGCGCCATCCGGGAGCCGCGTATCTCCGTAACGATGACAGTTGCTATCTGCGTTACATGCCGCGTTTCCATACGGATCGGCCGGTCGGAGCAGGGTTTGACGCTCATCGACACGATTCGCTCCGGTTTTCTTGACCAGCCGCAGGTGATCAGGCTATGTTCACCCAACGCAGCCTAGGGGCTTGTTCCAGCTGCAGGCTCCGCGAATTGTCGGTACTGTCGCTCGCGGGTGTCGGGAATGTTCACTGGGTTCAACTTAATAAGGACGTCGCAGCGGTTCGAATCAACAACGAATGGCTGGCGACGACGATCGGTGCGAGGAGGGGGCCTGATCTGTCGTGACAACAAGGATTTCCATAGGCCGTGTTCGGCCACACCACAACCGGTGCTATTTTCCGAAACAGATTTTCTCGGCGGCGCTTGGCGACGCTGATCGGGCATCCGGTTGCATCTGTACACAGCATGCGTCCGCTCCGACCGGTTCAAGCCGCGGGGCGGCTTCCGTTTCACTCAATTTCTCCGATCTTTCTCCGGGTGGCGTGTGAAATATCCAATCTCGATTCTGTCCAAATTCCTGCTCGGCGCCGCGCTCGCGATGGTGCTTTCCAGTTGTGCCACGCGCCCGCCACCGGATTTCGGCGGCCGCTGGAAGACCATCAATCGTTTCGCGGAAGAGACCCAGGCCATTCCGTTGCAGGATGCCTACCTGTTCTACGCTTCGCCGATGGACCGTACGCTCAAGAACATGCTCGAACGCTGGGCGGACGACTCCAACATGGTCCTGACCTATCGTCATCCGATGGACTACACCCTGCATACCGCCGTGGCCGAGATCCGCACGCCGAGTCTGCAGGAGGCGTTGTCGCAGCTGAATGCGGCCTACTCCTCGCAGCAGGTGACCATCGGCGTGAGCGGCAATGAGATCGTCGTTCGCATTTCGTCCGGCGATGCAGGCGGGGGTGCCGGCCGCTGACGGTTTCCCGCCCCTGAGTTCCGGCGCTGCCGGGACGCAGGGTCCGGGCCTCACACGTCAGGTTTCGCCCTTCCCCCAACTTCCGGAATACAGGCTCCAGCATGCTCGGCAAGAAGAAAGACTCCCCACACATCGACAACGCTTCCGCGAAAGGCATCAATTTCGAGGTCAGCATCTCGGACATCGCACGGCGCAGCGAAAAGCGCGCGTGGATGATTGCCTGGATCTGCATCTTCATGGTCCTGGTCATGCTTGGCGGTTTCGCCTACATCCTTCCGCTGAAGAAGGAAGTGCCGTACCTGATCATGGCCGATGCCTATACAGGTCAAGCCACGGTCGCCACCCTGCGCGGCGACTTCAGCACCAAGAACAGCATCACCCAGAGCGAAGCGCTGAACCGCAGCAACGTCGCCCAGTACATCATCGCCCGCGAGTCGTTCGACGTGGCGCAGATGAACCTGCGCGACTGGGATCTGGTGAATGTCATGTCGGGGCCGAACGTGCGCGCCGGCTACGGTGCCATCCATGCGGGCAACAACCCCGAGAGCCCTTACAAGCAGTACGGCAAAGAGCGCGCTGTGCGGGTGAAGATCCTCAGCATCCAGCTCGCCAGGACCGGCCAGGGCGAAAGCGCACGCAACAGCGCCACCGTCCGCTATCAGCGCGTGCTGTACGACAAGAAGACCGGTGAGACCAGTCCTATCGACAGCAAGATCGCCAGACTCGAGTACACCTACAAGGCGAATCTCGAGATGGACGAGAAACAGCGGTACAACAACCCGCTGGGCTTCCAGGTCACGGAATATACGGTCGACAACGACTTCGCGGCTTCTCCGCCGGTCGAGAATCCCGTGCAGGCACAACCGCAGGCTCCCGCGGGTTATCCCGTGCAGCCGGGCGCGCAACCGTACCCCGGTCAGCCGGTGCCGGGCCAGCCGGTCGTTCCAGGTCAGCCTGTCGCACCGGGCCAACCGTATCCGGCTGCTCCCGATTTCGGTGCGCCGGCCGGCCAGGTTCCCGCAGGCCAGCCGCAGTATCAACCAGCAGTCCCCGCCGGCACCGTGCCGGCTGGTCAGCCCCAGGCTCCCGCCCAGGCGGCCCCCAATCAAGTCAATGGAGTAGGCAACAGATGAGCCGCTTGCATCGCTCTTGCTATGCAGTCCTGCTGTGCGTCCTGACGTCGATGACGCTGGCGATGCCGGCATTCGCGCAGGTCATCGTCGAGTACGAATACGAGCCTGACAGGATTTATGAAGTACGCACCGGCCTGGGCATCACCACCCAGATCGAGTTGAGTCCCAGCGAGGATATCCTCGACTACAGCACTGGTTTCAATTCGGGCTGGGAACTCAATCGCCGCGACAACGTCTTCTATCTCAAGCCGAAGAACGTCGACGTGGACACCAACATGATGGTGCGCACGGCGACGCATTCCTATCTCTTCGAACTGAAGGTGGTGGCCACCGACTGGACGGCGCTCGAGCAGGCCAAGCGGGCCGGCGTGCATTACAAGATCACGTTCAGCTATCCGAATAATTCGGTGTTCTCGCCGTCGGCCGCGGCCGATGCCAAGGGCGCGCCGAAACCGAGGAACAGCGAGGTCGATGTCGAACTCGACAAGACCCGCGCCTACTATTTCGATTACTCCTACTCGACCCGCACCAAGAACAAGTGGCTGATCCCGGTCAACACTTACGACGACGGGCAGTTCACCTACATCAAGTTCAACAACATCAACCGCTTCCCCTCGGGCGATTTCCCGGCCGTTTACGGTCGACAACGCGAAGGCGGTGAAGACTTCCTGGTCAATACCACCGTCGAGGAGAACACCCTCGTCGTCCATGGTACTTATCCCTTCCTGGTCATCCGTCACGGGAAGAACGTCGTCGGTCTGCGTAGGAACAAGCAAAAGTGAACCAGAATCTACCGCCGAATCCGCCGGGGCAGTCCGGCGACTACCCCTATGACGACAACCAGGGCCAGGGCAACAATCCCTACTACGCCGCGCAACAGCCG
>CBIHKW010000176.1:0-6865 GCA_966203835.1 uncultured Thermomonas sp.
GGGGTTTGGGGGGTTGGTTTTTTGGGGTTTTTTTTCCCCGGGGGGGGGCGGGGTTCGCGGGGGGACGACGGTCTAAAAAAGTCGCTGATCTTGAAATGGGTTCTACAAAAAAGCCCCGGCTCTCACCGGGGCTTCTTCAATATCGCTATGCAGTGCGCCGAAGGATCGACGCCTGCTGCTTCAACGCACATCGCTTCAGAACGTGACGCTCCAGCTGTTGATGTAGCCGGTGTCGGCGTTGGCGTTGTCGTTCACGCGCAGGTTCCACGTGCCGTTCAAGGCTTCCGTCGACAGATTGACGTTGAAGGTCTGGACGATGTTGTCGGCGCTGCCGCCGGCGCGGTTGTGCAGCACGTACACGCTGCCGTCCGGCGCGATCAGATCGACCTTCAGATCGCCCTTGTAGGTGTGGACGATGTTCACCGCGACCGGTGTCGACGCTGCACCGTTGCCGGTCCGGCCGGAGACGGTGATCGGGCTGTTGACGGTCGCGTTGTCGGCGATCGCGTAGTCGGTGGTGTTGGTGTAGGTCTGTGTGCCGCCGCTGCTGCCGACGGTGACCGAGCGCGTGGTGGTGTTGGTGGCGCCGCCGTTGTCGGTGACGGTCAGCGTGACCGTGTACGTGCCCGCCGCGGTGTAGGTTTTGCTGGGGTTGGTGGCGGTGGACGTGGTGCTGTCGCCGAAGTTCCAGCTGCGGCTCGCGATGGTGCCGTTGCTGTCGGTGGAGGTGTCGGTGAAGCTCACGGTCAGGCCGCTGATCGTCGAGGTGAAATTCGCGACCGGGGGCGTGTTGCCGCCGCTGCCGTTGTCGCCGCCGGGGGCCACGCCGCCGAAGTGGGTGGAGACCTGCGGCCAGATCAGCGACATCTTCGCGCCCTTGTTCAGGCTGCCGCCAAGGTGGTGCAGAGCCAACGCCTTGTTGCTGGAGCGCGCGATGACCGGCGAACCGGAGCTGCCGCCTTCGGTGTCGCAGTAGTAGCCGATGTCGGTATTCGCGGCGTTGCCGCTGGTGCTGGCGCTGTTGACCCGGCAGCGACCGCCGCCGTCCTGGTCGCTGACGACGCTGAGTTCCTTCTGGCGCCCGCCCGGATGGCCGGCGATGAAGATTTCTTCGTTGAGCGTGGCCGCGCGCGTTTCCAGGCCGAGATAACCGAAGCTGGAAATGTTGGCGAAGTTCTTCACCGTGTACAGCGTGTAGTCCAGCGTGGTGTTGGTCGCCAGCATCTGATCGCCCGCGACCTTGGTCGGCGTGGCCGCCGCGCCGCCGCAGCTGCTCAGCTGATAGTTGAACCACACTTCGGCCGAGGCCGTGGCGCTGGCGGTGGCGATGCAGTGGTTGTTGGTGAACATGCGGTTGTCCGGACCCGCGCGCCAGGTGGTGCACAGGCCGCCGCCGCTCATCACCAGACGCGCAACGGGGCGCGTGCGGTCGAACGCGGTCGGGTCGCTGGAGGCGTAGCAGGCGGCCGCGCGCTTGTCGTCGGTGCCGATGATCGAGCGCGTGCCGAACGAACCATCGACCATGCCGTCGATCTTCAATTCGCGCAGCTTGCGCTCGGAATAGCCCTGCAGATAGCGGCTGACGCGGATGCCGTCGTCGCTGCGCCAGGCGCCGCGCGGCGTACCGACCAGACGCATCAACGCCACCGGGCCGTGGATCGACATCGCCGAGAAGCTGGTGCGGCCGTCCTGGCCCATCGCCTCATCGACGGTGTTGCCGTCGCGCGTCGCGTTGCTGTAGCGATACATCTGGCTGCGGTCGGGGCTGAAGACTTCCAGGGTCACGCCGTCGGGCAGCGAGAAATGGTCGAAATGGACCTTCACGAAGCTCGCGTCGGAGGTGCGGATTTCGTAGATGCGGCCGAGCGATGCCGCGTTGAGGCGCAGGTTGGCATTGCGCTGGTCGGCGATCTTCATCGGTGCCGGCTGCGCAGCCTGCGCGAGCATCGGGGCGAAGCACGACAGCGCGACCGCGAGGGCGAGCACCTTGCGGGTGGAGCGGGTGGTGGTTGAACAGGCACGCTTCATCAAACTTTCCTTTTTCGAATCGTGGAAACAGCAGGAAGCGTTCTCAACGAACGGGGGGCTTCGGCGAACGCGGATTTCGGGCCGTGCATGGCCCGCAGCGGAGCAGAACACGGACTGCCGCAGCATTTCCAGTCCCGGGTCACAACCTCCGGCGGTGGCGGGCGTGCCGTCGGGCTGGACCGTGACCGAGAGCGGTCTTTCGACTTTGGTCGCAGGTCGTCGACGGCGCCCGTCGCCGCCGTACACTCGCCGGACCGTCGTTCCGCCGAGTCTCGCGCATGATTCCAGGTTGGGTGCTGCTGCTGGTGTCGCTGGGTTATGTGGGCGTGCTGTTCGCGGTCGCCTACCTCGGCGACCTGCGCGGCGCGACGCCGCGCTGGCGCTGGGCGCGGCCGCTGATCTATTCGCTGGCGTTGGCGGTCTATTGCTCGTCGTGGACGTTCTACGGCGCGGTCGGCACCGCCGCGCGCACCGGGCTGGGTTTCCTGCCGATCTATCTCGGCCCGCTGCTGATGCTGCTGTTCGGCTGGCGGATTCTCGAACGCCTCGTACTGATTTCCGGCGAACACCGCATCGTGTCGATCGCCGATTTCCTGTCCTCGCGCTACGGCCGCGCGCCCGGGCTGGCGGCACTGGTCGCGACGGTGGCGCTGATCGCCGCCGTGCCCTACGTCGCGCTGCAGTTCAAGGCGGTGGCGATGAGCGTCGAAGTGCTGGCGCCGGGCAGCGACGACGCGCTGTTCGGCGACCCCGCGCTGTACGTCGCGCTGCTGTTGGCGGTGTTCGCGATCCTGTTCGGCACGCGCCAGATCGACGCCACCGAACACCATCGCGGCATGGTGCTGGCGGTGGCGCTGGAATCGTTGGTGAAACTGCTCGCGTTCGTCGCCATCGGCGTGCTCGCGCTGCTGCATCTGCCGGGCGACGGCCATCTCGGCGCGCGCGTCGTCGACGCCGCGCGCGTGGTCACCGCGCCGGGATTGCCGACGGGTTTCATCGCGCAGACGCTGATCGCCTTCACCGCGATCATCTGCCTGCCGCGCCAGTTCCACGTCGCGGTAGTCGAATGCCAGGACCCCGCCGACATTCGCCCCGCGCGCTGGTTGTTCGGCGCTTATCTCGTCATCTTCAGCGTGTTCGTGGTGCCGATCACTCTGGCGGGGCAATCGCTGCTCGCCGGCAGCGGCGCGTCGCCCGATGCGTACGTGCTGGCGCTGCCGCTGGCGCTGGATCAGCAGACGCTCGCGCTGATGGCGTACATCGGTGGTTTTTCGGCCGCCACGGGTATGGTCATCGTCGCCAGCGTCGCGCTCGCCACCATGGTCAGCAACGATCTGGTGATGCCGCTACTGCTGCGCAACGGCGTGCTGTCCGAAGGCGGCGGCATCGACCGCCAGGTGCTGTGGGTGCGGCGCATCACCATCGTCGCGCTGGCGCTGATGGCCTACGCCTATTACCGCGGCGCGGCGGCGTCGGGCGACAGCCTTGCGCAGCACGGCCTGCTCGCGTTCGCGGCAGTGGCGCAGTTCGCGCCCGCGTTGATCGGTGGTCTGTATTGGCGCGGTGCGAGTCGCGCCGGTGCGTTCGCAGGTTTGTTGCTCGGCGCGCTGACCTGGGCCTACACCTTGCTGTTGCCGGCGCTGACCCAGAGCACCGATGCCGGCGCGGACTGGATCGCGCACGGGCCGTTCGCGCTGTCGTGGTTGCGGCCGCAGCAGTTGTTCGGCCTCAGCGGCTGGGACCCGCTCACCCACGGCGTGTTCTGGTCGCTGCTGTTCAACGTCGGCGGATTGTTCATGGTGTCGGCGCGGATGCGCCCGCGCCTGCAGGAACAACTGCTGGCCACGACCTATCTCGACCCGTACGCGCAGCGTTCCCCGCTCGGCCCCGGCGGCTGGGCCGGCAGCGTGCGCAGCGGCGAACTGCTGGCGCTGGCCGAACGCATTCTCGGCGAGCGTCACGCGCGTCGCGCCTTCGACGACTACGCGCAGGGCCAGGGCCGCAGCTGGCAGCCAGAACATCTGGCCGATCGCGCGCTGATGCAGTTCACCGAACGCCTGCTGGCGTCGGCCATCGGCGCGGCGTCGGCGCGGCTCACGCTCACCACGGCGCTGCGCGGCTCCGGCATGGAGCTGGGCGAAGTGGTGTCGCTGCTCGACGAAGCCAGTCAGGAGCTGCGCTTCAATCGCCAGGTGTTGTCGACCACGCTGGAGAACATCAGCCAAGGCGTGAGCGTGGTCGATGCCGACATGCGGCTGATCGCATGGAACCGGCGCTACCAGGACATGCTCGGCTATCCCGACGGCATGCTGTACGTCGGCCGGCCGATCGACGAACTGATCCTCTGGAACGCCGAGCGCGCCGAACTGAGCATCAACGATCCCGCGATCATCGGCCTCGATCCAATCAAAAGCCGCGAAGAGCAAGTGCGCCGCCGGCTCGGACATCTGCGCGCCGGCCAGCCCTACGTGTACCAGCGCGTGCGCGGCAACGGCCAGGTCATCGAAATGCGCGGCCAGCCGCTACCCGGCGGCGGCTACGTCACCAGCTTCAGCGACATCACCGATTACAAACGCGCCGAGCAGGCGCTGCGCGACATCAACGAAACCCTGGAGCAGCGCGTCGAACTGCGCACGCGCGAAGCCGAAGCCGCGCAGCAGTCGAAGACGCGCTTCCTCGCCGCGGTCAGCCACGACGTGCTGCAACCGCTGAACGCCGCGCGCCTGTTCGCGTCGGCGCTGCGCGAAACCACCGACGCCGACGAACGCACGCATCTGGCCGAGCGCGTCGACACCGCGCTGCGCGCCGCCGAGGATCTACTCGATGGTTTGCTGGATGTGTCTCGCCTCGACGCCGGCGCGTTGCAGCCGGAGCTCACGCATTTCGATGCCGTCGAACTGCTGCAGGAACTCGCCGCGCAGTACGCGCCCAGCGCCGCCGGTCGCGGCCTCGCGCTGCGCGTGCATGCGGTCGCGCCGGTGTTCGTGCGCAGCGACCGTCGCCTGCTGCGTCGCGCGCTGCAGAATTTCCTCGCCAATGCTTTGCGCTACACCCGCGAAGGCGGCGTGCTGCTGGGCCTGCGCCAGCGCGGGCAGCAGATCGAATGTCAGGTGTGGGACACCGGGCCCGGCATTCCCGACCACCACCTCACCCAGATCTTCGAGGAATTCCGCCGTTTCGATCAGCCCGGCATCGGCGGCGAGCGTGGCCTCGGTCTGGGCCTGTCGATCTGCCAGCGCATCGCGCGCATGCTCGACCACCCGCTGCGCGTGCATTCGCGCGTCGGCAACGGCAGCATGTTTTCGATCAGCGTGCCGCTCGGTGTCGCCGCGCAACAAATCGTGTCGCCGGAGATCGCGCCATCATCCGACGCCCTCGCCGGCCTGCGCGTGCTCTGCGTCGACAACGACCCGGAAATCCTCGATGGCATGCGCGCATTGCTCGACCGCTGGAAAGCGGTGGCGCTTACTGCGTCGACCGTCGATGAAGCCTTGGCGCATATCGATGCGGAGCCGGATGTCGCGCTGGTCGACTATCACCTGCACGACAGACTGGACGGCTTGGGGGTGATCGCTGAGTTGCGGCGGCGTGCGAAGCGGGATTTGCCTGCGGCGTTGCTCACGGGCGATGGGAGCGATGCTTTGAAGATCGCTGCAAGGGAGTATGGGTGTGCGGTGTTGACGAAGCCGGTGAAGCCGGCTTCTTTGAGGGCGTTTTTGGGGGCTAGGGGGGTTAGGGGGTGATGCGGCTGTCAGATGTTGCAGGTGGGCTGGGGTTTGACAGTGGATTTTATCGAGGCGCAGAGTGTGCATATACCTAAATATCAATGTCTAATTAATAGTTAGCCCAACAGGGAAAGTCCATCGCATGTCACTCCTTAGAGACATTCAAAGCGCAGCAATCGATTCGTCCGTACCGCTGTCCACACTTTTAAGAAAGTGCAAGGTTCTGGCTGCACGACTTGGTAACAATGAGTTCAAGGCATGGATCGACAGTGAGCTAAACGGGTATGAGTCGAAAGAAGGTTTGCCCGAATACCGTATTGCACATGTGAATTCAAAAGGACACTTTTCTGGTCCGTTCCAATCTGGGCTTCGCAACGCCGACATCCCCATGACCTGCATGCCGGAAGAGCTAAGAGAGAATCTTTCACACACCTATCTTATGTCGCCTGTGGCCGCCCTTGAAGATCTTGCAGTTCGCGGAGAAGGTGGGACCCTTCACGAGGATTGGAACCCAGATATCGTCGCTCATTTCGGCGGAAATATTTATCAAAACATGAGGTGCTTAGCCGCATGGAAAGTAATATCGAGAGGAGTTGTAATAGCTGCTATCGATACAATTCGCACGCGCATACTTAATTTCGCGCTAGAGATAGAAGCAGAAGCACCAGAAGCTGGCGAGGCTCCTCTCAACTCGAATCCAGTCCCTCAAGAACTAGTACACCAAATATTCAACACAAACATTTACGGCAACGTGCAAAATCTTGCAAATGCAAGCCAAGGAGCTCAACAGAACGCTGTTTATAACGAGCAGAATCCTGAGATTTTCCGAGATCTTCTTAGAGCCATCCAAAATTCAGGAGCTGATCCAGCCATTGTTTCTTCGGCAAGTGAATCAATTAATGCAATGGGCAGCGCAACATCTCAGAAGTCATTCAAAGAGGCCTATCTGAGATTTATGTCAGTCGTGTCTGACCACATGCAAGTTCTCGGCGGGGCAGTCGCGCCATTCCTTCCTGGCATATCGGCCATGTTGGGCTAACTATTCGTTCAAGCCGATCCGGTAGTTCCTACGGTTTAGTGGACACCCTGACCTAACACCCAGGAGTGTTCCC
>CBIHKW010000177.1:0-6816 GCA_966203835.1 uncultured Thermomonas sp.
TCGGTTCGGGCACCAACGCCTACGGCAACTTCCCCCGCGGCGCCGGCGCGTTCACCACCAATCCGGCCGGAGTCCGCACCTGTACGCCGGTCGCCGGCGGCACGTACACGCTGCGCCCGGGCGAAGACGGCCGTCAAGCCACCGATTTCCGTCCGTTCGTCAATTACACCGTCGACGGCTCGGGCAGCTCCGATCGCTACAACTTCGCGCCGGTCAACTATCTGCTGCAGCCGATCTCGCGTTTGAACATCTACGGCCAGGGCAGCCTGCGTCTGACCGATCGCATCAACGCCAATGTGCAGGCGGTCTACGTCAAGCGCGACTCGGACCAGCAGTTGGCGGAAGTGCCGCTGACCATGGACACGCGCGGCCTGGCCGGCCCGCAATGGGCGTTCGCGCCGACCGCGGGCAGTCTGTTCAATCCGTTCGGCCAGGATCTGCGCCAGGCCAACTTCCGCGCGATCGCGGTCGGCCCGCGCAAACCGTACTTCGACAACGACAACACCGCGATCACGCTGTCGCTCGACGGTTCGTTCGACCTGGCCGGTCGCGACATGTACTGGGACGTGGGCTATTCGTTCCTGAATTCGCGGACCAACCAGCGCGGCGAGAACTTCATCAATCTGTTCAACCTGCGCCGCGCGGTCGGCGATTCGCGCCGCAACCCGGGCACGGGTGCGCTGGAATGCCTCGATGGCAGCGGTGCGGTCATCGCCGGTTGCGTGCCCTACAACATTTTCGGCGGCCCGGATCTGGGTTTGGCGGCAGGCGTGATCACGCAGGCCGAGTACGACGCGATGAACCGCTACATCAGCTACACGCTGAACGCTTCGCAGGAAATGACCACGAAGGATTACTTCGCGAATCTGTCCGGTTCGATCGTCGATCTGCCGGCCGGTCCGCTAGGTTTCGCGGTGGGTCTGGAACATCGCCGCACCGCGTTCAACAACTCGCCCGATGCGCTGGTGGCCGGCGGCGGTTCGTCCAGCAATTTCTCCGAGCCGACCAGCGGCAACGTCAACGTCGATGAAATGTACGTCGAGTTGAACGTGCCGATCCTGGCCGACATTCCGGGCGCGAAGCTGCTGGAACTGAATCTGGCCGCGCGCAAGTCCGATTACGACTCGTCCGGTTTCTTCGGCGGCACCACCGTTACGCCGGATATCGGCGGCGACACGTCGAAGAAGATCGGCCTGAAGTGGCAGGTGTTCGACGATCTGATGATCCGCGGCACGTTCTCCGAATCCTTCCGCGCGCCGGACGTGATCGATCTGTATCTGGGCGGCGCCGAGAGCTTCCCGGCGGCGATCGACCCCTGCAACACGCTCAACATCGGTCTGGCCACCACCGACGCCGGCCGCTGCACCGCCGATGGCGTTCCCGGCGTCGGCGTGTTCCAGGCCAATGCGCAGATCCGTTCGCTCAACGGCGGCAACCCGGCGCTGCAGCCGGAATTCGGCGAAACCAAAAGCCTCGGCGTGGTCTACAGCCCGAGCTGGATTCCGGGTCTGAACGTCACGCTGGACTGGTACAACATCTCGCTGGAGGACGTGATCACGTTCCGCAATTCGCAGGCCATCCTCACCGCCTGTTACGGCACGCCGGGTTCGCCGGGCGCCGCCGCCAATCCGGCCCAGCGCGACCTGTTCTGCTCGTTCATCACCCGCGACCCCACCGGCAACATCATCGATCTGCGCCAGAGCCAGTTCAATCTGAACCAGGGCGAGGTCGAGGGCTACGACCTGCAGGTCACCTACGCCATGCCGGAAACCGCGTGGGGCAAGTTCGCGTTCCAGTGGGACAGCAGTTATTCGAGCGAGAACACGCTGTTCGGCGTGGTCGGCACCTACAACGGCGCGCCCGCATGGCGCCTGCGTTCGAACCTCACCACCTCGTGGCGCAAGGGCGACTGGGACGCAACCTGGGCGATGCGTTACTACTCCGACATGGACGAAGGCTGCGCAGGCGGCAACTATTTCGAGTACGGCATCACCCCGCAGGAACTGTGCAACCAGGACATCTTCGACGCGAACGGCAATTTCCTGCGCTTCGAGAACCACATCCCGTCGCGGCTCTATCACGACGTGCAGGTGGGCTGGAAAACGCCGTGGAACGGCAAGGTCTCGGTGGGCGCCCGCAATCTGTTCGGCAAGGAACCGCCGGTCACCCGCAACTCGTTCGCGCATTCGTTCGACGGCGCCTACGACCTGCCGGGCGGAGGTTTCTTCTACCTGCAGTACCACCAGAAGTTCTGATCCCGCGTTCGTGGGTCCCTGTGCGTCGTCGCGCGCAGGGATAGCGAAAGCGGAAGCAAAAGCAAATCCCCCGTAGCCCCCTTTTTCAAAGGGGGCGAAGCCAAACGCATTTCAAGGGTGGGGTGAGGTGTCGGGTCTAATTGTGGCTGTCGGTGCTAGTGCAACTGCGGGTGCAAATTAGGCTGTGGGTGTAAGCGTGGGTGTTGGCGCAAGTGTGGCTGTTCCCCCCTTTGAAAAAGGGGGGCAGGGGGGATTTGCTCTTGCCCTCGCTCCAAGCCCCGGTCCCCCGGGGCTTTTTTCGTCCGGACCGACCCGGATCGAGCCCAGGGCGGCCCGACGGCCTACAATTCCGCCTACACACACCGGTCGCGCAGGTCCGAGCCTTGAAACTCCAGGTGCCCTTCATCCAGTTGCCGCTGCTGTTCGACGCGGCCGTGCTCGCACAGGAAATCGAAGCGCTCGGCGAATCGGTCTGGAAGCCGCATCCGCAGGGCTTTCCGGGCAATTCGATGCTGCCGCTGCTGGCGGTGGGCGGCGATCCCGACAACGAAGCCTTCTCTGGCGTCATGCATCCCACCCCGCATCTGCAGCGTTGCCCCTATCTGCGGCAGACGCTGGCCAGCTTCGGCGCCACCGTCGGCCGCACCCGGCTGATGCGTCTCGCCGGCCAGGCCGAGGTGACCCGTCATGCCGATCAGGGCTATTACTGGACCGAGCGCGTGCGCGTCCACGTGCCCATCGTGACCCAGCCCACCGTGCAGTTCGAATGCGGCGGCGAGACCATCAACATGGCCGCGGGCGAATGCTGGATCTTCGACACCTGGCGCCAGCACCGCGTGCTCAACGATGCGGTGCAGTCGCGCATCCATCTGGTCTGCGACACCGTTGGCGGCGGCGCATTCTGGGATAGCGTCGCGCAGGGTCGCGCGCACGACGCGCCGCGCGAGGGCTGGATGCCGAAGCGCCTCGCGCCCGATCCTTCGGCGCCGGCCGATTTCGCCTGCGAAACGGTGAACGTGCCGGCGGTGATGAGTCCGTGGGAACTGAACCAGCACCTGTCGTTCCTGCTCGACGAAGCCCTGCCGCATGCGCAATTGCCGGTGTTGCGTCAGCGCGCCGACCGCCTGATCCCGCTGTGGAAAGGGCTGTGGGCGCAGTACGGCGACGCCCCTGAGGGGCGCGCGAAGTTCCGCGCCGCGTTCGACGCCTTCGCCGCGTCGGTGCGCCCGCTGGCGCAGGGCGTGACCCTGCGCAACGAGATGCCGTGGTTCCAGGTGCTGATGGTGATGATCAGCCGCGTCGCGGTGGCGCCTGCCGATGCGCACGCGGCCGGGAACGCGGCGGGCGAGTACGCTTAAGAGCCGGCCCAAGCAGAACTCGATCGGCAACGATATCCGGGCCGTGCCCACGGCCGGTGGAAACGAAACGGTTAGGTATTACGTAGAGCGGCCTTCAGGCCGCTGCTCTTTTTTGTGCGTACCGGAATTCAAACGCTGCCGATTCATCGGCATCAGCCGCAGGCGCGGCTTCGGCCGTCGCGTTTTGGGTTCGTCCTGGGCCGCTCAAGCCGCCTGTCGCCGCCCATCCGCAGCCGCCGCGCATTCGCGCTCGGCATGCACGAAGAAATCGCGCTGGATGTCGGCGAAGTTGCGGTAGCCCTCGCGCGCCAGTTCGAGGATGCGTTCGCGGGATTCGGGGCGGAAGCGCGCGGCCAGTTCCAGCGCCTTCATCGCTTCGACCAGATGGTCGGCCTCCACGCCCTGCGATTCGAACGTGGCGTGGATCGTGATCCAGGCGTAGGCGTGTACGAGTTTGCCGCCGAGTTCGACCCGGAAATCGCGGTCGCGCAGGTACTGATAGAAACCTTCGTAATGGCGCTCGCCGCGGAACACGCGGTCGATGATCGCGTATTCGCGGTCGGCCATGGATTCGGAGGCGATGTGGGTGCCGATCGAACGGATCAGGGCCTCGGCATCGTGGGCCACGCTGCCGTAGCAGACGAAGGTGCGCGCGACGACATCCTGCAGCCACGCCGGCGGTTCCGACAGCGCGTTGCGTTCCGGCAGCGGCAGTCCGGCGTAGTCGGCGGCGGCCTTGCGCATCGCTTGGGCGAGGGTGCGATGCGGCACCCGATGGCCCTTGTCGAGGTGTTCGTCGACGGTGGCGTCCAGCACGTGTCCAGCGACATCCATGCCGCGCACCGCCTGCGCCCGGTCCGGTTCGTTGGCATCGAGGAACAGATCCTGCGATTCGCCGATGTTGCCCGACAGCTTGGCGACCAGCGCGCCGGCATAGCCGTTCCAGCGCGTGTAGCGGTCGACGAAAATGAACTGCGACAGCGGGTCGCGCACGGCCGCGTCGCAGGCGCGGCGCACCGTGGCCTCCATCGTTTCCTGTTCGGTGGCGGTGATGAATTCTTCGATGCGGAACATGGATGGTTCTCCGGGCTGGCGTGTGGGGCTGGCGTGCAGCCTCCTATATCCGGAGCGGGCGCCATCGTGTCAAGCGTGGAGGCCCGGTTTGGCGCGGCGGACGCGCGGTTCAACCCTTCGGTCCGGAATGAGCGGCGGCGGCCTGCGATGCCGCGGGGCGGATATGGAATCCACCCCGCGACGTTTGCCGCCGCTGACGGGTTCCCGTTACGGGATCCCGTTCGAATCGAACAACACCACGTAGATGGAGTCGGTTACGCAGTAGCGGTGGCCGGCGACGGGGGTGTCGGTGTAAATCACGGCGTAGCGTTCGTAAACGCCGCCGATGCCCGGAGTTCCGGGGTTGCCGTAGCCGGTGAGGTCCGAATGGCCATAGCCGAAGGTGCCGGGATAGGTTTCGCCGCTCGGCGGGATATCGTCGATGCCATCCTTTTTACCGTGGAACACCACGGTGAACGGCGGGCGCGGGTGGCCATTCGGAGGATACGGCCCGGGCCAGACCTGTCCGCTGATATCGATGCCGTAGCTGAAGGTTTGCCCCGGCTGGATGAATTGCGATGGACTGACGCTGAGCGAACACCACTGGTCCGCGCTGGCGGTGCCGGTCGCGAACAGGGCGAGCAGCGCGAGCGTGGCCGGGATCGATTTGAGCTTCATGCGAATTCCTTTTGATGATGGATGACGCAGACGGCCCCCCGTTCCTGTGCCGAGTGTAGTGGCGCAGCGTGGCATCCGGCTTTCCGTGCTGCAGCAATCGGCCGTCGGCTGGGCCCGGACGCGAAAAACCCGCGCAGGGCGCGGGTTTTCGTGGTGCATGCGAAGACGCAGGTGCGTCAGAAATTCGGCTTTTCCGCTTCCGGCGTCTCGTTGTAGCGGACGATGGATTCCAGGATCAGCTGTTTGGCCTCGGCGGCGTCGCCCCAACCGTCGAGCTTCACCCACTTGCCCTTCTCAAGATCCTTGTAGTGCTCGAAGAAGTGGCCGATGCGTTCCAGCCAGTGTTCGCTCACCTGGCCGATGTCGGCGATGTGCTTGTAGCCCGAGAACACCTTGTCCACCGGCACCGCCAGCAGCTTCTCGTCGCTGCCGGCCTCGTCCTTCATGCGCAGCACGCCGACCGGGCGCACGCGGATCACCGAACCCGGGATCAGCGGCAGCGGCAGGATCACCAGCACGTCGGCGGGGTCGCCGTCGCCGCACAGGGTGTGCGGGATGTAGCCGTAGTTGCAGGGGTAACGCATCGGCGTGGACAGGATGCGGTCGACGAAGATCGCGCCCGAGGCCTTGTCGACTTCGTATTTGACCGGCTCGGCGTCCTTGGGGATTTCGATGATGACGTTGATTTCGTCCGGCGGGTTCTTGCCGGTCGGTACGAGGTCCAGGCCCATGGGCGGGGTTCCGATCGATGTGGAGAGGCACGCATTCTACGCCGCCGGATGTTGCGTCGCAGCACGTATCGCTGAACCGGCAGCGGCCACCAACGCGAACGGCGGCCCTGAGGCCGCCGTTCGTGGAATCCATAACGCTTGAGGCCGGCCTTTATTGCACCGTCACTTCCACCCGGCGGGCCTCGTCGGTATTGCTGCCGCCGCTGGCGGCCTTGGGCTTCTGCAGGTCGATCCGGTCCTTGGCGATGCCGGCGTCCACCAGCGCTTTCTGGACCGACTGCGCGCGCTGTTTGGCCAGTTCCTCGTTCTTGGCCGGGTCGCCGCTGAGGTCGTGGTAGCCCGAGATCGTGGCTTTCGACTCCATGCTGCCCTGAAGCGTCATCACCACGCGGTCGAGGGTAGCGCTGGCATCGGCCGGCAGATCGGCGCTGCCGGTGGCGAAGTAGATCCGGGCTGTCCGCGCCGGGTCGACCTGGGTGGCGGACGCGGCGGCCTGGACTTCCGCAGCCGTGGCCAGGCCCGAATTCGCTGTGTTGGCGGCTGCAGCCGCGGACTGCGCGGCGGCTTCGGCGGCCGCGGTCGCTTCGGCGACGGCGGCCTGGTGGCCGGCGGGCATGCCGCCTTCGACCTTGTTCACCGGCAGCAGCGGCACCATCAGCAGGGCCCCGATGTTGAGGCTCTTGATCAGCGGATTGATCGCCGGGCCGGCGGTGTCCTTGTACGGGTCGCCGACGGTATCGC
>CBIHKW010000178.1:0-6803 GCA_966203835.1 uncultured Thermomonas sp.
CCGCGTGTCAGCAGAACTGGAACGGCGGCGGTGGCGGCGGCGCGGGCGGCAGCTCGGGCGCGACCGGTCTCACTGCGGTCACCATCAACAACGGCGTGCAGGCCGGCAATGGCGCGGCGCTGATCTGTTTCGCCGCGAGCCAGTTCTCGGTTGGCGGCACTGCTACCGGCCAGACCGGCCCGGTCACGCTGCAGCTTGCCGCGACCAACCCGGTGAGTTCGCAGCAAGTGGTGGTGGCGCAGGCCGCCACGACCTTCGTTTTCCCGACGCTGCTGCCGCAGGGCGCCAACTGGAACGTCAGCGTGCTCAGCGCGCCCGCGGGTCAGCTGTGCAGCGTCACCCCGGCCAGCGGTGCGGCCATTGCGGCGAATGTCACCAATGTCGCGCTCACCTGCGCGACGGTGGCGGTGACGGTCAACCCGGCCACGCTGCCCAATGGCGCCTTCAATACCGCGTATTCGCAGACCCTCAGCGCCACCAGCGCGAACGGCGGCGTCGCGCCGTACACGTTCTCGGTGACGGCCGGCGCATTGCCGGCCGGGCTGACCCTGTCCAGCGCAGGCGTGCTGTCGGGCACACCGACCGCTTCGGGTTCGTTCAACTTCACCGTGCAGGCCACTTCCAGCAACGGTTTCAGCGGCACCCGCGCCTACACGCTGGCGATCGCCCAGAACGCTCAGGCCATCACCAACTTCATCGCCAACCCGGCCGCGCCGGTGTTCGCGTCCGGCGGCACGTTTACCGTTTCGGCCACCGGCGGTGCCTCGGGCAATCCGGTCGTGTTCGCCAGCACCACGCCTGCGGTCTGTACGGTCGCCGGCGCCACGGTGACGATGGTCGCGGCGGGCAGCTGTGCGCTCACCGCCGATCAGGCCGGCAACGCCAATTTCAGCGCCGCGCCCCAGGTCGGGCTCAACGTGAACATCGGCCAGGCGGTCCAGGCGATCACCGCCTTCGCCGCCAACCCGGCCGCGCCGGTGTTCACGTCCGGCGGCACGTTCACGGTTTCGGCCACCGGCGGCGCCTCGGGTAATCCGGTCGTGTTCGCCAGCACCACGCCTGCGGTCTGTACGGTCGCCGGCGGCACGGTGACGATTGTCTCCGCGGGCAACTGTGCGCTCACCGCGAATCAGACCGGCAACGCCAGCTACAGCGCCGCGCCGCAGGCCACCCTCAACGTGGCGATCGGTCTGGCGGGCCAGGCGATCACCAACTTCGTGGCCAACCCGGCCGCGCCGGTGTTCGCGCCGAACGGTACGTTCGCGGTGTCGGCCACCGGCGGCGCATCCACCAGCCCGGTGGTCTTCGCCAGCATCTCGCCCGCCGTCTGCACGGTCAGCGGCAGCACGGTGACGATGGTCGCGGGCGGCACCTGCGCGCTCACCGCCAACCAGGCCGGCGACGCCAACTACAGCGCCGCGGCGCAGGTCACGCTCAACGTGAGCATCGGTCTGGCCAGTCAGGCGATCACCAACTTCACCGCCAATCCGGCGGCACCTGTGTACGCCCCGAGCGGCACGTTCGCGGTATTGGCGACCGGCGGCGCATCCGCCAATCCGGTGGTCTTCGCCAGCACCACGCCGGCGGTCTGTACGGTTGCGGGCGCCACGGTGACGATGGTGGCCGCGGGCAGCTGCTCGCTCACCGCCAACCAGGCTGGCAACACGAGCTACAGCCCCGCGCCGCAGGTCACATTGGTGGTCTCCATCGGTCTGGCGACCCCGACCCTGAGCTGGATCCCCAATCAGGTGAAGATCTTCGGCGAGCCGGCGTTCGACCTGCCCAACCCGACCAGCAACAGCACCGGCGCGATCACCTTCTCCAGCAGCAACCCTGCGGTGGCGACGGTCAGCGGTCGCACGGTGACGATCATCGGCGACGGCGTGACCACGCTGGTGGCGACCCAGGCCGCGGCGGGCAGCTATGCCCAGGCCACGATCAGCGCCACGCTGACGGTCGACGACCGTCCGGACCCGACGCGCGATCCCAGCGTCGTCGACAGCCTGCAGGCGCAGGTCGACGCCAGCGTGCGCTTCGCTTCGGCCCAGCAGACCAACATCCGCGACCGCCTGCGCCAGCAGCGCCATGCGGGCAATCAGTCCTCCAGCAACGGCCTCAACCTCAGCCTGACCAACGGTTCGGGCGGCGCGCTGTCGCTGTCCGCCGGGCAGATGGCGCCCGGCGGCAAGATGTCCCTGCCGGAAGGCCTGGGCCTGTGGACCGCCGGTACCATCACGGCGGGTGAACGCGACGCCCGTTCGGGCCTGAGCAACGGCTTCGACTTCCGCAGCGACGGCATCACCGTCGGCGCCGACTGGCGCATCGACGATCGCTTCCTGTTCGGCGTGGCCGGCGGTTTCGGCTGGAGCAACACCGACTTCGACGATCCGCGTTCCGCGCTCGACGGCGAACAGCATTCGGTCTCGATCTACGGTCTGTGGCGTCAGGGCGAGCACTTCTTCATCGACGGCGTGCTCGGCTGGGGTCGTTTGGATTTCGACATCCGGCGCTGGAGCTCGACGGCCGGCGCGGCCGCACTGGCCACGCGCGATGGCGATCAGGCGTTCGGTTCGCTGACCGTCGGCTACGAACACCGCACCGACAGCATGAGCCTGACCGGTTACGGTCGCGTCGATGCCAGTCGCACCCGTCTCGATGCGTATCGCGAGCGCGGCCTGGGCATCTTCGATCTGGCCTACGGCGATCAGACCGTCGAGAACAACAGCCTCGCGGTGGGTCTGGAAGGCAACTACCTGTTCCAGGGCCGCAACAGCTTCTTCCGGCCCTACTGGATGATCGAGTACCGGGATGCGTTCGAAAACCGGGGCGATGTCTCGCTGAACTACGTGGTCAGCCCGCGCTCGATCGACTACGCGCTCGGCCTGCGCAGCTACGGCGACAACGCGCTGACCTACGGCGGCGGTCTGGATATCGACATCGCGTCGAGCTGGAGACTGTCGGTGCTGTTCCGCCGCGAACACGCCTCGGGTACCGATGCGTCGACGATCGGTCTGCTGCTGTCGTTCAGCCCGGGCGGCCGCAACGGCGTGGCGAACAACGACAGCGGCAACGCCGCGTCGATGGCGGCGACGGCGGGTTCGATGGACACCATCTCCAAGGGTGCGACCACCGGACACTGATCGCGTCCATGTCGGCGAGGAATCGCAAACGGGCGGCCGAAAGGTCGCCCGTTTGCGTTGGTGGGAGCGCATCGCGCATCGCGTCGCTGCGGGCCGCGGGCACTGCCTGTACTCTTTCCCGCACCCGGAACGATCCGGATGCGCGAGGCTGCCGTTCCACGATCGATGCGCAAGATCATCCACATCGACATGGATGCGTTCTACGCATCGGTGGAGCAGCGCGACGATCCGTCGCTGCGCGGCAAGCCGGTGGTGGTGGCGTGGCGCGGTGCGCGTTCGGTGGTGTGCGCGGCGTCGTACGAGGCGCGTACGTTCGGGGTGAGATCGGCGATGCCGGCGATTCGCGCCGAACGGCTGTGCCCGCAGGCGATCTTCGTGCCGCCGGATTTCGCGCGTTACAAAGCGGTATCGCGACAGGTGCGCGAGATCTTCGCGCGGCAGACCGACATGATCGAGCCGCTGTCGCTGGACGAGGCCTATCTCGATGTCACCGCGCCCAAACGCCTGCTCGACAACGGCGACCCGCCGAGCGCGACCGCCATCGCCGAAACCATCCGCGCGCAGATCCGCGAAGAAACGCAGCTCACCGCATCGGCGGGGATCGCGCCGAACAAGTTCCTCGCGAAGATCGCGTCCGACTGGCGCAAGCCGGACGGACAATTCGTCATTCGTCCGCATCAGATCCACGATTTCCTCACGCCGCTGCCGGTGGGCTGCATTCCCGGCGTCGGCAAAGTGGCGCAGCAGAAGCTGGAAGCGCTGGGCGTGATCACGGTCGGCGATCTGCGCGCGATCGACATCGGTCGCCTGCATCACGCATTCGGCAGTTTCGGCCTGCGCCTGCACGAACGCGCGCAGGGCATCGACGAGCGCCCGGTCGAATCCGATCAGCCGGTGCAGTCCATCTCGTCCGAGGACACGTTCGAGCGCGATGTGTTGATCGACGAACTCGAGCCGGCGATCCGCCGGCTTGCCGAAAAAACCTGGGAAGCCTCGCGGAAGGTCGAGCGTGTCGGCCGCACCGTGGTGCTGAAACTGAAGACCGCGCAGTTCCGCATCCTCACTCGCAGCCATACGCCGGACGTGCCGCCGGTGTCGCTGGAACAGTTCGTGGACATCGCGATGATGCTGCGCGATCGCGTCGAGCTGCCGTCGCACACTCGTTATCGCCTCGTCGGTGTGGGTATCGGTGGCTTCCGCGACCGCGAGGAATTGCCGCCGCAGCCGGAATTGTTTTCGTGATGACAACCATCAACGGTTGTCATCACGAGCGAGTGAATGACCCTTCGCTTCGCAGTTTGTCGAGGTGACCGACAAGCTCATGCATTCTCTCCCGCCAGTTTCCACTCAGCGAAAACGTCGGCTCCGAGTCACTCCCCTGCCACTGGGCCGGGACTCGATGCGATGCCTTTACGGCCCACACTTTGTATTCCATTCGCTGCAGTGCCTGCGGCTCCGACTGCGGGTCTATCAAGAAAGCGAGATGCGTCTGGAATCCACAGGGCGCCCAGAGGGAGTCGAGCCGCCAGATCTGGTGACACCACCATGCATTGGACTCCTCGACGGAAGCGATGTCCCAGCCGTGATCGGCCAACGCGTCGCGGATGGTCGATTGGTACGCGGAGATGTTCGGTTTCATTCGCAGCTGGCTGTCATTTGCTCGGCGTGGCCTTCTTAGCCTTCACCTTCGACGCCTTCACCTGCGCCACGGCTTTCGCAGCATCGATCCGGCCGTAGCCGAATTTGTTCGAATGTCCGTTGGCTTTGTACGCGGAGGCCGGGCCGATCTTCTTCGCGCTGGCGATCAACGCGGCGCGCACGTCTTCGGCGGTCATGTCCGGCTTCAGCGACAGCAGCAGGCCGCAGAGGCCGGCGACCAGCGGCGTCGCCGACGAGGTGCCGCCGAAGTCGTTGGTGAACAGGCCGTCGGCGTCGCCAGCGGCGATCATCGCGCCGGTGTTGAAGCCGCGCCCCGTCGTGGACACGTCGGTGGTGTAGATGCCGCGGCTGCCGCCGTTCGAGGGCGCAACCACGCAGACCTGCGCGCCGCAGTTGGAGTACGAGGCCAGTTCGTCGGCGTCGGTGGAGGCGCCGACGGCGATCGCGTTCGGGTCCGAGGCGGGGTAATTGACGTGCTGTTTCTTTTCTTCGTTGCCGGTCGCGCAGACCACCACCGCGCCGCGGCCCTTGCGGCCGATGCGGCGCGCATCCTGCAGCGCGAATTCGATGTCGGGACTCTTGGCGCCGCCCCATGAACACGAAATCACGTCGGCGAAGGCGGCGGCGTAACGGATCGCATCGGCCACCTGACTCTCGCTGGCGAGGTCGTCGGCGTGGAAGATCTTCACCGGCAGCAGTCGGCAGTTCGGCGCCAGGCCGTAGCTGTTCGGGCCGCGGCCCACGGCCACGCCGGCGCAGGGCGTGCCGTGGATGTCGTTGCCGTTCATGTCGTCGAACGGCGTGCGGAAACGCTTCGGCCGCGGGTTGAAATGGTCGCCGTCGTCTTCGGGCAGATAGAAATCGCGGCCGCAGAGGTCGCGCGGCTCGTCCGGGTCGGGATTGCGCAGCACGTTGCCGCGCAGTTCCGGATGTTCGACATCGATGCCGTCGTCGAGCACGGCGATGGTGATCGCGCGCTTGCCGCGGGTGCTCTGCCAGGCCTTGCTTGCGCCGACCAGGCGCAGATGCCACTGCTTCGACGAAGGCGTGCGCGCGGCGGCCGGCGCGTTGCGGCGGAATTGCGACACGAAGTTCGGCGCGGCGAACGCGACTTCATCCAGGGTCGACAGTTTCGCCGCCAGCCGCACCAGTTCCGCGCCGGGATGCAGCATCGCGGTGTCGCTGAGGATCATCTGCTCGGGAATGCTGGGATTGCGCGCGTGCAGCGTCAGCCCGCTGTCGCGGATGATGGCGTTGCGGGTTTTCTGCGGCACCTGCGGCTTGAAACGCAGCACGATTTCCTTGTACAGGATCCGCATCAGCCGGCTTTCGCGATCCATGTACGCGGTGATCGTCTTGCGTTCCAGCACGCCGCCGAGGACTTTCGTCGCCGATTTCGAGCGACTGGCGGCCGGCGCTACCGCAGCGCTTTTGCTGGGGACTTCGAAAAACGCCTGCGCGGCGCGCATCACCCGGCCGGTGACCATGGCCGCGCCGGGCGAACCCGACAGCCGCGCGATGGTTTGGCCGGAGACGGCTTCGAGGGTGAGGGGCATCGGATCGAGGTCGATCCATTCGCCGTTGGCCATGCGTACGCCCACATCGGAGCGGGTGGCGACTTCGGCGACGGGGACGAGCGTCGCGGGGGCGACGATGACATTATTCAAATGACAGCCTCACATCCGGTAAGGGGGAATATTGAGAAAGCCCGGAATCAGCTACGCGAGTACGCGCTTTCGGCATCGAACCAGACGGCTTCGACCTGCCCGTCGTTCTCGATCTTGCCGCTGACGTCGGGCAGGAAGACATCGCTGCCGTCGGCCGGGCGGAACAGCGCCTGCTGGCGGGTGAATTTGGCGCGACCGACGAACTCCAGGCCGTAGGTGTCGGCGACGATCTGCAGCGCCTGCTCGCTGGCGTCGTCTTCGAAGCGTAGCGACAGCAGGCCGGTGGGATAGCGATATTCGCCGGTTTCGTCGACGATCGCGGGCAACACCGCGTAAC
>CBIHKW010000179.1:0-6640 GCA_966203835.1 uncultured Thermomonas sp.
ATCGAGGACAGGCCGATCGCTGAGAGATGCAGCGCCGAAGCGGAGCCATTGCGACCGCCGAACGCCACGAGTCCGGCCATCAGCGCATACCAGAACGCGCCATCGCCGAGCCTGCTGATCAGCGCGAAAAACCGCCGCGTCGCCGTCCGCCCGCACAGCGCGTTCGCGCGCAGGCACCAATCCGATTCATTCGTGCGTAACCGGCGACGCAGCAATCGGTTGCTCATGGCGTTTCCCCGCGAGGGCAAGGCGTTGGAGGATGGCGTCGAAATCGGCGGCGACCTGCTGTGGGCGCAGTTCGGAGACCGCATCGCGCGCGGCGATGCGCATGTGCGCGCGCAGGTTCACATCCGCGGCGATGCGCACCGCCGCGCGGACGAAAGCGTCGTCGCTGTCCGCGGTGCCATCCGCGACCGCGGCGCCGTGCTCGCCGTCGCGCAGACATTCGTGCGCCGCGCCGTAATCGAAGGCGACGGTCGGCACGCCGCTGGCCATGGCTTCGAGGGTCACGTTGCCGTAGGTTTCGCTGCGGCTGGGGAACAGGAACAGATCGCTGCTCGCGAAATGCTGCGCCAGCGCTTCGCCGCGCTGGATGCCGCAGAACACGAAATCGGGATTGTCCTTCGCCAATTGTTCGCGCGCCGGGCCGTCGCCGACCCAGATGAAGCGCGCGTCCGGACAGCGTTGCTGAATATTGCGGAATGCGCGCACCGCCAGGCCGAGATTCTTTTCCGGCGCGATCCTGCCGAGATGGATCACCGCCAGCTGTTCAGCGCGCAATCCCCAGGCGGCCCGCAGCGCGTCGTCGCGACGCGCGGGATGGAACAGGCCGTTGTCCACCGCGCGCGGCAGGCGCGTCGCATGCCGGAAGCCCATGCCCTGCAGTTCTTCGCGCAGGGCTTCGGTCGGTACCAGGGTCGCCTGCGCGCCGTTGTGGAAGCGGCGCATCCAATGCAATGCCGCCGATTGCAGGAACGGTACGCCGTAATCGCGCATGTAGAGGTCGAAGCGGGTGTGGAAACCGGTTGCGGCAGGAATGCGCAGCGACCGCGCCGCGCGCAGCGCCGACCACCCCAATGGGCCTTCCGTGGCCACATAGATCGCGTCCGGGCGGTGCAGGTTCCACAGAGAGAGCAGTTTTCGCGTCGCCGGCAGACCGAAGCGCAGGCCCGGGTAGCGCGGAAGGGGCAGGCTGGCGACGAGGTGTTCGTGCGGTACCGATGCGCTGTTTCGCGACTGTCTCGGCCGGATCAGAGCAACGGTGTGGCCGCGTTCGCGCAGACCCTGTTCGAGACTCTGAACGGTGAGCGCGACGCCGTTGATTTCCGGTGGGTAGGTCTCTGTGACGATCGCGTAGCGCATCGGCATCGCTCTTCGGTTTGAAGCAGCATGACGACGGCAGATGAAACTGCGGTGGCGCAGCGGTGACAGCGCGATGACGCGCCCGGCATTGCAGCGATCAGGTCGCGGATGCGCCGTGGGGCATCACAGCGCGAGATGCAATTCGATACCGAGCCCGGCGAAGCCTTCGGGTTCGTGCTCCAGGTCGGAACGCAGCAACGGCCGCCGGTCGAGCCAGCTCTTGGACATCGAAACCGCGATGGTGTTGCCGGCCAGGCGCAGTTCCAGTTTCGGAATGGTTTCGGCTTCGTGCGACCGGTGCAGCAACACCGCCAGACGCAGCAGTGCGGCGCAGCGCCTGACCGGCGCCTGCAGACGGTCGGGCAGGGCGTCGAGCGATTTGTTCGAGATGTTGCGGCGGTGGTTGCGCACCAGCGCGGCGAGGAACAATTGTTCCTGGCGCGAGAAACCGGCGATGTCGGAGTGTTCCAGAATGTAGGCGCCGTGGATGTGATACTGGCTGTGCGCGATGGCCAGGCCGAGCTCATGCACGCGCGCGGCCCAGACCAGCATCCGACGCTCGTCGTCGCCGAGGCTCCAGCGCGCGGCGACCTGACCGAACAGCCGCAGCACGGTGTCTTCCACGCGCTTCGCCTGCGCGCGGTCGATGCCGTAACGCTGGATCAGCGCGTCTATGGAGATGTCGCGAGGGTCGTCGACGCCGCCGCGGCCGAGCATGTCGTACATCACGCCTTCGCGCATCGCGGCTTTGCTGACCATCATCCGTTTCAGTCCGAGGGTCTCGAACGCGGCTTCGAGGATGAGGATGCCGCCGGCGATGATCGGTTTGCGATCGTCGGGCAATCCGGGCAGGTCGATGGCGTCGATGCGGTCGGCGGCGAGCAGACGCTCGCGCACGATCGGCAACGCTTCGGCGGTCACCGCGCCCTTGGTCAGCTTCATCGCTGCGCAGATATCGCCGATGGCCTTGTTGGTGCCGGACGAACCGATCGCTTCCTGCCAGCCGAGTCCGCGATAGAGGCCGGCGAACTGCTGGAATTCGGCTTCGATCTCGGTCAGCGCTTCTTTCCAGCGCTTTTTCGAGAGTTTGCCGTTGGGGAAGAAGCGCCTGGTGCTGGCGACGCAGCCGATCTGCAGGCTTTCGCGTTCGATGGTGTCGAAGCCGGAGCCGATGATGCATTCGGTGGAGCCGCCGCCGATATCGATCACCAGTCGGCGCTGCTGCGGTTTCGGCGGTTGCGCGTGGGCGACGCCGAGATAGATCAGGCGCGCTTCCTCGCGGCCGGAGACCACTTCGATGCCGTGGCCCAGTGCGGATTCGGCCGAGGAAAGAAAGGCATGCGGATCGCGCAGCGCGCGGACGGTATTGGTCGCGATGGCGCGCACGCGATGCGGCGGCAGGTCGCGGATGCGTTGGCCGAAGCGCGACAGGCAATCGAGCGCGCGCTGGCGAGCGGCATCGCTCAAACCGCCCTTGCCGTCCAGACCGTCGGCGAGACGCACGGTTTCGCGCAGCCGGTCGATCACCCGCAGTTGGCCCAGCACATTGCGCGCCACGATCATGTGGAAGCTGTTGGAACCGAGGTCGATGGCGGCCAGCGAGTCGCCGTCCTGCAACGGAACGGCGGGCACGTGATGCGGGGAAGCGGATCGGTTCAAGCGGTGTTCCTGTCGCGGGTCGGACGATACGGCGTCGAATGCCCGCGCAGCCTACCAACATGGACCTGCAAACGGAACGGCTGTGGTGGCGGTATACCGCAGATGTCGACAGGACATCTGTAGAGCGGCCTTCAGGCCGCTGAAACAACAGCAGATCCCTCACATTCGTTCGGGATGACAGGAATCGGCGGCCTGAAGGCCGCTGATTCGCAACCATCGTCATTGCAGCGGGCTGAAGCCCGCTCTACAGGTGGGCTCACCCGCAGAGCTTGGCCAGCAGCGTCGCCTGCGCCGAATGCGGCATCGCATCGCCCTCCGGCGCGAGCCGGTGGTAGCTGCCATCTGCCTGCAATTCCCAGGCATTGAGGTTGTCGAGCAGATAGTTGTCCAGCGATTCTTCCTTGACCCGCGCGGCGAGGTCCGGATCGATGATCGGGAAGCCGATTTCGACCCGGCGCAGGAGATTGCGCTCCAGCCAGTCGGCGCTGGAACAGAACAGTTCCGGATCGTCGTCGTTGCCGAACCACCAGATCCGGCTGTGTTCGAGGAAGCGGCCGACGATCGAGCGCACCCGGATGTTCTCGGACACGCCGGGCATGCCCGGGCGCAGGGTGCAGGCGCCGCGCACCAGCAGGTCGATCTTCGCGCCGGCCTGCGAGGCTTCGTACAGCGCGCGGATCACCTGCGGTTCGTTGAGGGCATTCATCTTGGCGACGATGCGTCCCGGTTTGCCGGCTTTCGCAAGCTTCGCTTCGCGTTCGATCCGCTTCAGCACGCCCGCGTGCAGGGTGAACGGCGATTGCAGCAGGCGTTTGAGCTTGATCGCCGGCGCCAGGCCGGAGATCTGCTGGAAGATCTGGTGGACATCGCTGCCGATGTCGGCATCAGCGGTGATCAGACCGAAATCGGTGTAGGCGCGCGACGTACCGGCGTGATAATTGCCGGTGCCCAGATGCGTGTAGCGACAGAGTTTGCGGCCTTCGCGGCGCACGATCAGCAGCATTTTCGCGTGGGTCTTGTAGCCGACCACGCCGTACACCACTTGAACGCCGGCGTCCTGCAATCGGTCGGCGAGGCGCAGATTCGCTTCTTCATCGAAGCGCGCACGCAGTTCGATCACCACGGTCACGTCTTTGCCGTTGCGCGCGGCCTGGATCAGGTGCTCGACGATCGGCGAATCCTTGCCGGCGCGGTAAAGCGTCTGCTTGATCGCCAGGACGTTCGGGTCTTCCGCCGCCTGCTTGATCAGTTCCAGCACCGGCGTGAAGGCGTCGAAGGGGTGATGCAGCAGCACGTCGCCCTTGGCAGCGCGCTCGAAGATTGTCTCCATGTCCTGCAGCTTGCGCTGTTGGTACGGCGGGAATTTCAGGTCCGGGCGCTGCACCATGTCGTAGATCTGTGCGGCGCGATTGAGGTTCACCGGGCCCTGGATGCGGTAGACCGCGTTTTCCGGCAGCTCGAAATTCTCCAGCAGCGTGCGCACGATCGGTTTTGGACAGTCGGAGGCGATCTCCAGCCGCATCGCGCGCAGATAGCCTCGGCCGACCAGTTCGTCGCGCAGCGCGAGCGCGAGATTCTCGACTTCTTCTTCGTCGACGATCAGCTCGGAATTGCGGGTGACGCGGAACTGATAAGCACCCTTGACCTCCATGCCGGGGAACAATTCGTCGACGAACGCCGACAGCACCGCCGACAGGAACACGAAATCGTGCTCGCCGCCGGAGGCGCGCTCCGGCAACTGGATGATGCGCGGCAGCGAACGCGGCGCGCGCACGATGGCGAGATGCCCGGCGCGACCGAACGCATCCTTGCCTTTCAGCACCACCACGATGTTCAGCGATTTGTTGAGGATCTTCGGGAACGGATGCGCCGGGTCCAGGCCCAGCGGCGACAGCACCGGCATGATTTCGTCGCGGAAATATGCGCGCAGCCAGCGGGTCTGGCGCGCGTTCCAGTCCTGCCGGTGCAGCACGCGCACGCCCGAGTCGTGCAGTGCCGGGCGCAGCACTTCGTTCCAGCAGCGGTACTGCGCGTCCACCAGTTCGGCGGCGCGATCGTGGATGCGCTTGAGCAGGGTCGCGTGCGGGATGCCATCGGCGGCCAGCGGCATGCCGAAATCCTGCGCCTGGCGCACGGTGGCGGCGCGGATCTCGAAGAATTCGTCCAGATTCGTGCAGGAAATGCACAGGTATCTCAAGCGTTCGAGCAGCGGCACCGCGGCATCCTGCGCGTGCGCGAGCACCCGGAAGTTGAAGTCGAGCTGTGACAGTTCGCGATTGAGATAGAGCGCTGGGTCGCGCTGCAGATCTGCGTCCTGGGGCGGATCCGGCAGCGGGTTTGAATGCGTCGGCACGCGCCCGGAGGCGCGCGCGGACTTACCAGCTATGGAGCGTTTCGCAGGACGTACAGGCGGTCGTGTGCTCATTCGTGATCTTCTGGATAGGAGTCGAAGTCGCGCGCGCGGATGCGCTCGCGTCCGAAGCGGCAGGCGAAACGGCTGCCGCGGCCCACTTCGCTTTCGATCTCCAGCCGCGCCTGATGCAGATTCAGCACGTGCTTGACGATCGACAGGCCGAGGCCGGTGCCGCCGCTTTCGCGGGAACGGCTGGTGGACACGCGATAGAAGCGTTCGGTGATCCGCGGCAGATGTGCGGCGGGGATGCCGTAGCCGGTGTCTTCCACCGACAGGCTCACGCCGCCGTCGCGTTCAGACGCGAAACGGATGTGGATGCTGCCGCCGGCCGGGGTGTAGCGGATCGCGTTGCCGACCAGATTCGAGAACGCGCTGTGCAGTTCCTTGGTCGAACCCCACAGGTCGACGCCGGCGAGGTCTTCGGTGGTGATCGTATGCCGACGTTGGCTCAAGGCATCGGCTTCGCGCTTCAGGGTCGTGAGCATCGGCGCCATCGAGACGGTTTCCTCGGGCAGCTCTTCCTGCGCTTCCAGCCGCGACAGCATCAACAGATCTTCGACCAGTTGGGTCATGCGCTGCGACTGGCGCTGCATCTCGTTGAGCATCGGCGCCCATTCCGGCTGCTCGGCGGGGTCGAGCATGTCGAGATAGCCGTGGACCACGGTCAGCGGCGTGCGCAGTTCGTGCGAGACGTTGGCGACGAAATCGCGGCGCATCTGTTCAAGATGCATGAGTTTGCTGACGTCGCGCGCGACCAGCAGCCACAGTTCGTCGGAATAGGGAATCAGGCGCAGGCTGAGGCGCAGGTCGGGCTGCACCGGCGACGCGGCATCGAGCAATGGTTCGGCGTGGCGTCCGCCCGTCAGCCAGTGCGCGACCGGCAGCGGCTGCAGGCGGTCGCTGAGCGCCGCACCGAGGTCGCTCGGATAGTGCAGCCCCAGCAGCCGGGTCGAGGCTTCGTTGAACCACTGGATGCGCTGACTGTTGCGTTCGACCACGACGATGGCGTCCGGCAGTGCGGCGGCGGCGGCGCGATAGGCGCGGAGCATGTCGATCAGTCGGCGTTTGCGCGCGCGCATCTCGTTCTGGCCGCGATACAGCAGCCGGTCGAGTTCGTTCCAGACGCCCGGGCCGGTGGACGGCGTGAGTCGCTGCCGCGCGGTGAGCCGCAGCAGCAGCTTGCGCAGTTTCCAGTAATGCCAGGCG
>CBIHKW010000180.1:0-6603 GCA_966203835.1 uncultured Thermomonas sp.
CGCCGCCTATTTCGCGGGTTTCGCCGGTTTCGGCTGGAACACGACCTTGGTCGTGATTTTGATGGCGTCCGGGATGACGTCGGTGTCCTTCCAGTCGCCGTCGCCGACGCCGAAGTCGAGGCGCTTGACGATGGCGGTGCCGGCAAGCACCGGATTGGCGCCGCCGGTCCAGGTGAAATTGAGCGTGACCGGCTTGCTCACGCCGCGCAGGGTCAGTGTGCCGTCGGCGGCGTAGAGGTTGCCGCCCCTCGAGCGGAATTTCGTCGCAATGTAAGTCGCCTGCGGGAATTTCGGGATGTTGAAGAACGACGCGCCGTGCAGTTCCTTGTCGTAGTCGGGGGTGCCTGCGGTGGAGCCGGCCAGCGGGATGACGACAGTGAGGTGGCTGGGGTTCACCTTCGTCGGGTCGAAATTCGTCACGGCGGCGAACCCGCGGAACTGGCCGTTGAAGGTATCGCCCTGATATTTGCCGGAGAACGTGAGGGTCGAACCCGTGGTCTGGACGTAATCAGCGGCGACAGCGGAGCCAGCGAGCAACAGGCCGGCGACGAGCGCGCCGCTCAGAAGCGCGCGGTCCAACATCGACGGGATGGATTTATTCGGCATGGTCGGAATCCTGGGCGGCCGGGGCCGTGGTGGTTGCGGAGGCGGTAGCGGTCATGGGGGCGGTGGCCGGGTCGTCGACGCGCAGCCAGCCGCGCGGCAGCATGCGCGCGAGGGTGGCGTCGCGCTGGAACAGATGGTGGTAGAACGCGGCGCCGGCATGCGCCACCACCAGCAGGGCGAGCAGCCAGAACATGATTTCGTGCGCTTCCTCGGCCAGTTCGTGCAGGTCGTGGTTCTTCTCGACGATGTACGGCAGGTTGACCAGGTGGAACCACTGCAAGGGGAAGCCCGCGGCCGAGTTCAGTACCCAGCCGCTGAGCGGGATCGCGAACAGCAGCGCGTAGATGGCGAAATGGGTGAGGCCGGCGATGCGTTCCTGCCAGCGCGGCGAGCCGGGCACCGGGTGCGGCGTGCCGGCATACAAGCGCCACAGCAGGCGCAGGACGACCAGCACGAGGATGGTGATGCCGATCGATTTATGCAGGGCGTAGGTCTGGATCTTGTCCGGGCCGTTGGGCAAGTCGCCCATGGTCAGACCGAGCCAGGCCATGGTCAGGATCAGGGCAACGACCAGCCAGTGCAGCAGCTGGCTGACGCTGCCCCAGCGGTCGGGGGTGTTTTTCAGGGTCATGGCGCGGGTTCCGTGGTGGTCTGGGGAGGCGCGTCGGCATTTGCGGCCTCCGGGGAGGAAGAGGCGTCGACAGGGGCATCGGGTGCGTCGGTGTCGCGACCATCGTCTGCGCGGCTGCGGGTGGCTTCGGCCTCGATCCGCAGCTCGACCGCATCGCCGATGACGCTCGGCCAGGCGTCGATGCCGAAGTCCTTGCGGCTGAGCATCGCCGTGGCCGAAAACCCGATCGTGCGCCGGAACGGTGGTAGCGGATGGCGCTTCGCTGCGTTGAGCGTTACGTCCAGCACGACCTCGCGCGACACGCCGCGCAGGGTCAGGGTGCCATGTACCGAAGCCCGGCCCGGGGCGACCGGCTCGACCCGGGTGGAGACGAATTCAGCGGTGGGGTGGTCATCGACATCCAGCAGGTTGCCGGCCAGGGTCGCCTTGTTCCAGCCGGCATCGCCTAGATCCACCCGCGCCATCGGCACGCTGGCCTGGAGTTTGGCGCCGGCCCAGTCGTCGGGGTCGAACACCAGGCTGCCGGTGCTGCCGGAGACAGTGCCGATGGCTTTGGAAAACCCGGCATGCTCGATCGCGAACATCACCCGTGTATGCACCGGGTCGAGGCTGTAATGGACGGCTTCGCCCGCCGCCGCGCCTCCCGCGAACGGAAGCGCGACCGCGAATGCGGCAAGCGCGGCAATCCGGTGGCGTAGGGAGGGTGGCATGCGGAACCTCGGGAGCGTTTGCCGGATTCTAGGCGGATGCCGCAGCATATGTCCCAACAGGGTTGCAACGATGTATCGCGTGGCCGGTGGACATAGGCACAAGGGAAGAGGTTCAGGGGGCATGCATCAGCTCGGCATGCACAGGGACGACAGGCGCAAGAACGGCAAGCATATGGACATCATGGGCAAGGACATCGGCGGTAAGGACAGCGGCAAAAATATCGGGCTCGCCATCGCGGGCATGCTCTGCCTTGCCTTCGCATCGCTGATCGGGCCCGCGGTTGCCGCCGCACCCATCGCGCTGCCGCTGAAACACCGGTTCGTCCGCTTCGGCCCGGAGCAGGGGCTGTCTTCGATCATCAACGATCTTGCCGTGGACCGCCAAGGCTACGTCTGGGCGGCGACGAGCGATGGCCTGGCGCGCTACGACGGCACCAGTTTCCGGTTCTGGCGGCGCGAGCTTGGCGTGGACAGTTCGCTGCCTGACAACGATCTGGTGGCGCTGGCATTGGATGAAGATGATCGGGTGTGGGTCGCGTCTCCCGACCATCTCAGCATGATGGACCGCAACCGCAGAGATTTCGTGTCGATACGTTTCGAGGGCGACACTGCGGCGTGTGGTCGTGATATCACGACTATTTCTGCTGCTATGGAGGGCGGTGTATGGGTCGGGGCATACAACGGTGAGCTATGTCGCGTCGCGCGCGACGGCAGTGCCCGTCGATTGCTGCCTTCTGCTAAAGGCGCCTCGCTCGGTGGCGTGCCCTCGATGTTGCTTGCTCTGGGCGCGGATGATTTGCTGATCGGAACCGATGTCGGATTGCATCGCTATCGCCGCGGTATGACTGAAGAAGTCGCGCCCGACATGCTGCGCGGTGCTCAGGTATTCAGAATTGTCAGGATTGACAGTGATAATGAAAGAGGTATTTGGATCGGTACGGATCGCGGCCTTTTCAAATATGCGCTGGGCGGAAATGTGCGGCTTGTGTCCTGGGCGCTGCCGTCATTGGCGACCAATGCGATAGTCATGCGCGATGGTCGCGGTACTTACTGGATCGGAACAGCAGCCGGACTATTCAGCGCGGCTTCGACGCAGGCACCCGCCGTGATGGCGCACGGGGATCGTCGCGACGATGGGTTGAGCAGCGGCGTCTTTTTGCAGACGGAGGATCGCGACGGCGGGCTGTGGTTTGCATCGTACTCGCAGGGATTGTCGTATCTGCCCCCGGGACACGAGCGCTTCGCGGTGATCGATGAAGTGGAGGGCATGGCGATCGAGCGCACGGATCCGACCGAGGTCGCGCCCGATGGGGACGGTGGTTTCTGGATTGTCGGCAGTCGCATGCTGTACGCGCTGCGAGCGGGGAATGCATCCTTGCGCCCGGTCGTGAGCGCCGACGCACTGGGAGAAAAATGGTTGCAGAGGTTGGCGCGTTGCCCCGATGGTCGACTGTGGCTCGCCAGTTTCCATGGTGTGGTCGAGTACGATCCGACGCGCCGCAGGCCCGGGCGTAGACTGCGTTTTCCGGATGATGGCACGCGCACGCCGCAGAAACTTTTGTGTACTGACGATGGTCGCTTGTGGGTTTCGTTTTTCGGTGGCGGCTTGCGGATCTACGCGCCCGATGGCGCATTGATGCGTGAACTCAAGCCCGAAGAGGTGCTGGGTGCGTCGGGTCAGGACTACGCGAAGCTCCAGCCGGGTCCCGATGGACAGCCGTGGTTGTCGGTTGGCCGTCAGCTCCGGCGCTGGGGCGGCCAGCGGTTCGAGCCGATCGAAATCGCCGCCGGTGAGGCGGTCCATGCGTTCGTCTTCGTCGCGCCGCGAACGGTATGGGTTGCGCGTTTCGGCAGTCTGGAACGCTACGAGTGGCGCAACGCTGCGCTTGAACTGCGCGAGCGCATCGGCAGCGGGGATGGCCTGCCGGCGACGCACGTTGCCGGCATGTTCGCCGCCGACAACGACCAGCTCTGGCTGACGACCGTGCGCGGCCTGCTGCAATACGATGGACGCAGTCGCCGTTTCCGCAATTTCGGCATGAGCGACGGCTTGCCCGACATCGATTTCATGCTGACCGCACCGGTCCGCGGAGATCGGGGGCCGGCGCTCGCGTTGTCCAAGCAGGGTCTGGCGTTGTTCGATCCCGACCGCCCCTTGCCCGTGCCGACCGCATCTGCCCTGGCGATCGAGGCCGTCGCTCTGCGTCGCGGCGAAGACACGGTGATGTTCTCCGATCGCGATGACAGCGAGCTGCGCGTGGTGATGCGACCACGCGACCGCGATCTGCGAGTGATCGTGCGTTTGATGTCGTTCGTCGACCCGGCTGCGCATCACTATCGTTTCAGGCTGCGCGGCTACGATCCTGACTGGGTGATGGATGCACGAGGCGAGCGCGTATTCTCGTCGCTGCCGCCGGGACGTTATGTCTTGGAGGTGCAGGGCGCGAATGCCGACGGCGTGTGGTCGGCGACGCGGCGCATCGACCTGCAGGTCGATGCGCCATGGTGGCGGCGCGGCTGGGCATGGATGCTCTATGCCGCCGTCGCGGTGGCCTTGTTCTGGTGGCTGACGCATCTGGATCGCATGCGACTCCAGCGCCGGCACAGCTACCAGTTGATCGAACAGAAGCGCGAACTTGCCGAAGAAGCGTCGCAGGCCAAGAGTCGTTTTCTGGCCAATCTCGGCCATGAGGTGCGCACACCGATGACCGGGGTGCTGGGCATGAGCGAGTTGTTGCTGTCGACCGCGCTGGACAGCAAACAGCAGGGGCAGGTGCATGCGATCCGGCGTGCCGGCGGTCATCTGCTGCGGCTGGTCAACGATGCCCTTGATCTGGCTCGGATCGAGGCCGGGCGCTTCGAATTGGATCCTGCGGACTTCGAACTCGACGTGTTGATCGACGATGCCATTGCGTTGATGCGACCGCTGGCCGAGCGCAAGGGGCTGGCGCTGGTCGTCGACATCGCCGATGACGCGCGCGGCGGCTGGCACGGCGATGCCACGCGCCTGAGTCAGATCCTGCTGAATCTGCTCGGCAATGCCATTCGATTCACCCCGCGCGGCGAAGTGGGGTTGTCGGTCGACGCATTGGCGCCATACGGCCTGTGCCTCACGGTGCGCGATACCGGCCCGGGGCTCGACGAACAGCAGCAGCGGCGTCTGTTCCGTCGCTTCGAACAGGCGGAGGGTGCGCGCACCGCCAGTCGCTACGGCGGCAGCGGGTTGGGCCTCGCGATCTGCCAGGAATTCGCGGTGGCGATGGGCGGCGGCATCGAACTGCGCAGCGCTCCAGGCGAAGGCGCCGCTTTCATCGTGCGTCTGCCGCTGATGCGCGCAGAGGCCGCAGTCGCGTCGCCGGTGGTGTCCAGGGCGCCCGCCACAGCGCCCGCGCAGGCGCTGAACATCCTGCTGGCCGAAGACGATGCCATCGTCGCCGACGTGCTGATCGGCATGCTGCAGGCGCAGGGTCATCATGTGGTCCATGCCGGCCACGCGCTCGCGGCGCTGGCCGAGGTCGCGACGCGGCGTTTCGATCTTGCCTTGATCGACCTCGATCTGCCCGGTATGGACGGCCTCGCGCTGGCGCGGCATCTGCGCGCGCAGAAATTCATCCAACCGATGGTGGCGGTCACCGCCCGCGCCGACGCCGAGGCCGAGCCGCAGTCGCGCGAGGCGGGCTTCGACGCATTCCTGCGCAAACCATTGACCGGAGACATGCTGGCGGAAGTGGTCGACGCGATGATGGTGCCCGCGTGATTGCCGTAACAGTTGCAAGCCCGCTGTGGGAGCGGCGGGAGCCGCGATGCTTTCGATCGTCATCCAGAACGCGCGTCGTGCGGAGGGATCTGCTTTTGCTTTCTGCGGGAGTGACGCGAGTAACGATCACAGCCTTATCGGCCGCCGGGTTTTGGGTCAAAGTTCATTGTTCTTAACGAAAGGCCAGCGCGACACTTCTTGGTCGAAAGCATCCCAGTCTTCTTGTAAAAGTTCTGTGGCGCCCATGAATAATGGGCGATCCAGAAATTCGAACTGGTCGAATTGTGGTGTTGGCAATATGTGGCCTATTCCGCTGCCAATGAACCAGCGACCTATAAACTCAGCAGTTTGTGCGAGCAGCTGTAGAGATTCTTTCGCTTCATTTGGTCCCCAGTTGCTCAAGACGCGACCTTCGCGGCTTTCTTTGGTGGCGGAATGTGCGAAGTGGATAGTTGCATGGTCGGCGATCGCGTCAAGGCTGGATAGCCTCGCATCCAGTTTGTCGAAAATCCCCTCTTGAACTATGTCCTCTGGCGTTCTATTTCTTGCTGCTACTCCACTCAAGAAGTCGAATTCAGTATGCAAATTTTCTGAGAGTTCGTACTGAAGCTCTTTTGGAATCCATGTGGCTTGACCGGGCGGCTGAGATTGCACGAAATGCCAATAGCGCTCACGTACTAATTCATAATCGTAAGCCTGCTTGTGTATCTCTTCTAAAAATACTTTTCTTGTGAGGCTGTTTCGGCAGTCCTTGATGTCATTGACGATTGCTCGCAAAGAATTGACGCCTTTTTTTCCTTTGAGTTTTCCTCCGTCAACTAGTCGCCTGATTGCCAGTGCGGCTGATTGCCAATAACCGCTGGCCAAAAGATTTAACATCATATAATTGAGGTTCTTTC
>CBIHKW010000181.1:0-6536 GCA_966203835.1 uncultured Thermomonas sp.
GGCGTGGCCTAGGGGCTGGAGAATGTCCGCATCAACGCGATGGTCGCGGTGTTCTCCACACCGTTGATTCTGGGCATGGTGCTGGTGGTGATCTGGCTGGATCTGCCGGTGGACTGGCTGTTCGGCGTATTCCTGCTGTCCGGTGTGATGTTCTACGGCATGTCGCGCACCCAACTGCGCCCGCTGCTGCCGCCGGGCGACGACCGGCCCGCGCTGCCGGAGGATCTGGTGCCGCGCGTGCGTCGGCAGATGTACTACAGCACGCTGATCGTCACCGTGGGCTTCATCGTTTCCAGCGAGATCGAAGTGCTGTTCCTCAACGCCTACGCCGATCCGCACGCCGCCGGTCAGTTCAAGGTCGGTTATCAGTTGGCGAGCGGCGCCGCGGCGCTGGTGCCCGGCGTGTTCGGTGCGCTGCTGCTGCCGATGATGGCGAATGCCTTGAGTCAGGGGCGCGAAGTCGCAGGTCATCGCTTCGCGGCGTCCACCGCGTATCTGATGCTGCTCGCGGCGCCGCTGGTGGCGTTCGGCATGGTGTTGTCCGACCCGCTGATCGATCTGCTGTACGGCGCCGAATACGAAGAAGCGTCCACGGTGTTCGCGGTATGCCTGGCCGGGGTCGCGGTCATCACCTCCGCGCAGGGCGCGTCGAGTCTGTTGATCAGCGCCGACCGCCAGCGCGCGGTGCTGGCGTTGATTCTGGTCTGCGGGCTGCTGAAGCTGGGTCTGGACGCCTGGCTGATCCATATCGACGGACTGCGCGGTGCGCTGATCGCGTTCGCGGTGGTGGCGGCGGTGAATGTGGTGGCCTACACCACGCTGGCGATCCGCGAATGCGGCGTCTCGCCCGATTGGGGGCGGTTGGGGCGGACCGTGCTGGCCAGTGCGCTCGCCGCGGCTCCGCTGCTGCTGGTGCATCACCATCTTCCCGCATGGGCCGAACTGCTGGTCGGCGGTCTGCTGGCGGCGACTTTGTATCTGCCTCTCACGCTGATCCTGGGCTGCTGGACCCGCAACGACATCGCGCACATGCAGCAATTGCATCAGCGACTGCTGCGCGGACATCCGCGCTTCGGCGCGCGCCTGCTCGGTTGGGCGCATGCGCGCTCGACGCCTGCCGGGACGGTGCCATGACCGGTCTGTACGAACCCCTGTTCCGGCGCGTGCTGTATCCGGCCTACGAGTCGGGCCTGCGCCGACGCAAGACGCTGGCGTATCTGCGCGAGTACGAACGCGACCAGTGGCGTTCGGCCGACGAGCTCGACGCCCTGCAGTGGCGCAAGCTGCAGCGCTTGATCGCGCACTGCTGGGAACAGGTGCCGTTCTACCGACGCTGGTGGGGCGATGCCGGCGTCACCGCCGCCGCAGACATCCGCAACCGCGAGGATTACGCGCGGCTGCCGATCCTCACCAAACCGGTGATCCGCGAGCATGCCGAAGCGATGATCGCGCCGGCGCATCGCGGCGCGCTGTTCTTCAAGACCACCGGTGGTTCCACCGGCGAGCCGCTGCGCTTCGGCTACACCCGCGAAAGCTACGAACGCCGGGTCGCGGTGATGTTCCGCGGCTATGCGTGGTCGGGTGCGCATCTCGGCCAGCGCACCGCGTATCTGTGGGGCGCGCCGGTCGCGGCGCCGGCGGGCTTCCATCTGTTCAAGGATCGGCTCTACCACGCGGCATTCAATCGGCGGATGCTCAATGCCTTCGACATGAGCGAAACGCGGATGGCCGAGTACGCGACCGCGCTCGACCGCTTCAAGCCGGAGACCATCGTCTCCTACGTCGGGCCGCTGGTGGAGCTGGCGCATTGGCTCGAACGCAAGGGCCGCAGCATCCATCGTCCGCAGCGCATCCTCGGCGCCGCCGAAGCCCTGCATCCGCATCAGCGCGAACTGCTGCAGCGCGTGTTCGGCGCGCCGGCCTACGATACTTACGGCTGCCGCGAATTCATGTTGATCGCGGCCGAATGCGAAGCCCGTGACGGCCTGCATCTCAACACCGATCATCTGCACGTCGAATTCGCCGGTGGGCCGTACGCGACTGGTCCCAGCGATCTGATCGTCACCGATCTGCACAACGACGGCATGCCGCTGATGCGCTACGTCAACGGCGATCTCGGCACGCCCGGCCACAAACACTGCGCCTGCGGTCGCTGTCTGCCGAAACTGGCCAAGGTCGACGGCCGCAAGCTCGACGCACTGCGGCTGCGCGACGGCCGGCTGGTGCCGGGCGAATACATCGTCTATGTGTTCCTGCCCGTCGTCGGCATCAAGCAATACCAGGTGGTGCAGCGCGAGCTGGATACGCTGCTGGTGCGGCTGGTGCCGGACGCCGGCTTCGACCCGGCCATGCACGATGTCATCCGTACCGGCATCCACAAGCTCACCGGCGACGGCGTGCGCATCGAATTCGAGACCGTCGATGCGATCGCGCTCACCGCCAGCGGCAAGCGTCGTGTCACCGTCTGCGAGCTTCCGGCATGAGCGATACGCCACCGCGGCATGCGCTCGACATCCTCCATGTGGTCGAGAATCTCGAACGCGGTGGTCTCGAACGCATGGTCATCGATCTGATCGGCGTGCAGCACGCAGCCGGGCATCGCTGCCGGGCGATCTGTCTGTTCCAGCCGGGCGCGCTCGCCGGCGAACTGGAAGCGCAGGGCATCCAGATCCACGCTTGCCGCAAGCGCGGCGGCTTCGATCTTGCAGCGCTGCGTCGCCTGCGCGGCTGGCTGCGCGCGGCGCCGGGCGCGGTCGTCCATACCCACAACGCCAACGCGCACTACCACACGGTCGCGGCGGCGACGGGTCTTCCGATCGCGCGGCTGGTGAACACCCGCCACGGCATGGGTGCCGCGCAGCCGCGCAGCCGCGGCGAGTGGTTGTATCGACGCGCAATGCGCCGCACCGATACCGTCGCCGCAGTCTGCGAGGCCGCGCGCGCGCGCTTCGCGCAGCAAGGCGTGTCGCCGCGCGGGCGGCTGCTGTCGGTGCCGAACGGCATCCGCATCGACCGTTTTTCGTCGGCCTCTGAAGAACGCCGGGCCGCATTGCGCAGCGATCTCGGGCTTGCGCCAGGAACGCGCATCATCGGCACCGTCGGGCGTTTGAACCCGGTCAAGGACCAGGCCACGCTGCTGCGCGCGTTCGCGCGCCTGCACGGCGAGTTCGCCGATACCGCGCTGGTGCTGGTCGGCGACGGCGCACTGCGCGCGGCGCTGGAAGCGCAGGCCGCCGCGCTGGGCATCGGCGACGCCGCGCGCTTCCTCGGCGACCGCAGCGACGTGCGCGAGCTGCTGCAGGGCTTCGATGTCTTCGCGCTGTCGTCGTTGAGCGAGGGCTATTCGATGGCGCTGCTCGAAGCCTGCGCCAGCGGTCTGCCGATCGTGGCCACCGACGTGGGCGGCAATCGCGAGATCGTGGTCGACGGTCGCAACGGCCGGCTGGTGCCGCCGGCGCGCGACGACGCGCTGGCCGAGGCCTTCGCGACGCTGCTGCGCGACCCCGCGGGCGCCGTCGCGATGGGGCGGGCCGGGCGCGACTGGGCGCTGCGCGAGGCTTCGGTCGAGACCATGGCCGGGCGTTACGACGCCCTGTATCGGGACGCATGAGGCGAACGCATGCGCATCCGATCCGTCATCATGACCATTCCGCCGTTGTTCCCTTCCCGACCTCCCCATCGATTCCGCCCGTGGGCCGCACCCGCGCGCGGATTGCGTTCTCCTGACTATTCGACGACATGAATCCCCGCCCTAGAAAACTGAAGGTGCTGCGATGGCTGCCCAACCGCTGGGTGCTGACCCGTGGCGCGCGCCGTGGCCGAGTCCTGTATCTGACCTTCGACGACGGCCCGCATCCGGAGCACACGCCGCCGCTGCTGGCGCTGCTGGCGAAGCATCGCGTCCGCGCGACCTTCTTCCTGATCGGGCAGCAGGCCGAGCGTCATCCCGAGCTGGTGCAGCAGATCGTGCGCGGCGGCCACGTGCTGGGCAATCATTCCTGGACGCACCCGCAGTTCGACCGCCTCGGTCTGGGCGAACAACGCGCGGAGATCGAACGTACCGACCGGTTCCTGCAGCGCTTCGATGGCGTCGAGCGCCACGATTTCCGGCCGCCGCGCGGGGTGATGCCGCGGCCGATGATGTTCGACTGCCTCCGCCGCGGCCGCCGCATCGCCTACTGGTCCTACGACAGCCAGCGCCCGGCGGCGGAGCTGATCGCTTCGGCGCAGCAGTACCCGCCGAAAGCCGGCGAGATCCTGCTGATGCACGACGACAGTGCGCTGTCGCTGCAGCTGTTGCAGGCGATGCTGCCGGTGTGGGCGAAAAACGGTTTCGCTTTCGAATCGCTGCAGCCGGCTTGAGCGGCCGGGCGCATGAAGACCTATCCAGAAGCGCGCACTCGGAGGCGCGCATCCAGTGACACGCATTCAGGGGGAATGACAATGAACGGATATCGGAATACGCGGAGGCTGCATTGAACGCAGCCTTCCTCATCGCGGCGCCCGCACTGTTGCTGGCGGCCGCGGTCGCCGCGCTGGTGGTGCGCGACATGCGCAAGCGCAACATGCATCTGTGGTTGGCGCACTATCTGCGCCGACGCACGCCGGCGGTGAACGACCGCCCGGTGCATGTGATGTTCTGCTTCGTCGATCACTTCGAGCCGATGTGGAAGGGCGCCGATCTTGAGACTCAGCGTCGTCGCGTCGACCGCTGGTGTGCGGACTATCGCGCGCTGGCCGGCCGCCACCGCGACGCCGACGGCCGTCCGCCGCAGCACAGCTTCTTCTACCCGGAAGAGGAATACGCCGAGGAACATCTCGACAAGCTCGCATCGCTGTGTTCCGACGGTTTCGGCGAAATCGAAGTGCATCTGCACCACGACAACGACACCGAGCAGAATTTCCGCGTCTCCATCGGCCGCTTCTGCAAGACCCTGCACGAGAAGCACGGCGCGCTGCCGCGCGATCCGGAAACCGGCGAACTGAAGTTCGGCTTCATCCACGGCAACTGGTGTCTGGACAATTCCCGCGCCGACGGCCGCTGGTGCGGGATCGACAACGAATTGATCCTGCAGCGCGAGCTCGGCTGCTATGCCGACTTCACCCTGCCGTCGGCGCCCAGCGATACCCAGACCGCTACCGTCAACAGCATCTATTACGCCACCGACGATCCGCTGGCGCCGAAATCGCACAACACCGGCGCGCCGGTGAAAGTGGGCGGCGGCACCCGCGGCGACCTGATGATCGTGCAGGGGCCGCTGGCCCTGAACTGGCGCGAACGACGCATGGGCGCAATGCCGCGGATCGAGAACGCCGACGTGCGCAAAAACTGCCCGCCCACCGAGGCCCGCGTCGATCTGTGGGTGAAGACCGGCGTGCATGTCGAAGGTCGTCCGGAGTGGGTGTTCGTGAAAATCCACACCCACGGCACCCAGGAACACGACATCGATACCCTGCTGGGCGAACCGGTGGACGCGATGCATCGCTATCTCGAGAGCCGCTACAACGACGGCAAGCGCCACGTCCTGCATTACGTGACCTCGCGCGAGGCCTACAACATCATCAAGGCCGCCGAAGCCGGCGAAGAAGGCGATCCGGGCCAGTACCGCGATTACCTGCTGCCGCCGCCGCGGTCGTCGTGGGCGGGCGGGCGCAAGGCGCGCGGCGCGTGAGCGAGGCCGTGTCTGCGGTTATCGATACCGCGAAAGTCGGTGCCATCGCCGGCACGGCGAAAGTAAGTGTGATTATGCCGGCCTACAACGCCGCCGCGACGTTGCAGGCATCGATGGACTCGGTGTTCGCGCAGACCCATGCCGATGTCGAACTGCTGGTGATCGACGACTGCTCGAAGGACGCGAGCTGGGACATCGTGCAATCCATGTCCGCGCGCGAACCGCGGCTGGTGCCGATCCGCATGGCGCAGAACGGTGGCGTCGCCGCTGCGCGCAACGCTGGGATCGAAGCCGCCACCGGCACGCACATCGCGTTTCTCGACAGCGACGACCGCTGGTTGCCGGACAAGCTCGCGCACCAGCTCGCGCACATGCGCGCGACCGGCACGCAGATCAGCTACACCGCCTACCGTCGTTTCGACGAAAGCGGCCGCGAGCTGTCGATCGTGCGGCCGCCTGCGGAAGTCGACTATGCCGACATGCTCAAGAGCAATCGCATCGGCAATCTCACCGGTGTTTACGACCGCGCGCTCGGCGACGGCCGCTTCCAGCGCATCGGCCACGAGGATTACGTGTTCTGGCTGGCGATGGTGCGCCGCGCCGGCATCGCCCGTCGCGTGCCGAATCCCGAGCCGCTCGCCGAATACCTCGTGCGCAACGGCTCGCTGTCCGCCGACAAGCGCAAGGCCGCGCAGTGGCAGTGGAATATCTATCGCAATGTCGAGGGGCTGGGGCGTGCGCGCGCCGCGTGGTATTTCGCGCATTACGCGGCGATTGCCGTCGGCAAACGCCGATAGAGCTGGCCCCCACCCCAACCCTCCCCCGCATCGCGGGGGAGGGAGATTCGCGCGTAGCGCGAATGGG
>CBIHKW010000182.1:0-6478 GCA_966203835.1 uncultured Thermomonas sp.
ACCTTGAACAGCTCGATCTGATCGCTTTCGACCAACACCTGCACGATGCCCTCATGGTCGCGGAGATCGACGAACACCTGATGGCTCTGGACGCGGGCGGTGTTGACCCAGCCGCAAATCGAGACGGTCTGGCCGATCAGCGCCTCGTCGATGAGGCCGCAGAAGTGGGTACGCATGGGGGAACTCCGGGTGTAGGATCGTCCGGCGCCTGCCGGTCATCCGCGCATTTTAGCGGTTGCGGCGGCCCAACGTGGCGCTGTCCGCTATCGTGCTCGCCGTCATGGTGCCCGGCGCCACCGCACGTCGTCCGCCCCCATCCAAGCAAGGAGACCGAAATGAAACGCCTGACGATGCTGCTGTCCCCGCTGATGCTCGCCGCCGCGCTGTCCGGATTGGCCGCCACGGCCCCGTCCGCGCATGCGCAGGAAGCGGGTGTCCGCGCCTATGCCCCCGAGCGCCTGTGGGAACTGCCGGTGGCCGACCAGCGCCGCGTGGTCGCGCTGGAGTACACCGAGCAATCCAGCGGCGGCAACATCCCCGACGACCAGATGCGCTTCTATCTGGACCAGATCAAGTTCTCGCGCTGGACCTTCAGCCAGGTGAAGAACGACATCGCCCAGTCGCTGGCCGGCGGCGGCAGCAATCCCAATCCGGGCGGCGGCAGCATCCGCTGCGAAAGCCGCGACAGCCGTCAGGTCACCTGCAATACCCCGTGGCAGCGCCGTTCCGTGATGACCCGCCAGCTGTCGGACACGCGCTGCGTCCAGGGCCAGAACTGGTCGAGCACGCCGGGCACGGTCTGGGTCAGCGGCGGCTGCCGCGCCGAGTTCGCCTCCGCACAGGGCGACGCGGGCGGCCCCGGCACCGAATTGCGCTGCGAAAGCACCGATGGCCGCTACAAACAGTGCGGAACCGGTCTGTACGGCACCCCGCGCCTGGTCCGTCAGCTGTCCGACACCGCCTGCCGCTACAACTTCACCTTCGGCATTCGCAACGGCGCGGTCTGGGTGGACAAGGGCTGCCGCGGCATCTTCCGCGTCGAGGACAACAGCGACAACGCCGCCTACAGCGTGACCTGCAACAGCAACGATGGCCGCTATCAGGCCTGCGCCTGGGATCACACCCGCGGCGCACCGGTGCTGCTGCAGACGCTCTCCGACCGCCGCTGCACCCAGGGCTATTCCTGGGGTTACAACCGCCGCGCCGCGCTCTGGGTGAACCATGGCTGCCGCGCACGCTTCGGCGTGCGCTGAGCCATCGCCATCCCGCCATCCATATCGCTATTCCACCACACGAGTCCCCCATGCCCACGATCCGCACCCTCAGCCTGCTCCTGATCGCGCTTGCCGCCTGGTCGGCCGCGCCCGACGCCCACGCCCAGTTCGGCGATAAGGACAGTGTCCGCTGCGAAAGCAAGGACACCCGACGCGAGACCTGCGACACCCCATGGCCCGGCCAGACCCGGCTGACCCGGCAGTTGTCGGACACCGCCTGCGTCCAGGGCCGCAACTGGGGCGCGACGCCCGGAAAAGTGTGGGTGGAAAAAGGCTGCCGCGCCGAATTCGGCCCGCAGTACAGCGGCCAGGAAGTGCGCTGCGAGAGCAGCGACGGCCGCTACAAGGCCTGCGGCAAGAACCTGTACGGCAACGCCGACCTGATCCGCCAGCTCTCCGACACCCCGTGTCGCGAAGGCGTGAGCTGGGGCACCCGCGGCGGCTCGGTCTGGGTGGACAAGGGCTGCCGCGGCGTGTTCCGCGTCGGCGAAAGCGGCGGCCGCTACAGCACCACCTGCGCCAGCGAGAACGGCCGGCGCCAGACCTGCGCCTGGGACAGCAAGCGCGGCAAACCGGCGCTGCTGGAAGCGCTGTCCAAGTCGCCCTGCGTCGAGGGCCGTTCCTGGGGCTACGACAAGAAGCAGGGGCTGTGGGTGGACGAAGGCTGCCGGGGCCGGTTTGGCCTGCGCTGAGCGCTGTTCCTGAACCCGAACGACAACGCCGCCTCAAGGCGGCGTTGTCGTATCGGAAGTCGGGTATTTCGCTGGCGGTCAGTGACCCCAAGGCGCGGGCGGCACCGGCACCGGCCGGCTCAGGTCGAATTCCACCTGGAACAGACGCCCGTTCGGCCGCGACAGTTCGTAGAGAAAGCGGCGGCCGGGCTCGATCTCCATCGCCCAGGTGTTGTTCACCGAAGCAGTGAGGCCGTTGGCGTTGAAGTTGGCGATGGATTCGGCATCCACCGGAAAGGCCTGGCGCTGCGCCGTGCCGGCCGCGGCGGTGTCGCCGCCGTACATCGTCACTTTGTCGGACGTGCCGTCTTCATGGCGATGATCGTGTTTCAGCCGCAGCCCGTTGGCGGTGCGGGTGAGCACCCAGGTGCGCGAATGGTCGTCGCCGACGTGGAACGGCACCCGTGTGGTGTCCGCACCGCATTCGCGGACATGCATCACCAGCGGTTTGCCCGCGAACGTATCGTTCGCGGATGCCGGCGTGTCCACCAGCACCCGCCCGGCGAAGGCCTGCCCGCAGTGGGTGCGGAGCGCAGCGAGGAAGGCGTCGGCCGGCGCATCGACGATCGGTGCGACAGAAGAGGAAGGCGTGCTTGCGCAGGCAGAGAGCAGGCACAGCACGGCGAGCGGAACAATTCGGGCAAGTGTTTTCATGGCCCCACCCTAGCCGCCCGGCCGAAGCCGGACAAGGCGCTCAGCCGGCCGGCTTGCTCGGAGCGGGCTTCGGGACGGGCTTGCTTTCGGCAGGTTTGGCGGCCGGCGCGGGATCGGCGGCTTTCGTGGCCGGCGCGGCATCGGTCTTGGCTTCCGACTTCGGCGCTTCGCCCTTTTCGGTGAGATTGCGCTTCTTGTCGCCGTCCTTCTTGAAGTCGGTCTCGTACCAGCCGCTACCGGACAGACGGAACGACGGCGCGGTCAGCTGACGCTTGATCTTCGGCGCGCCGCATTCGGGACACACCTCGGGATCCGGATCGGACATTTTCTGCAGGCGGTCGAACTCGTGACCGCAGGCGTCGCACTGGAAGGCATAGATGGGCATGGTGGACCGTGGGTTCGCAGAGTGGGTTCGCAGAGTGGGTTCGCAGGGCGTGAAGCAGCGATTGGCCGCCATTCTGGGGCCGGACGCCGGGGAATCAAGCGGCGATGTCGGATCCCGCACCTTTCCGGCGCCCGCGACCGTCCGTCGGAGAGTCTCCCGCACGCCACGGGTGAATACGATTCCAGACCCGCCTCCGAGGCCCATGTGCATCCGCACATCAAGCGACAGTGGCCGCCCAGTGGCGCACGGCCACGGATCGGACACGGAGCGGAATGATGATCGGTATCTCGAGTGGATGGATCAAAACGGCTGCGGGCGTTCTGCTCGCGCTGCTGTTGGGCTGCTGGCCGCTGCATCCGGCGCAGGCCGCGATCAACCCCCACAATCTCGGCGCGAAATACGACGCGAGCCAGGCCAACATCACCTTCCGCGTGTATTCGTCGCGGGCCACGCGGATCGAAGTCTGGATCTACAAGACCGCCGCCGGTGCGCAGGAAAAAGTCCGCTATGTGATGACCAAGGACGCCGCGACCCAGGTCTGGTCGAAAACCGCATCGGTCGCGACCCTGCAGAGCACCTACGGCATCACCGGCCCGGTCTATTACGGCTATCGCGCCTGGGGACCGAACTGGACCTACAGCAGCGCCTGGACCAAGGGCAGCGCCACCGGCTTCGTGACCGACATCGATGCCAGCGGCAACCGCTTCAATCCGAACAAGCTGCTGCTGGACCCATACGCGCGCGAAATCAGCCAGGATCCGAATACCGCGACCTGCGCCGACGGCACCGTCTATGCCTCGGGCGCGCTCCATCGCAACAAGGACAGCGGCACCTGCGCCAGCAAGGGCATCGTGCTGGCGACCGACGCCACCTCGTTCGGCACCAAGCCCACGCGCGCGTTCAAGGACGACATCGTTTATGAAGTGCATCCGCGCGGTCTGACCATGAACGACACGTCGATCCCGCTGTTCCAGCGCGGCACCTACGCCGGCGCGGCGCAGAAAGCGGCGCACCTGGCCAGCGTCGGCATCACCGCAGTGGAATTCCTGCCGGTGCAGGAAACCCAGAACGACCAGAACGACATCGATCCGAATTCCTCGGCCGGCGACAACTACTGGGGGTACATGACCCTCAACTATTTCGCGCCGGATCGCCGCTATTCCTCGGACAAGACCGCAGGCGGCCCCACGCGCGAATTCAAGGCGATGGTGAAGGCGTTCCACGACGCCGGCATCAAGGTCTACATCGATGTGGTCTACAACCACACCGGCGAAGGCGGCGCCTGGGGCGGCAGCGACGGGCTCACGGTCTACAACGTGATGTCCTGGCGCGGCCTCGACAACCCGACCTATTACTCGCTGACCGCCGACCTGCAGTATTCGTGGGACAACACCGGCGTCGGCGGCAACTACAACACCCGCAACACCATCGCGCAGAACATGATCGTCGACTCGCTGGCGCACTGGCGCGACGTGATCGGTGTCGACGGTTTCCGCTTCGATCTGGCCTCGGTGCTCGGCAACACCTGCCAGCACGGCTGTTTCAACTTCGACAAGATGGATGCCGGCAACGCGCTCAACCGCATCGTCGCCGAACTGCCGCCGCGCGCCGCGGGCGGCGGCAGCGGTCTGGATCTGATCGCCGAACCATGGGCGATCGGCGGCAACTCCTATCAGGTCGGCGGTTTTCCGTCGGGCTGGTCGGAGTGGAACGGCCTATATCGCGACGCGCTGCGCAAGAAGCAGAACCAGCTCGGCGTCGAAGTCGTCACCACCGGCACGCTGGCATCGCGCTTCGCCGGCTCGTCCGATCTGTACGGCGACGACGGCCGAAAGCCGTGGAATTCGGTCAACTTCATGGTCGCGCACGACGGTTTCACGCTGAACGATCTGTACGCCTACAACAGCAAGCAGAACAACCAGCCGTGGCCCTACGGCCCGTCCGACGGCGGCGACGACAACAACCACAGCTGGGACCAGGGCGGCATCGTCGCTCACCAGCGCCGCGCCGCGCGCACCGGCATGGCGTTCATGATGCTCAGCGCCGGCGTGCCGATGTTCAATGGCGGCGACGAAGCGCTGCGCACCCAGTTCGGCAACAACAATGTCTACAACCTGGATTCGCCCGCGAACTGGCTGTACTGGACGCGCAGCGCCATCGAAGCGGACTTCGAGACCTTCACCCGGCGGATGATCGCGTTCCGCAAGGCGCACCCCTCATTGCGGCCGCTGAATTTCTACGCTGCCACCGACACCAACGGCAACGTGATGGAACAGTTGCGCTGGTTCAAACCCGACGGCGCACAGGCGGATGCCGCGTACTTCAACAGCAGCAGCAATCACGCCATCGCCTGGCGCGTGGACGGCAGCGAATTCGGCGACAGCGCCAGCGCGATCTACGTCGCCTACAACGGCTGGTCGGGCAACGTGAACTTCAGCCTGCCGTGGCCGGGCAGCGGCAAACAGTGGTACCGCGTCACCGACACCGCGACCTGGAACGAAGGCGCCAACACCGTCGCGAATCCGGGCAGCGAAGCGCTGATCGGCGGCGAGTGGACGGTGTACGGCGTCGAAGCGCGCTCGATGCTGGTGTTGATCGCGAAATAAACCGTCGCGGCGCGACCATCGCCTCCGCGACAAAGAGAAAGGTCGATTCCCGGCGGAATCGACCTTTCGTTTCGACAGCGTGCTATCGCGCGGATGCCGACGCTACAGCCTCTCGTAGTAATTCGCGCGCGATATGCGCTCGAACTGGAACGGCGCGATGTAACTGGTCATCGACTGCCGCGAATAAATATCTTCGATGCCATACCAGCGATTGCCGGCTTTCGCGATCGGCCGGAAATAGCGCACGCGCGTCGGCGCGCACTGCGACGCCCCCAGCGCGAACGCGGATTCGCAGCTGTGGAAATACTGGGTGTAGGTGCTGCCGGTCGAAATGTTGGCGCGATAGCGCGTGTCGTACAGATTCAACCCGATCAGTTTCCAGCCGGAACGCTGGATCATGGTGATGGCCGGCTCGCCGTAACCTTCCGACAGGGGTGTGGTCTGCACCTGCGTGCCATCGGCATTGCGGATGAATTGGGCGCCGGTCAGCGCAATCTGTTCCCCGTATCCGTACTCCACGGGCGAATCGAACGAGCCGTAGTGCCAGGTGCCGGCGGGCTCGGTCGGGCCGAAGAACGCCGGCAGATTGCCGTCGAGCACGATCGTGTGGCCGGCCAGCACCTGGGTCTCGCCTCCGCTCTGCGCCGTCACCAGGAATAGCATCGCATCGGCCACGCCATCGGAAAGACCAAGCCGCCAGAACTTCGCGGAATACTCCGGACCATCGACGCGCAGCGTGCCGGCGTCGAGCCGCCACTGCACGCCGACGCTTGCGGAGGCCGAAGCGGGGACGAGCGCGGTGTCGACCTTGGGACCGATGCCTTCCGC
>CBIHKW010000183.1:0-6214 GCA_966203835.1 uncultured Thermomonas sp.
ACTTGTGGCAGCTGGTCACGGTGCAGCCGGCGATCAGCAGTTCCAGCGCCATCGGTCGGCCGACGTGGTTGCTCACGCCGACGATGGTGGCGCTCTGCCCGCGTACGGCACGGTCGGTGTAGGCCAGCAACGTGGTGATGCCGCGCGGGGTGCAGGGGCGCAGGCCGAACTGGCGCAGGGCCAGATGGCCGACGTTTTCGGGATGGAAGCCGTCCACGTCCTTGCGCGGGTCGATGCGGTGGATCAGGCGGCTGGCATCGGGAATGCCCGGCAGCGGCAGTTGGACCAGGATGCCGTGGACCGCCGGGTCGGCGTTCAGGCGATCGATCAGCGCCAGCAGCTCGGCTTCGGAGGTGCCGGCCGGCATGTCGTGGTCGAAAGCCTGGATGCCGACTTTCTCCGCCGCCCGGCGCTTGTTGCGCACGTACGACTGCGAGGCCGGGTCGCTGCCGACCAGCACCACCGCCAGCCCGGGACGCCGCTTGCCGGCGGCGATCCGCGCGTCGACCAGCACTTTCAGGTCGTCGAGCAGGAGGTCGGCGATGCGTTTGCCGTCGAGGATTTTGGCAGTCATGAAGTTCGATCAGGATGACAGGACATCTTATTATCCCCGATGTCCTCACCGATTAAGCCCCTCATGGACCCGCAGACCGTCACCGAACTCGAAGCCGCCGCCTTCCGCCGCCTGCGCGATCACCTGGTGCGCGAACGCACCGACGTGCAGAACATCGACCTGATGATCCTCGCCGGCTTCTGCCGCAACTGTCTGTCGGAATGGTATCGCGAAGCCGCCATCGAGCGCGGCCTCGACATGGGCAAGGACGCTGCCCGCGAAGTGGTCTACGGCATGCCATTCGGCGAATGGAAGGCGAAATACCAGCAAGAGGCGACACCGGAGCAACTGGCGGCGTTCGAAGCGGCGCAGAAGCGGCATGCGTAGTTTTCTGGTCATCGTGACGGTGCTGGCCGTGCTCGCCTATGCCGACGCGTGCTGGTTCCTGCACACGCGGCAGCGCCAGATGATCTATTACGGCTGGGCGACGACCGCCGACGCCGCGGGCACGGATTTCGAGCTGAAGCGCCCCGGCGCCGTGCTGCGCGGCTGGGTGGTGAACCCCGGCAAGCCGGCGCCGATCCTGTATTTCGGCGGCAACGCCGAACGCATCGAAGCCAACCGCGATGCGTTCGCACGGATGTTTCCGGGACGCAGCGTGTATCTCGTCGCCTATCGCGGCTACGGCGCCAGCAGTGGCGAGCCCGGCGAAGCGGCGCTGGTCGGCGATGCGATCGCGCTGTTCGACCATGTGCAGTCGTTGCATCCCGGGCAGCCGGTCTCGGTCATCGGCCGCAGCCTGGGCAGCGGCGTAGCCAGCCAGCTCGCCGCGCAGCGCCCGGTCGCGGCGCTCGCGCTGATCACGCCGTTCGACAGCATGGTGTCCACCGCGCAGTCGCACTACCCGGTCTTTCCGGTGAGCCTGCTGCTGACCGAACGCTACGAATCGGCGAAAGTCCTGCACGATGTCCGCGTGCCGGTGCTGATCGTCCATGGCGGCCGCGACGATATCGTTCCCGAAAAGAACACGCTGCAACTGATCGAAGCCCTGCCCCAGCCTGGAAAGGTCGTTCGCATCGCGGCGGCGGATCACAACGATATCGCCGGCTACCCGGAATACACCGCGGCACTCACCGCGTTCATGCGCTGAAGAGAACGATCGATCAGTGCTGTCGGCGAGCGCGCCGCAGCGTCAGGCTTTCCCACGCCGCCACCAGCACCAGCACCAGTGCGACCAGCGCCGCCAACCCAAGGGCGCTCAGCAGATGCAGGGTCGCCGGCACCAGCAGCGCGAGCATCAGCGCGACACCGACCATGTGCGACAGCGGCGGCCATCTGCGGTCGTTCGTCACCCATTTGAACAGCGCATTGCCGAACAGATACAGCGCCGGCCCGCCGACGATGGCGGCGATGGCCCGGCCATCGGCGTGGTCCGGATGCGCCAGCACCAGTTCGTCGCCGACCGCGGACACGATGATCCCGGCCACGATGAACAGGTGCAGATAGGTGTAGGCCATGCGCGCGATGCGTCCGGGATCGTCCGAATGCGCGATGCGGTGGTGCGCGCGCTTGGCGCCGGTATCGAAATACACCCACCACATCGCGATGGTGCCGACCACCGCGACCGCGAACGCGGCGACCGTCTTCGGCGCCCATGCCGACTCGGCGAAAGTCGCGCCGGTGACCAGCAGCGATTCGCCGAGGGCGATGATGACGAACAGGCCGCAGCGTTCGGCCATGTGGCTGCCGTCGACATCCCAGTCGGCGGTGCTGGAACGGCCCAGACCCGGCACCCAGAAGAACGACAGCGGCCCCGCGAACTCCAGGGCCAACGCCAGCGCCCACCAACCGAAACGCGCCTCGCCTTCGGCCTGCGCACCGATCAGCCACAACACCGCCGACGTCGCCAACCACACGAAAATCCGCTGGAAATTCCGGCGCGCTGGCGTCGCCGAGCCGCGCAGGCACCAGAGCATGAACAGCGTGCGCCCGACCTGCATCGCGACGTACGCGGCCGCGAATGCGACGCCGCGGTCCGCGAACGCACGGGGAATCGACGCCGACATCACCAGCCCGGCGAGCATCAGCGCGAACAGGCACAGCTGCACCGGCACGCGCTCGGGGTCGAGCCAATTGGTCACCCAGGACGTGAAGATCCACACCCACCAGACCGCCAGCAACAGCAGTCCGGTCTGCATCGCACCGACCGGCGTCGGATGCGCCAACAGAAAATGCGAGAGTTGGGTGACCGCGAACACGAACACGAGGTCGAAGAACAGTTCGACGAACCCGACCTTGCCGCTGTCCTGAGCATGCCGCGACCGCAGCAAGTCGCCTGCGGTCATGCGCGTGGCGCCTTGCGTGGCGCTCTGCGTGCAACCCACCAGGCAGCCAACGCCGGAATGCCGAACAGGACGGCCTGGATCGGCAATTCTTCCTGCAACGAATACCCGTGCGACAGCCCCAGACTCAGGTTCCAGCCGATCACCAGCAGCCACAGAACGACGAACGCCCAAGCGGCCGCGCGGCGTTGCGCGGGCTTGGCCAAGCCAAGGAAAAGACCCAGCACGACCAGGCCGATGAGCAACAGGATCGCAGTACGCATATCGCCCCCATTCGCTTCGAGCATTCACTCGGAGCATTCGCTTGGATACAGCCGCAGTATCGGCAATTCCTCCGGACCTGCCTAGCGGCTACACCACACCATCGTCTTGTGCGATCAGACGTTTCCGGCGCAGAACGCGGCGTAATCGATATAGCCGGGAAATGCCCGACCCGGTGCGCAGACCGCGCAGTCCGGATCCGCCGACAGTCGGGTTTCGCGGAAGCGCATCGACAGCGCGTCGAAATGCAGCAAGCGGCCGCTCAGCGGCACGCCGATGCCCAGGATCAGTTTGATCGCTTCGGTCGCCTGGATCAGTCCGATCACGCCCGGCAGTACGCCGAGTACGCCGGCCTCGGCGCAGTTCGGCGCGGCGTCCGGCGGCGGCGGTTCCGGGAACAGGCAGCGATAGCAGGGCGCGTGGCCGCGGCGACGGCCGGCATCGAATACGCTGGCCTGGCCCTCGAAACGATGCACCGCACCGTAGACCAGCGGCTTGCCGAGTTTCACGCAGGCGTCGTTGAGCAGATAGCGCGCAGGGAAATTGTCGGCGCCGTCGACCACCACATCCGCGCCTTCCAGCAGACGTTCGACGTTCGCGCTGCTGACGCGCTCGGCCACCGGTTCGATGGTCGTGCGCGGATTCAGCGCCGACAGCGTTCGAGCGGCGGATTCGACTTTCGGCGCGCCGATGCCCGCTTCGGTATGCAGGATCTGCCGCTGCAGGTTGCTGCGGTCGACAACGTCGTCGTCGGCGATGCGCAGGGTGCCGACACCGGCAGCCGCCAAGTAGTACGCAGCGGGAGAACCCAGACCGCCCGCACCGATCAACAACACGCGCGCGGCTTCGAGTCGGCGCTGACCGTCCACGCCGACCTGCGGAAGCCGCAGATGGCGCGAATAACGTTGGGCGAAGTCGGCGTCGATCCCGTCGACCGGCTTGACCAACGGCAGCGATTCGTCGGCCCATCGCGTGGTGCCGCCCGAGACCGACGCGACGTTCGCAAAACCCTGCGCTGCCAGCGCCTCTGCAGCGCGTAACGAACGCATCCCGCCCTGGCAGATCAACAGCACTTCGACATCGCGATCCGGCAGATGCGCGGCCGCATCGGCGATCAATGCCTCCATCGCGACGCCGCGCGCACCTTCGGCCATGCCCAGCGCGCGCTCGTGCGCCTCGCGCACGTCGATCAGCACCGCGCCGTGGCGTTGGCGGCGCATGGCGTCTACCGGCACGATCTCGCGAACGCTCATCGCACCATGCCCGTCATGCTATCGCCCGGATGGAAGCGAAGCTCATTCCATCGTGTCCGCATGGGCCACGTCCGTCTGCACCAGCGACATATCGCGGGTATTTTTCTGCACGGCGATCGATGCGAACAGACTCATCATGAAAGCGATCGCATAAAAGCCTTTCTCGGTCGCCAGCATGTCCGCATTCCACAGGCCGATGACCAGCAGCAGGATCGAAAGCAGCGTTGAAAACCAGCTCAAGCCGTAATAGATATTCGTGACCGGAATGCCTTCCAGCCGGTCGCGAACGGCCTTTTGCACCGAGACGGCGGAGAACAATCCGTACATCAACACCGTGAAGTAATAGCCTTTCTCGTTGAGCAGCATCGGCGCGTTCCACAGCGCGACGAGATAAGCGAGCATCCCCACCAGCAGAGCGGTCCAGGATGCGCCGATGAACGCCGCCGAAGGTCGACCGGCGATGCGATTCGTTCTCATGTCAATAACTCCTGTTTCATGCGATCGGATCGAGAGAGTCCAGGCGATGATCGCGGATTGCAGCGGCCTGACGGCATGAGGTTAGTTGGGCGGCGGCAAGAATACACGGGCCACCCCGACGGTATCGAAGAACGAGACCGGGGGTATCGATGCAAGACCGACGGCATCGTTGTCGTTTCAATACGCCAGAACATTCACGACGCTCCCTGCTTCCAGCGTCATCTCACCCTCGCCCAGCACGATCAGCGCGTCGCTGTCGGCGGCGGCGCGCATGCGGTGCGAACCATCGGCGGGGTTGGGTTCGACCTGCAGTCTTCCCTCCTCGTCGCAGGACAATCGTCCACGCAGGAATTCGAGACGTTCATGGGTCTTGCGCCATTCCGTGCCGAGACGCGCGTGCAGACGCGGGCGCGGTTCGACCCGGCCCTGCAGTCCGTCGAACAGCGTGCGACCGAGGGTGAGCCAAGTCGCCAACACCGACACCGGATTGCCCGGCAGGCACAGGAACAGCGCCTCGCCGAGGCGGCCGCCATCGGCGAACAACACCGGCATACCGGGCTTCATCCGCACTTTCCAGAAATGCACCTCGCCTTCCGCCTGCAGCAGTGCGGGGATGTGATCCTTTTCGCCCGCGGACACGCCGCCGCAGGTGATGACCACATCGAAGGCATGGCCGGCGTGGCGCAGACCCGCGTCGATCGCCGCCGGGTTGTCGGTCAGATTCGGCCACGCCACGGGTTCGTAACCGTCGGCGCGCAGCAGGCCCATCAACAGTTCGCGATTGCTGTTGTACAACTCGCCCGGCCGCAGCGGCAGTCCGGGCTCGACCAGTTCATCGCCGGTGGTGAAGATCGCGACCGTCGGCCGCCGCACCACCTCGAGACGGTCCACACCCTGCCCCGCGGCCAACGCGACCCGCGAGGGCGTCAAAATCTGGCCGGCACTGAGCAAGGCATCGCCGATCCGCACATCTTCGCCGGCGCGGCGCACGTGCTGACCGGTTTTTGGCGCCTGCAGCACCTGCACCCGGTCGCCTTCGAGACGGGTGTTTTCCTTGATGACGATGGTGTCGGCGCCTGCGGGCAGCGGCGCACCGGTGGTGATGCGTACGCATTCGCCGGCGCCGACGGTCAGGTCCTGCGTTCGACCAGCGAACTGCTCGCCCACCAGTGCCAGCGATGTTTCGCCGTCGGCCTCGAGATCGGCATGACGCACGGCGAAGCCGTCCATCGCCGAATTATCGAAACCCGGCTGCGGCAGCGTCGCCACAAGCGGCTGCGCGAGCACGCGTCCGTGCGCTTTCGCCAGCGAGACCCGCACGCTGGTCA
>CBIHKW010000184.1:0-6033 GCA_966203835.1 uncultured Thermomonas sp.
CATCTGCACGTAGAAAAACAATTCGGCCTGCAATGTCCAGTACGAACCATCGAGCTGCAGGAAACCGAAGAGGTCCTGCATCATCGTGAGATTGACCGCGAGATCGACCGGCGGGATCCGCTGGATCGGCATGCCGATGGTGTAGACCACCGCCGCGGTGATCGCCATCGCCGCCCAGTAGGCGGGGAACAGGCGCGAGAACCGCGACACCACGAAATCCATCGCGTCGCGGGTGCGTTCGAGGGTCATGAAAATGACGAAGCCGCTGATCAGGAAAAACAGGTGGACGCCATAGTTGCCGGCCGGAAAACCGAAACCCAGCGGCTGCAGGTGCCCCTGTTCCTGCTGATAGAACGTGGTGTAATGAAACGCGACCACGCCGAGCGCAGCAAGCCCGCGCAGGGCGTCGAGTTCGCCCACGCGTGGGTGCTCGACCGTGCTTGCGATCGTGTTTGCGCTTGGATTTTCGATATTTCCCGCTTGCGCGGGACTCCCCTGTTCCATCTGTCTCAACTGCCTCCCCGACAGCATGAAAACTCCGCATTATCAACGAATTCCGTTACCCGGAAAGGACAGATCCGCCCTCGTCGCTGACCGGGCTCGCCCGCGACCGATGTTTGGGAGGCGCCGCGCATGCGTTTGCTGATCGTCACCTCGCAGTTCCCGATCGCCGGCGAGCCGAACCGCGGCCGACCGATCTACCAGACCGTGCGCGAACTCTCGAAGCTCGCCGATGTGCGCGTGCTCAGTCCCGTCGCGAGTTACCCGCGCTGGGCCAGGCCGCGCAGCTATCTGTTCCGCGCCTCCGATCCCGCACATACGGTACCGGACTGCGATGTGCGCTATGTCGAATACCCCGCGCTGCCGCTGCTGACCCGGCCGTTCAACGGCTGGCTGTGCGCGCGCACCCTGCACGCGCCGCTGCGCGAATTCGCGCCGGACGTGGTGCTGTCGTACTGGCTCTACCCGGATGCGTTCGGCGCGATGCACGCGGCGCGGCGCGCGGGCCTGCCGCTGGTGGTCGGCGCGCGCGGCTCGGACCTGCGCGTGCGCGATGCCGTCAGCCGGCGCCTGACCCGGCCCGTGCTGCACGCCGCACACCGCATCCTGGTGGTGAGCGAGGATCTGGGCCGGGTCGCGGCGCGCGACTACGAGGCCGATCCGACACGCATCCGCGCGATTCCCAACGGCTGCGACGCGACGATCTTCCACCCGCGCGACCGCAGCGAGGCGCGCGCCGCGCTGGGCATCGACGCCGACGCCGAACTGGTGGTCTACGTCGGCCGGCTGGTGCCGGAAAAAGGCCTGCGCGAACTGCTCGATGCGATGGCGGCACTGGCGCCGCAGCGGCCGAAGCTGCGATTGGCGCTGGTCGGCGAAGGCCCGATGCGCACCGAACTCGAAACAAGGCTCGCCGCCGATCCCGCGCTGCGTGTCCATCTGCCCGGCGCACAAGGTCCGCACGAGGTCGCGCGCTGGATGGCGGCGTCGGATCTGGTCACCCTGCCCAGCTATTCCGAAGGCCATCCGAACGTGCTGGTCGAAGCACTGGCCTGCGGCCGGCCGGTAGTGGCGACGCCGGTCGGCGGGATTCCCGAAGTGGTGGATGCCGATTGCGGCCTGCTGGTCGCGGCGCGCGACCCCGCCGCACTGGCCGCGGGCCTGCGCGACGCGCTGGAGCGGCCGTGGGACGAGAACGCGCTGTCGCGCCGGTTCTCGCGCGGCTGGGATGCGGTCGCAGCCGATACACTGCGCGCCTGCGAAGAAGCCTTGGCCGCGGTCGCGAGGCGCTGATCGATCGCGGTCGCAACGTCGCGTGGCTGCCCGACGCCGGTTTTCGCGTTCAACCGGCCATTGGCCAGCATTTCGGCCGCATTGCGGACAGGGGATAACGACACGTGTGTGGAATTGCTGGCTTCAGCGGGGCGGGCTTCAGTGGGGACGACATGCGCCCCGAAACGGCGCATCCGCTGTTGCAACGGATGATCCATACCCTCGCGCATCGCGGGCCGGACGGTTACGGCTACCACGTCGAAGACGGTATCGGTTTGGCGCATGCCCGGCTGTCGATCATCGATCTGGCCACCGGCGACCAGCCGATCCGCAATCCACGCGGCACCGTATGGACCGTCTTCAACGGCGAGATCTTCAACTACGTCGAACTGCGACGCGAACTCGAAGCCGAAGGCCGCGTCTTCTATACCCATTCCGACACCGAAGTGATCGTGCATCTGTACGACCGCGACGGCGATCGCTTCGTCGAAAGCCTCAACGGCCAGTTCGCGATCGCATTGTGGGACAACGAGCGCCGCAGGCTGGTGCTGGCGCGCGACCGCGCCGGCATCCGCCCGATGTATCTCGCGCGCAGCGGCGGCCGGGTGTGGTTCGCCTCCGAAACCAAGGCGCTGCTCGCGGTGCTGCCGCAGTGCGCCGCGCTGGATCCGCTGGGCATCGCCGAAACCTTCGCCACCTGGTCGCCGATCGGGCCGCACACGGTCTACCGCGGCATCGACAGCCTGCTGCCCGGACACACGCTGGCGATCGAACACGACGGCCGCGAAACCCTGCGCCAGTACTGGGACTGGACCTTTCCCGACGCCGCCGAGACCTCGCCGTCGCGCTATCCGCTGAGCGTGGACGCCGCGGCCGCCGAGCTGCGCGAGCTGCTGATCGACGCCGTGCGCCTGCAACTGCGCGCCGACGTGCCGGTCGGCGCGTATCTCAGCGGCGGTCTCGATTCGTCGGGCATCGTCGCGATGATCCGCAGCTTCACCGATACGCCGGTGCGCACCTTCTCGGTCGCGTTCGAAGACGGCGAATTCGACGAGAGCGAATACCAGCAGGCGATGGTGCGACACCTGGGCACCGACCACACCACCCTGCGCTGCACCCGCCGACACATCGGCGAAGCGTTCCCGCGACTGATCCGGCATGCCGAAACGCCCGTGCTGCGCACCGCGCCGGTACCGCTGATGCTGCTCGCGGGCAGCGTGCGCGAGCACGGCTACAAGGTCGTGCTGACCGGCGAAGGCGCGGATGAAGTGTTCGGCGGCTACGACCTGTTCAAGGAAGCGAAAGTGCGCCGGTTCTGGGCGCGGCAGCCGGGATCGAAATTGCGCCCGCGCCTGCTCGAACGTCTGTACGGCTATCTGCCGAATTCGCCGGTGCGCAATCCCGCATTCGCGCAATCGTTCTTCGGCCAGGGCAGGGAACATCTGCAGCGGCCGATCTTCGCCCACGTGCCGCGCTGGACCACGTCGCAGCGTGCGCTCGGGCTGTTGTCGGCCGAGATGCGAGCGGAGATTGGCGAGTTCAATGCGCTGGATGCTTTCGAAGCGACGCTGCCGGCGAAGATCCGCGACTGGAGCCCGCTCGCGCGCGACCAGTATGTCGAAGCGAAATCGCTGCTCGCCGGCTATCTGCTGTCGTCGCAGGGCGACCGGGTGGCGATGGCCAACTCGATCGAAGGCCGGTTCCCGTTCCTCGATCATCGCGTGATCGAATTCGCCAACAAGCTGCCGCCCAGCTACAAAATCCGCGGCATGACCGAAAAATACCTGCTGCGCCGCGCGCTCGCCGATCTGCTGCCGGACGATATCGTCAACCGCACCAAACAACCGTATCGCGCGCCGGACAGCGCCAGTTTCTTCTTCGACGGCAAGCCGCTGGACTACGTGGCCGATCTGATGAGCGAAGAGCGCATCCGCGCCGCCGGTTATTTCGACGCCGCGTCCGTCGGACGTCTGTTCGACAAGTGCCGCGCCGGCCGCGCCACCGGTTTCGCCGACAATCAGGCCTTCGTCGGCGTGCTGTCGACGATGCTGATCGACCAATCGCTGCGCGACAGCACGGAAACCGTCACTGCGGAATCTGCGACTGCCGCGCACTGACGGCACGACTCCACTCAACGGCACCCACGGGAACACCGCGCACCATGCATTGGCGAATCAAGGGCATCCTGCAGAAAACCCTCGGCGCATTGCCCAACGGCGAAGCCCTGCACTACGGCCTGCAGCGACGCTTCGGCGGCATGCGCAATCCGCGGCGCGAAATCATGCTGAAAATCGAGGACTGGGACGGCATGATGCAGCAGTTGCACGCCGCCGGCGCCGACATCCGCGGCGCGCGTCTGCTCGAAATCGGCAGCGGCTGGTATCCGGCCCTGCCACTGGCCTGCTATCTCGGCGGCGCCGCGCGGGTACACACCTGCGATCTCAACCGGCTGCTCAAACCCGAGCTGATGCGCCTGTGCATCGGCATCCTCGGCGAAGAATTACCGCGGATCGCTGCGCTCAGCCATGCGGATCCCGCGGACGTGCAGTCGCGCTACCGTCGCCTTCTGGCCGCCGCCGATGCCACCGATCCGGCCGAGCTCAGCGAGGGCGTCATCGATTATCGCGCTCCGGCCGATGCCGCCGACCCGGGGCTCGAAGACGGTGCGGTCGACATCGTGTTTTCCAACAGCGTGCTCGAACACGTGCCGCCGGACGCCATCGATCGCATCCATCGCGGCACGCTGCGGCTGCTGCGCCCCGGCGGCGTGGCCTTCCATTCGGTGAACTGCGGCGACCATTACGCCTACGCCGACGCGAAGATCCATCAGTTGCACTATCTGCAGCTTTCGGACCGCGAATGGGCATTCTGGAACAACCGTTTCCTCTACCAGAACCGGCTGCGCGCGCACGAACTGGTCGAGGCTGCGCGCGAGGCCGGCTTCGACATCGTGCATGACACGTCGCACGCGCGGCCGCAGCGGCTGGAGCAGTTGCGGGCGATGACCGTCGCAGCGGAATTCGCGCGATTCACGCCGGAGCAGCTGTGCATCACGACGGTGGATTTCATCGGCAAAAAACCGCTTTCATAGGGTGCGCCTGCGACGCACCGTGCCTTGCCGACGCCTACGAAAACAACGGTGCGCCGCAGGCGCACCCTATGATCAAGGCGTCGCTTTCGCCGTTGCCTGTATCCGCAACAGCTTTCCGTTTTCCTCGTCCACCAGCACATAGATCGCGCCGTCCGGCCCCTCGCGCACGTCGCGGATGCGTTCGGCGCGATCGGTCAGCAGGCGTTCTTCGTGGACGATGCGGTCGCCGTCGAGTTCCAGACGGATCAATGCGCTCTTGGCCAGCGCGCCGACGAACAGATTGCCCTTCCATTCCGGAAACGCCTTGCCACTGTAGAACAGCATGCCGCTGATCGCCGGCGACACTTCCCAGACATGATGCGGCGGCTCCATGCCTTCGGCCGTCCTGCCTACCGCGCCTTTCACCGGCGAACCGCTGTAATCGCGACCATGGGTGATCACCGGCCAGCCGTAGTTGCGGCCCGCTTCCGGAATATTGAGTTCGTCGCCTCCCATCGGCCCGTGCTCGCTGGTCCACACCTTGCGCGTGAGCGGATGCAGCGCGGCGCCCTGCATGTTGCGATGGCCGTACGACCAGATTTCGGGTCGCGCGCCCTCGCGCTTCACGAACGGGTTGTCGTCCGGAATGCGCCCGTCGGGCCAGATCCGCACCAGCTTGCCCTGCAGCTTGTCGAGCGCTTGCACGGCCTCGTCGACGCGGTTATCGCCCTGGGTGACGAACAGATGCCCGTCATCGTCGAACACCAGCCGCGAACCGACATGCGTGCCGCTGGAGAGCTTCGGTTCCTGCCGGTAGATCACTTCGACATCCTGCAGCGCATCGCCTTCCAACCGTCCGCGCGCAACGGCAGTCCCGGTCTTGTTGCCGCGCAGACTCGGCTCGGCGAACGACACGTACACCAGCCGATCCTTCGCGAAATCGGGCGACAGCACGACATCGAGCAGACCGGCCTGGCCATCGACGAAAACCTTCGGCAGGCCCGAAAGCGGCGCGGAAACGACGCCATCGGCAGCGATCCGACGCAGCCGGCCTGGGCGTTCGGTCACCAGCATCGCGCCGTCGGGCAGAAACGCCAGCGCCCAGGGATGTTCCAGCCCCGTCACCAGTTCCACCACCTCGAAGACGACCTTTTCGGATGCGACCGCTGCGGGTTCGGCATCGGACAGAG
>CBIHKW010000185.1:0-5993 GCA_966203835.1 uncultured Thermomonas sp.
AGTCTGGCTCAACGGCATGGAAGTGACCCAGTTCACCTACTTCCAGCAGGCCGGCGGCATCGAATGCAAGCCGGTGCTGGGCGAGATCACCTACGGCCTCGAACGCCTTTGCATGTACCTGCAGAACTGCGACAACGTCTACGACCTGGTGTGGACCGTCGGCCCGCAGGGCACGGTCACCTATGGCGACGTATTCCTGCAGAACGAACGCGAGCAGAGCGCCTACAACTTCGAGCACGCGAACGTGGAGGAACTCTTCCACCGCTTCGACGCCTGCGAGGCCGAAGCGCTGAAACTGGTGGAACTGAATCTGCCGCTGCCGGCCTACGATCAGGTGTGCAAAGCCAGCCACAGCTTCAATCTGCTCGACGCCCGCCGCGCGATCAGCGTGACCGAACGCCAGCGTTACATCCTGCGCGTGCGCAACCTGTCGCGCGGGGTCGCCGAAAGTTATCTCGCGCAGCGCGAGAAGCTGGGGTTTCCCGGCTTGAAGCAGGACATGAAGCAGGACAAAGCCGCGGCATGAACCCGCTGCCGGCCCGGCTCACCCCCGAGGCCGTGCAGTCGCTCGGCGCGCATCCGCGGTTCGCGCAGGTGTTCGCCCACGGCAGTCTCGAAGTGGAGATCTACGCACCGCGCGGCGTGGATCCGCAGCAGCCGCATAACCGCGACGAGGTGTATGTGGTGATCGCCGGCCGCGGCCGGTTCTTCTGTGACGGCGAGACCCGCGACTTCGCGCCCGGCGAGCTGCTGTTCGTTGCGGCCGGCGTGGAACACCGGTTTCTCGACTTCAGCGACGACTTCGCGACCTGGGTGCTGTTCTACGGCCCGGAAGGCGGCGAGGCCGCAGCGCCCGGTTTGGCAATGGCGCCGCGAACGGAGTAGCGTTGCGGAGGCGGAGCCGAAGGAGTGGCCCGGATCGGGCCGCCGGCTTTGCGGGAGACTCTGCATGAGACGTGTACTCGCAGTGATCGCAATAGTGGGCATCGGCGCGCTGCACGCCCAGGCGCTGTCCGCGAAGGCCGCATCCGATGAAAGCCCGCCGCAGTCGCTCGGCGCCATTCCGCTGGACAAGGTCGTCGCCCAGCTCGACCGCAACGGCAACGGCTGCGTCGATCACGAGGAAGGCCGCAACTACGTCAGCCGACGCTTCCATCTGCTGGATCGCAACGGCGACAACACCCTGGACGCGACCGAGGCGCCGCCCGGCCCGGGCGAAACCAGCAACGACCGCCCGATCGCGTTGAGCGACTGGCAGGACGCCTACCACGCGCGCTTCGAGAGTTACGACACCAACCGCGACCGCTGCCTCTCGCAGGACGAGATCGCCGCCGGCCGCGCCGCCAACGCCGGAGGAAGCAACGATGGCCGCTGACCGACTGTTGATGTGTCTCGCCGCCGCGGGCCTGCTGGTCATGGCTGGCACTGCGCGCGCCCAATCCACCATCACCTGCGAATCCGGCGGCGGGCAATACCGTTCGTGTCCGGTCGACACTTCCGGCGGCGTCACGCTCTCGCGCCAGCTCAGCCGCGAAGGCTGCTGGCAGGGCGACAGCTGGGGCTACGACCGCAACCGCATCTGGGTCAACCGCGGCTGCCGCGCCGAATTCCGGGTCGGCAGCGACCGCGGCAACAGCAACAACAACAACGGCGCCAAGGTCGCGGGCGCGGTGATCCTCGGGGTGATCGCCGCTGCGGCCATCGCCAAGCACAACGACCGCGACGACGACCGCAACGACCGTTACGACGACGGGTATGGCTACGGCGACGGCTACAACAACGGTGGCTATGGACGCGAATTCACCTGCTCGTCGAAGGATTCGCGGATGGTCTGGTGCGGCCAGCGCGTGGAATCCCGCCGTCACGTCGAAATCCGCCGCCAGCTCAGCGATTCCCCGTGCGTCTACGGCCGCAGCTGGGGCGTGCAGCGCGGCGACGTGTGGGTGGACGACGGCTGCCGCGCGGTGTTCGTGGCCTATTGATCCCGCCGCCGAGGCGTTCCGGGGTCGGATCGCCGCGCGCGGTCGGTTAAAGTAGCGCTCCAGCGGCCGACAGGGCATCGCCCTGCCGGCCGTTCTTTTGCCGATGTCGACCATCGCCATGAACTGATCGCCATGAACTGCAGGACGCAAGCGTGAGCGGCGCCGAAGTTCAAGCCCGTCTCCCGCCGGGAGAGGGGTTGGGGTGAGGGTTTGGCGCGCGCGCTGCCGTCACCGCAACACCGTACCCTCATCCGCCCTTCCCTCCGTCGCCTGCTGGCGACATCGACCCTCTCCCGATGGGAGAAGGAAAAAGCAGAAAGAGCCGCACCATGAGCGATAAACAAGCCCTCCTGATCGAACTCGGCACCGAAGAATTGCCGGTCAAAGCCCTGCCGGGTCTGGCCCAGGCGCTGTTCGATGGCGTCATCGACGCGCTGGCCAAGCGCGGCATCGCCTTCGACCGCGACGGCGCCAAGCCGCTGTACACCCCGCGCCGGCTCGCGGTACTGCTGCCCGGCGTCGCCGTGGAGCAGCCCGAACAGCGCAGCGAAGTGCTCGGCCCCTACCTCAACATCGCGCTCGACGCCGAAGGCAAACCCACCCGGGCGCTGGAAGGCTTCGCCGCGAAGGCCGGCATCGACTGGACCACGCTGGAAAAAACCAGCGACAACAAGGGCGAGCGTTTCGTCCATCGCGCGGTGAAACCCGGCGCGCGCACCGCCGAACTGCTGCCGGAGATCCTCAAGGAAGCCCTGGCCGCCATGCCCATCCCCAAGCCGATGCGCTGGGGCAGCCACGAATACGGCTTCGCGCGGCCCGCCCACTGGCTGCTGTTGTTGCTGGGCGATCAGGTGATCACGGCCGAAGTGCTGGGCATCCAATCCGATCGCATGAGTCGCGGCCATCGTTTCCATCACGAAAAAACCGTGTGGATCAGCACCCCGAACGATTACGTCGACGCCCTGCGCGCCGCGAAAGTGCTGGTCGATCCTGAAGAACGCCGCGCCCGCGTCGTCGCCGAAGTCAACGGCGCCGCGCTGAAGGTCGGCGGCACGCCGCGCATCACCGACGACAACCTCGAACAGGTGCAGTGCCTGGTCGAATGGCCCAAGGCCGTACTGTGCGCGTTCGAGCGCGACTTCCTCGCGGTGCCGCAGGAAGCCTTGATCGCGACCATGGAAGCGAACCAGAAATTCTTCCCGGTGCTCGACAGCGCCGGCAAGCTCACCGAACACTTCATCGGCATCGCCAACATCGAGTCGAAGGACGAAAGCGAAGTCCGCAAAGGCTACGAGCGCGTGATCCGTCCGCGCTTCGCCGACGCCAAGTTCTTCTTCGACGAGGATTTGAAGCAGGGTCTCGCGTCGATGAATGAAGGGCTGAAGACGGTGACGTATCAGGCCAAGCTGGGCAGCGTGGCCGACAAGGTTGAGCGCGTGGCCGCGCTGGCGGAAAGCATCGCCGCGGAAGTCGGCGTCGATCCGAAACTCGCGCGCCGCGCCGCGGAATTGGCGAAGGCCGATCTGCAGTCGCGGATGGTCAACGAGTTCCCGGAACTGCAGGGGATTGCGGGGCGTTATTACGCCGCTGCTGCGGGTGAGTCTGCGGAAGTGGCTGCGGCCATCGATGAAGCGTATATGCCGCGGTTTGCGGGCGATGACATTGCGCCGAGCAAGCTGGGGCAGGTGTTGGCGATTGCGGAGCGGTTGGATACGTTGGCGGGTGGGTTTGCGGCTGGGCTCAAGCCGACAGGCAACAAGGATCCGTTTGCGTTGCGCAGGAATGCGTTGGGGTTGGCGCGGACGGTGGTTGAGTCCAGTGCTGAATTTGATGTGATCTCTCAAATTCAGGAGGCGCTGCAGCAGATCACCCAGATGGAAAACTTCATCAAGTTTGAAAAACAAGTTAAAGCTGCAAATAAAGCTTCTGACTCCGGAGTTAAAGCAATCGTTGTTGTGGATGAGAAAGCACTAGAACCCGAACACGAAATCGAAATTTACGACTTCATCCTCGACCGTCTCCGCAGCTACTACGCCGACCAAGGTGTCACCCCGCAGCAATTCGAAGCCGTTGCGGCGCTGATGCGCCCGGTCGCGCCTTCCGGCGCTCCTACAAATGCAACCGCAGCTTCGGACGCGCCGGCAAAGCCAGCGACCTCACCTGTAGGAGCGCCGGAAGGCGCGACAACGGCGACGCAGACCTCCGGCTCCCTCCTCGACTTCGACCGCCGCCTCAAAGCCATCGGCGAATTCGCGAAGCTGCCGGAAGCCCAAGCCCTCGCCGCCGCCAACAAACGCATCCGCAACATCCTCAAGAAAGCCGACATCGCGATCCCGTCCACGGTCGACACAACGTTGTTCGTCGAAGACGCCGAACGCGATCTCCACGCCGCGGTGCAACAGGCCATCGCCGACACCGACGACGCGCTGAAGACCCGCGACTACGTGGCGGTACTCGGCCGCCTCGCGCGCCTGCGTCCCGAGGTCGACACCTTCTTCGACAAGGTGATGGTCAACGCCGACGACGCAGCGGTGCGCGGCAATCGCCTCGCCCTGCTGCAGCGCCTCGCCGACCGCCTCGGCAGCGTCGCCGCGATCGAGCATCTGTCCGTTTGACCGCGAGCCGGCTCACGCTGGTGCGCGGCGCCCTTGATGTCAGGAAATCACCAATGCTGCGTCTCCGTCCTGTCTTCCTCGCCGCTGTCGCTGTACTTGGCGCCATCCTTGCGTTGCCGGCCGACGCTGGCGAAGCCGACGGCCCATGGGCGCAGTTGGTGTCGGCGACACCCAAGGCATCCGACCCCAGCCAGTACGCAGTCGGGATCTACGCCATCGATGGTCGTTGGTCGCTGTCGCCGGAAACCTACGTGCAGATCGAGCCCGGGCGGCATCGCATCCTCGTGATGGAGATGCGGGACAATGCGTCCGGCCTGGTGACTCAGGTCGAGCTCCCGATCGACGCAAAGCCGTGCATGGCCTATCACTTGCTCGGCGTCTATGCGCGCGGCACGTCCGACCCCGCTTGGCGGCCGGTCGTCGTTACCGAACGTCCGATCAAACGCTGCATGAAGAAATTCCGCATCGCGCCGTCGGACGCGGCGATCCCCACGCCGACGCCCTGAGCGCCGCGCGTGTTGGAATCGTCCCGATCAACGTCCCGTTGCGTCGTCGCGATAGGACGGCTCTCGGTCTGATGGCTCCCTCATAGGGTGCGCCTGTGGCGCACCGCTCTCGACGCGAGCGACCGGACAACGGTGTGCCACAGGCGCACCCTATGACGAGTGATTGCTTTACCTCGCCATGCGTTCTGCACGACATATGGCATGTGGGTCGTACAACGTCGACTGGCTTGCGCCGGATGTGACGCACGACCGGTGCGTGCGCGGAATGCCTTGCTAGGATCGCTGTCGCCGCATCGCGGATGCGGCGCTTCGCGCGCCCAGTGCGGGGACGCCAACGCCACGGACACGGCCGCGGGGATAGACCCGACTTTTCAAGGAGAGATACCCATGAAGCGCATTCTTCGGACTGCCGTCGCCGTCAAACTCTCGGCTCTGCTGCTGGCGATCGCCGCGCCCACCGTCGCCACCGCTGCCACCGAGGCCTACATCGACTGCTCGCTGCAGAGCAACGCCTGTTTCGGCGATGCCTCCAGCGATTCGGGCCCGGTCACCTTCATGTACCAGTTCGACTACAACGGCATCGATCCGATCTTCCCGGCGGACTGCACCAACCAGTACGCCTGCCATTTCTACTGCCTGCGGTATCCCGGGCCGCTGGTCGCGCGGCTGCTGGTGTACGACGCCAACTTCAACCTGCTGGCCACCACCGAGTGGGTGCCGGGAGTGTGTACGCCGCAGGACATCATTCTGCCGTAGACGACACCGCCGTAACGCGACTGCGGCATCCGCCGCGGAGCGCACCCGGAAGCGGCGGCCCCCCCCAGCCCGCCCGGCCCCCCAACGTAAATCAACAAGCGGACGTCTCCACCACAGCACCGACCCCCCCCCCC
>CBIHKW010000186.1:0-5790 GCA_966203835.1 uncultured Thermomonas sp.
GGCCAGCGTCGACCACATGAACAATTTGCGTTCGCCGAAGCGGCGCGCGAGCCAGCCGGTCAGCGGCAGCGCGATGGCGTTGCTGACCGCGAACGAAGTGATGACCCAGGTCGCCTGATTGGCGCTGCCGCCGAGATTGCCGGAGATGGTCGGCAGCGACACGTTGGCGATGGTGGTGTCGAGCACCTGCATGAACGACGCCAGCGCGAGGCCGATGGTGGTCAGCGCCAGATTGGGCGGGCGGAAGCCGGCGACGGCCGGGGCGGACGGTGTTGCCGGCGCGCCGGGAGCCGCGTCGCTGGAGGCCGCGTCGTTTGAGGGAATGACGCTCATGGGAAGTCCGGTCGGTTGCGATCAGCCGTGGCCGCGCGGGCGGTTTTCGCGGATCACGCGCTCGATCAGCGCATCGGCGTCGCCCAACTGTTTTGCGTAGGCGGCGGTGCTGAGCACCGGTTTCGTCGGCGATGCGTTCGGCAGCATGCGGCCGTCCTGTTCGCGCAGCGACACGTCGACCGACATGCTCATGCCCAGGCGCAAGGGGTGATCGACGACCTGTTTCGGGTCGAGTTCGATCCGCACCGGCACGCGCTGCACGATCTTGATCCAGTTGCCGCTGGCGTTCTGCGCCGGCAGCAGCGCGAACGCGCTGCCGGTGCCGAGGCCGATGCTGGACAGCTTGCCGCTGTAGCGCACGTCGTCGCCGTACAGATCGGAGGTGAGTTCCACCGGCTGGCCGAGGCGCATCTTCGCGAGCTGGGTTTCCTTGAAGTTCGCGTCCACCCACACCTGTTCCAGCGGCACCACGGTCATCAGCGTGGCGCCGGGCTGCACGCGCTGGCCGAGTTGCACGCTGCGCTTGGCGACGTAGCCGGAGATCGGCGAGACGATCGCGCCGCGCTGCAGATTGAGATACGCCTGACGCAGCTGCGCGGCGGCGGACTGCACCTGCGGCTGCCGCGCGAGCGTGGTGTCGTCGACCAGCGCGCGATTGCGCGACAGCTGGCCGCGCGTGGAGCCGAGCGTGGCTTCCGCGGCGTCGAGCTGGGCGCGTGCGTGCGCGAGTTCTTCCGCCGACACCGCGCCGCTGGCGACCAGTCCGGTGCGACGCGCGACGTCGGCGCGCGCCTGGCGCACCGCGACTTCGCGCGCGGCGAGATCGGCCTGGCCGGCGTCGACCGCGTTGAACAGGCCGCGCACCTGACGCACGGTGGACGCGAGATTCGCTTCCGCCTGTTCGTAGGCGACCTTGGCGTCGTTCGGGTCCAACTGCACGAGCACCTGACCGGCGCTCACCTTCATGCCGTCGTCGGCGCCGATGCTGACCACGGTGCCCGCGGTCTGCGGACTGATCGTGACGACATTGCCCTGCACGTAGGCGTCGTCGGTGTCTTCGTGCCAGCGGCCGACCATGAAGTGATAGGCGAGGAACGTGGTGCCGGCGACGACGAGGATCGCAGTCAACGCGAGCAGCGCGCGGCGGCGATTGCCGTTCTTCGGCGCGGCTGTAGTCGGCGTGTTCGGCATCGGCGCGGCCGGTGCGGCCGGCGATGAAGCCGGACTGGAAGCGGGGGAGGAGGCTGTGGGGCTATCGGTTGTCATGGCGCGACCGTGGAGAAAGCGACGGGAGAGGAGGGCGCGGTGCCGCCGCCGAGAGCGACGGCGAGATCGACCGCGACGTTGCGGCGCTGCGCGCGGAGCGCGGCGAGCTGCGTGTCGAGCTGCAGCAGCGGGCGCTGTGCGCCGAGCACATCGAGCTGCGTGCCGAGCCCGGCGCGATAGCGGCTGTCGGCCAGCGCCAGCGCTTTGCGGGTGGCGTCGCGGGCTTGGGTCGCCGATGCGATCTGCGCATCGAGCGTGCGCGCGGCCTGCAGCGCATCGGCGACTTCGCGCACCGCGCCGATCACGTTCTGGTCGTACTGCGCGACCGCGAGGTCGTAGTCGGCGTCGGTCGACGCGAGCTGCTGGCGCAGGCGTTCGCCGTGGAAGAACGGCAGCGAGACGGCGGGGCCGGCGGTGGCGAGCAGCGAATCGCTGGTGAACAGGTCCGACAACTTGCCGGAAGCGATACCGACCATCGCGGTGAGATTGATGCTGGGATAGAACTCGGCCTTCGCCGCGTCGATGCCGCGCGATGCGGCTTCCACGCGCCAGCGCGCCGAGACCACATCGGGACGGTGGCCCAGCAGCTCGCTCGGCAGCGCCGAGGGCAGGGCCGGGGCGTCGGTGGCCAGCAGTTTCGGCGCGTCGAGCGTCAGCCCGCGATCCGGTCCCTGGCCGAGCAGCGCCGCCAGCGCATTGCGCAGGGCGTCGATCTGTTGCTGCGCGGCCTGACCCTGCTGGCTGGCCGATGCCAGCGCGCTTTCCGCCTGGCGCACCTGCAGATCGTTGTCGAGCCCGGCGCGCACGCGCTGGCGCGCGAGACCAAGCAGGCGTTCGGCGCGGGTGGATTCCTCGCCGGCGACGGTTTTCGCTTCGTGCGCCTGCGCCAAGGCGATATAGGTGTGGACGATATTCGCCGCCAGCGTCAGTCGCGCCTGCTGCGCGTCGACTTCGGCGGCGTGCAGCGTGCCCAGTGCGGATTCCCAGTGCGCGCGTTTGCCGCCCCACAGGTCGGGTGCGTACTGCACGTCGAGCGTCGCCAGCGTCACGCCCTTGTATTCGCCGCCGAGCGGCGACGGCAGCAGGCTTTCGGGCAGATACGCGCCGGAATAGCGGGCCGATGCGCCGATGGCCGGCTTCCGCGCTTCATCGGCGAGTCCGGCCAGCGCGCGCGCCTTGCGTGTACGGGCGTCGGCGGCGTCGAGCGTGGGCGTACCGGTCAGGGCTTCGGCGATCAGCGCGTCGAGCTGCGGATCGCCCCAGCGCGTCCACCAGTCCTGCTGCGGCCAGGCGGCCGGCGACAGCGTGCCGGCGAAACTCTGTGCGGCGGCAAGCGTGCCTGGGCTGCGCGGTGTCGAAGCCGGCGCCAGGCCGTGAGTGCTGGCGCAGCCCGATGCGAGCGCAGAGACGATCAGGAGAGTCGCGAACCGGCGCATTCAAACGTCCTCGCGGTTGAGGTTGTCGCGCACCTGCGCGAGCTGGCGCAGCAATCGCTGCTGTTCTTCGTCCGACATGCCTTCGAGCGCGCGCGCCCGCACGCGCAGTCCGCAACGGTGGATATCGGCCCACATCAGCCGGCCGGTCTCGGTGAGGGTCACGCGCAGCGCGCGGCGGTCCTCGGTATCCGCGATCCGCTGGGTGAAGCCTTTTTCTTCCAGCCGGTCCAGCAGACGGGTGATGGCGCCGGGGTTGAGTTCGGTGGCGCGCGCCAGTTCGGTGGCGCTGGCTTCGCCTTCCGCCAGCCGCTTCAGGGCGATGTACTGGCTGAAGGTCAGTTCGTGGCCGGCGACCGACAGTTCGTGTTCCATGCGGGCCCACATCGCATCGCGGACCTGTTTGAAGAGCAGACCCAGCTGCGATCCAGACTTGCTGGGGTCCTGTCCGGCGTTGTCGGCCGGATCCTTTGGGTTTCTGGTTGTATCGTTCATGGCGGGTATTTTTATTCGACGCGCAATAGTTGTCAATGCAAATATATCCCGCGCAAGTTACGTTTCCGTCACATTTCGATGCTCGCGTCGCTGGCCAGGCATGCCGGCGGAGGCCCGGGAGGCTCGTTTATGCTGTCCCGTCGGCCACCCAGGATCCCTTTCGATGCAACGACTCTTCTCCTTCCTGCGCTCGCTGTTCGGCGGCGCGCGTCCCGCTCCGGGCATGACGCCCGCCGAATTCACCGAGGAAGTCGCGCGTCGCGTGCGCGTGGCGGCGCCCGGGGTCGATGTCCAGGTCGCAGGCGAGCTGGAACTGGGGATCAACGCCACCGAGGACGGCGGCAACCGTGCGTTCCTCAACAACGCCTACCAGATGTATCTCGGCGAATCGGAGCGCAACCGCAGCGATCTGATCGACCGCTTCGTGCGCTCGTTCGCGGAGGCGACGAAAGGGCTCGTACGCAGCCGCGATGCGATCATCCCGATCGTCAAGGACCGCAGCTGGCTGGAGGAAATCCGCGAGTCGATGCGGCGGATGGGCAACGACAAGGTGCAGGACAACGTCTACGAAGACCTCAACGACGATCTGGTGGTGGTCTACGCCATCGACACGCCCAGCAATATCGCCTACCTCAATCCGGACGAACTCGAAGGCCTGGGCGTGCAGCGCGAAGAGCTGCGCGCGCTCGCGGTGCGCAACCTGCGCGGTCTGCTGCCGGGGATCGAAGTGCATCGCGGCGATCTGGTGAACATGGTCACCGCCGACGGCAATTACGAAGCCTCACTGCTGCTGTTCGCTGATCTGTGGGAGCGCGAGCGCGACAAACTGCGCGGCGAGCCGGTTGCGGTCGTGCCCGCGCGCGATCTGCTGCTCTTCGCCGACTCCGCCAACCCCGACGCCATCGCCCAGTTGAAGCAACTCGCGGCAAAAATGCGCGCCGAGGCGAGCTACGCGCTGACCGACCGGTTGTTCGTGCTGCGCGAGGGGCAGTGGCAGCCGTTCTGATGAATCTCGCGTGGGACATGTAGGAGGGCCTTCAGGCCCGATCTTTTTCGAACGATCGCCGCGATCCTTGGTAGAGCTCGGGCCTGAAGGCCCTCCTACGGAAAATGCGCGGGCAATGCGAACGTCTACGGGCCGAATCGATAAAATCGCCGCATGCACGAAATCGAACCCCCGCCCGACGACGACATGCCCGCCACACCCGCCGCGCCGGGCAAACGCCGCCGTCCGGAGCTGACGCCGGCCCAGCGCGCGCTGGGGCTGCTGGTGCGCCGCGAGCATTCGCGCAAGGAACTGACCCGCAAACTGACCGCGCGCGGGGTGGAAGCCGAAGACGCCCAGGCCGCAGTCGAGCGCATGACCGCCGAAGGCTGGCAGGACGACGCGCGTTTCGCCGAATTGCTGGTCCGCAGTCGCGCCAACAACGGCTACGGCCCACTGCGGATCCGCGCCGAGTTGGGCATGCACGGCCTGGATCGCGACACCATCGTCGCCGCCATGGACGCCTACGACGGCGATTGGGCCGAGAACGCCCGCGATCTGGCGCGGCGTCGGTTTCCCGGGCGGCTCGACGACCGTGCGATCCAGCGCAAGGCCGCCGATTTCCTGCTCCGCCGCGGCTTCGGCGGCGATCAGGTCCGGGCCGCCATACGCTTCGACGAGGATGACGAGTGACTTGACGATTTGCCGGGTTGATTCGTACAGCGGTGAAGTCAGCATGTCGTCTTCTCCAACATGTAAATGAAAGGCATGGAAATGAAAGGCATGCGTCGTGTTCCCGGAATGACAGCGGTTTTCCTGATGATGTGCATGGCGATGGGTTCGGCCCACGCCGAGGTCTACAAATGCAGCCTGCCCGGCGGCGGCAGCGAATATCGCGATTCGCCCTGCGATGCCGGCAAAGGCGGGGCCATCGAGGTGAAGGGGGCCCAGGCCAAGGGCGGTGCCGGCGTCGGCGGCCCGAGCGGCGACTGGTGCGAGTACGCCGTCTCCATCGACGAGAACAGCGAAAAGGACACGACCGCCGCCGCGCAGTGGACCTTCAGCCAGAACCAGGTCCGCTACCGGCTGAAATCCGCCCCGATGGCGAGTCCGTGGATGCCCCTGAAGCGGGTCGAAGGCGGCTTCGCGGTGGATCACGCGATGTTCGGCGGCGTCGGCAGGATCTGGCGCGTCGTCCGCCAGAACGGCGGCGCGATGGTGGTCCATGGCCCGCTGGGCGGCGCCGACCAGTGCCGCCGGGGCGGCTGCTGACCGGGG
>CBIHKW010000187.1:0-5737 GCA_966203835.1 uncultured Thermomonas sp.
TGGTGTCGCGCGGGTTGCTGCCGCGCGGGTCCATGCCGGCCGGGTTTGCGGACTGGGGCGGTGCCGGCGTCATCCCGGCGATCGGGGGCATGGCGGACTGGGGCGCGGCCGCGACGGCGGCGGGGTGAATCTGCGGCGCGCTGGGCAGGCGCAGGTCGCGGGCGTCGATGATTTCGTCGTCGGCCATGGCCAGAGCGCGTTCGAGGATGTTCTCCAGTTCGCGGACATTGCCCGGGAACGGATAGATTTCGAGCGCCGCGACCGCATCCGCCGACAGTGTCGGCGCGCGCCGTTTCATGGCGTAGGCGAGACGTTTGAGGATGGCGTCGGAGAGCAGCGGCAGGTCGCCGGTGCGTTCGCGCAGCGCCGGCACGTCCAGTTCGATCACATTGATGCGATAGAACAGGTCGTGGCGGAATTTGGCCTCGGCGACCAGGACATCGAGATCCTTGTGGGTGGCCGAGAGGATGCGCACGTCGACCGGGATTTCGGCATTGGCGCCGACCGGGCGCACGGTCTTTTCCTGGATCGCGCGCAGCAGTTTGACCTGCATCGACAGCGGCAGCTCCGCCACTTCGTCGAGGAACAGGGTGCCGCCGTCGGCGGCCGAGAACAACCCGGGTTTTTCGGTATGGGCGCCGGTGAAGCTGCCCTTCTTGTGCCCGAAAAACTCGCTTTCCATCAGCTCGGCCGGAATCGCGCCGCAGTTGACCGGGATGAACGGTCCGGCCGCGCGCGAGCCCTGGGCGTGGATGGTGCGGGCGACCAGTTCCTTGCCGGTGCCGGATTCGCCGCTGATATGCACCGGCGCCTGACTGCGGGCGACCTTGGTGATGGTGTCGCGCAGGCCGACCATCGCCGCGGAATCGCCCAGCAGCAGGGTCGCGCCTTCGGGATTGGCCTGGCGGCGGGTGTTGAGATCCAGCGCCTGGCGGACGAGGCCGCGCAGCACGGTGAGATCGACCGGCTTGGTCACGAAATCGAAGGCGCCGCTCTTCAGGGCCTCCACCGCCGCTTCGACGTTGCCGTAGGCGGTGATGACCGCGACCGGGGTGGTCGGGAAGCGGGTGGCGATCTCGCTGACCAGCTCCAGGCCGGAGCCGTCGGGCAGGCGCATGTCGGTGAGGCACAGGTCGTAGGCGACCGTGCTGAGCATCTCCCGTGCCACTGCCAGATTGGGAGCCGTGTCGGTGCGCAACCCCATTCGCCCCAGTGTCACCACCAGAAGCTCACGGATGTCATGCTCGTCATCGACGATCAGCGCACTGCGTTGCTCAGCCATATTGCCCTCCTGCGTCAACTTTAGCCCATTTACGGCAGTTGGAACAGCCGCAGAGCTGATCAGGAGATCCGATCGAGACGTTCAATCGCACTCAGGCGGGCAGCAGCGTGTGCTGCCCGGGCATGCTGATCCGGAAGCAACAGCCGCCGCCCGGCAGTGGCACATGGTCGAGCGAAGCGCCATTCGCCCGGCACAATTCGCGGGCGATGTAGAGGCCCAGACCGGTGCCGTGTTCCGAGGTGGTGAAGAACGGCCGGAACAACTGCGGCACCACCGCTTCGGGGATGCCGGGACCGCGATCGATCACGTCGATGACCGGCGCATCGTCCAGCCGATACGTGTGCAGCGTGATCCGCGCCGCTTCGCCGGGCAGATGGCCGTGGCGACGCGCGTTCTGGACCATCGCGGTAAGCACCTGATGCAGGTGTTTGGGATCGACCAGCGCAGGCACCAGCGGCTGCGGTGCGGCGAGCGTGATGTTGTCGGTTTCGTCCGGCACGCTCTGTTTGAATTCTTCGATGAAATTGCGCAGGAACGCGACCAGTTCGATGTGCTCGGCGGTGGCGCGCTCGCGCCTGGCGAGGCCCAGCACGCTTTCGACGATGCTGTTGGTGCGCATGCATTGCTGATGGATGATCTGGACCATGCGACGGTCGACATCCGGCAGCTCGCGCGATTCTTCCAACAGTTGCGCGGCGTAACTGATCGCCGCCAACGGATTGCGGATTTCGTGCGCGAGACTCGCCGAGAAGCGGCCCATCGCTGCGAGCGTCAGCGATTCCGCGCGGCGCGACACCAGCGACGTATCGTCGAGAAAAATAAGCGTGTTGTCGCTGTTGGCCAGCAGTCGGGCGAAGCGCGGCACCACTTCGAACTGATCGCCGCCCAAGCGCAGCGGAGTGTCGTTGCCCAGTCCGTTGCGCAGCCATTCGCTGAGCCGCAGGGCCAGTTCGGGCGCGGCCTCGGCGAGGCTGCGGTTGCCGGCCGCGCCTTCGCCCAGCAGCAGCATCGCCGCTTCGTTCGCCAGCCGGATCTGCGCCTCGCGGTCCACCAGCAGCACCCCGGTGCGCATGCGCCGGATGATGAGTTCGTTGATCTCCGCCAGTCGCACCGCTTCGGCGCCGCGGCGTGCGGCCAGGGCTTCGGTGGCGCGCATCTGCACGCGCAGCTGGTGGGTCAAGGTGGCGATGGCGAGGAAGCTGACGGTGAACATCATCAGCTCCGCCATCGGCCGCGGCTGCTGTTGTTCGACCAGCAAGGTCCACAGATAGCCGGTGGCGAGGCCCGCCGAAGCCAGGGCGGCGACGCTCAGGCCCATGCGCAGCGACAGCAGCAGCGAGGCCGAGCCGACGTTGAACAACAGCATCAGGGCGACGCCCGAGGCCGCCGTCGGTACCGCATGCGCGATCAGAGCGCCGACCAGGATGTCGATGCCGACACCGATCAGGGTCGGCCCCACCACGTCCTGCGCTTTGCGCGCCTGCACCACCAGGATCAGGGCGAGGACGACGTAGGCCGCGGCGACCGCCTCGACCAGCCCGCTGTGGCCCGCCTGCGGCTGGAGTGTGGCGACCGGGCCGAATACCAGCAGCGCCAGCACCCCCGCCTCAAGCACCCGGTACAGCGCGAACAGATAGAGTTCGCGTCGCTGATAGTCCTGGGTCGGCTGGGTGGCGGTGGCGGGAGAGCTCAAACCCGGATCCTGTGCGGCGATGGTTCGAGTATAGGCGCCCCGCCGGATTCCGGCCCGGGTTGGCTGCGGCTCCATGCATCGGCGACAATAGCCTGCTGTCCGTACCGGGCCGGTCCCCGTGCCGTCCCCGGCCCGCCCGCGACCCCCGCACCCGCGTGCGACACGTCTTTCCCGCATGGAACCCACATGAACTTCCACGAATATCAGGCGAAGCAGTTGTTTGCCGACTACGGCATCGCAGTCCCGGCTGGGCGCGTCGCGCGCACTCCGGAGGAGGCCGTCGACGCGGCCAAGGCCATCGGCGGCGATTTCTGGGTGGTCAAGGCCCAGATCCATGCCGGCGGTCGCGGCAAGGCCGGCGGCGTCAAGCTCGCCAAGACCTACGACGACGTTCGCGCCTACGCCAAGGCCATGCTCGGCACCAACATGACCACCTATCAGACCGCCGGCGTCGCCCTGCCGGTCGACAGCGTGCTCATCACCCAGGCCACGGATATCGCGCAGGAGCTGTATCTGTCGGTGCTGGTCGACCGTTCCACCAAGGCGGTGACCTTCATCGCGTCCGCCGACGGCGGCGTCGAGATCGAGAAGACCGCGGTCGATAACCCCGACGCGATCAAGACCCTCGACGTGAACTACGTGCAGGGTCTGCAGCCGTACCAGTGCCGCGACATGGGCTTCGCGCTGGGCCTCAACGCCAAGCAGGTCGGCCAGCTCACCAAGATCATGATGGGCCTGTACAAACTGTTCAACGAGAAGGATCTGGCGCTGGTCGAACTGAACCCGCTGGCCATCCTCACCAACGGCGACCTCGCGGTGCTCGACGGCAAGATCAATTCCGACGACAACGCGACCTTCCGTCATCCGGAACTGGCCGCGATGCGCGACATCCGCCAGGAAGACGAGACCGAAGTGCTGGCCAGCCAGCACGATCTGAACTACGTGACCATGGAAGGCAACATCGCCTGCATGGTCAACGGTGCAGGTCTGGCGATGGCGACGATGGACGTCATCAAGCTCAACGGCGGCGAGCCGGCGAACTTCCTCGACGTCGGCGGCGGCGCCAACAAGGAGCGCGTGACCGAGGCGTTCAAGCTGATTCTGCGCGATCCCGACGTGAAGGCGATCTTCGTCAACATCTTCGGCGGCATCGTCCGCTGCGACATGATCGCCGAGGGCATCATCGCCGCGGTGAAGGAAGTCGACGTGAAAGTGCCGGTGATCGTGCGTCTGGAAGGCACCAATGTCGAGAAGGGCAAAGAGCTGCTGAAGACTTCCGGCCTCGCCATCATCCCCGCCGACGACATCAACGACGGCGCGAAGAAGGCCGTCGCCGCCGTCGCCGCATAACCCCTTTCCATTCGTAGCCCGGGTAAGCGCAGCGCACCCGGGGCTGTTCGCGAAAAACCCCGGGTGCGGCCTTCGGCCTTACCCGGGCTACAACATCGGGAATACCAATGTCCGTTTTGGTCAACAAGCACACCAAAGTCATCGTCCAGGGCTTCACCGGCCAGCAGGGCACTTTCCACGCGCAGCAGATGCTCGACTACGGCACCCAGGTCGTCGGCGGCGTCACGCCGGGCAAGGGCGGCAGCGAACACATCGGCCTGCCGGGGTTCAACACCGTCGCCCAGGCCGTGAAGGCGTCCGGCGCCGATGCGTCGGTTATCTACGTGCCGCCGCCGTTCGCGGCCGACGCGATCCTGGAAGCGGCCGACGCCGGCATCCGCGTCATCGTCTGCATCACCGAAGGCATTCCGGTGCTGGACATGCTGCGCGTGAAGAACACGCTGAAGGGCTATCCGGACGCGGTGCTGATCGGTCCGAACTGCCCCGGCGTGATCACGCCCGGCGAATGCAAGATCGGCATCATGCCGGGCCACATCCACATGCCCGGCAAGATCGGCATCGTCTCGCGCTCGGGCACGCTGACCTATGAAGCCGTGAAGCAGACCACCGACGCCGGCCTCGGCCAGTCGACCTGCATCGGCATCGGCGGCGACCCGATCAACGGCACCAACTTCATCGACGCGCTCAAGCTGTTCCAGAGCGATCCGCAGACCCAGGGCATCATCATGGTCGGCGAGATCGGCGGCAGCGCCGAAGAAGAAGCGGCCGAATACATCGCGCAATACGTGACCAAGCCGGTGGTCGGCTTCATCGCCGGCGCCTCCGCACCCGCGGGCAAGCGCATGGGCCACGCCGGTGCGATCGCATCGGGCGGCAAGGGCACGGCCGAAGGCAAGTTCGCGGCGATGGAGAAGGCCGGCATCACCACCGTGCGTTCGCCGGGCGACCTCGGCGCCGCCATCGCGAAGCGTCTGGCGAAGTAAGTCTGGCGTACTGAGCGTTCCCGGTGCGTTCTTCGCGCCGATGTGATCCGACGAAGGCCGCCTCAGGGCGGCCTTCGTTTTTTACGGAAGCGGTTTTGAAGGTCAGGCCGGCTGCAGCGCGTTGATCTCCGCACGCATCGTCCTTGCGGCGCCGATCATCGCCTCCAGCGCGGTGCGTGTTTCCGGCCAGCCGCGCGTCTTCAGCCCGCAGTCCGGGTTCACCCAGATCTGTTCCGGCTTCAGCACCGAAGTCGCCTTGCGCAGCAGCGCGGTCATCTCCGCCTTGTCCGGCACCCGTGGCGAATGGATGTCGTACACGCCCGGGCCGATCTCGTTGGGATAGCGGAATTTCACGAACGCATCCAGCAACTCCATCCGCGAGCGCGAGGTCTCGATCGAGATCACGTCGGCGTCCATCGCCGCCACCGC
>CBIHKW010000188.1:0-5703 GCA_966203835.1 uncultured Thermomonas sp.
CACCAACTAAGCGGCCATCAATTGTGAAGTGGCGGGAAACGGGGCGCCCCTCATCCATCCAAACTGGATGCGCTTGACGAAGTAAGATTTCTTCTAAGTCGTGTAGCTTATGATCATCTCCGACAGGCATTAGTGCTCTCCCTCACTCATTTCTGTCCAAAACGCTAAAAATTCTTCAAGAGCGCTCGCGTCAAAATTTTCAATGGCTGAGTCAACTTCTTCGTCCGTGACAGTGTTGATGCCATGCAGTTCGAGCTTCAGCGTTCCCGGGTCAATTGTGGCGCTAATTTCCCAATCGCCGCGCGTCCATTCTGCTGTGACGCCACCCTCTGGCAACGGATAGAGGTACGGCACCGGCACACCTGCATCGCGGGTGACCATGACAACAAACGTCCTCATTAGCTCGACAGCTCTGCGGTCCGGCGCAGGGTTGTCTTCCTCATACCATCCGGCAGGTGTTTGCGCTATTTCATCTAATCGTAGATCACTAGGTCGGCGCGGCTCATCATCCGTGAATATCAACTCGCGGTAAGCCGTAATTCTGCACAGCCGGTCATGTCGATCAAATTGACCAGTGCCCACCCATCGCACTTGATGGCGACGGCGCGCAATGAACTTTTCACAAACTTCGTCAGTGTCCACCCGGAAGTTGATATGACTGCCGTCATCAGCAGTGAGATGCACCATCAATGTATGCAGGTCGCCGCCAGTAATCGTGAAGCGTTTATCAAAGCTATCTTCGTATGTCGGATTGGCAGAAAGAACTATGCGCTTTCTCGTCTGACCATCATAACGAACCGCAACAGAGGTGGAGTGCGACAGCTCAGCATGCTCGCCTGCTTTGAGACTTTGGCCGAAACGGTTGAATTTCGCGAGCATGTCTCGCGGGAGGTCGCCGGGCATTGGCCGGTCATCATTGGCTGCCGCAATGACTTGATCAATGAGATTGCGCGCGTCCTCGAAGTACTCGAAGTGCCGGGTAAATCATAAATCGGGTTGCTCCACTAACTCAACCGGCGGATCAAAACGCATACCGAGCGCAGTTGCGCTATTTCCCCTTTTAACTTCGAATAGACCAAGCTGAAACGACTCCGCAAAGCCTCTCGGAACACGCACGCGATCATTGCGCTGCCGATAAATGTGCTTCGCCATCTCTACAATCAGGTCACTATATGCAGCTAGATCGGGGAGCACATCGAACGGAATGCTGTGCGATTCGAAACGACCACCAGCAAAGCGGACACGAACGAACTCGCCGTTATCTTGGCTTTCGGTCGGCTCGGGTTGCTCAGAGGTATCGGTCATCGACGTGTGTCCGTCCTACGTTCGTTGGATAGGATGACAGATAAAGAGCAGAATCTGACTCGAATAGTTCAAACGCTTGTTAAGGGAACTATCGTCCGCTTGCGCACTACCCGGTATCGCCACGGGTCAACGGCGCACGCAGTGGGGCGCGGACCTGATCGAACCCGCTGCAAGGCTTGGCGTTTCGATTCAAGCGGCCATCGTCTGGGGGCAACTTTGGGGGCAACTGCCGACATATAACTGCGCAATTTGATTATTATTCATAGACTTAGAAGCTCTGTTTGATTGCACCCATAACCATCGATATCGCCGTCCGGCGATCGCGTTACGCCCGAAACCCGCCTCAGCGGGTTTTTGCGTTTCCGGCGACCGCATCGCGATCGTTCGGATGCGCGGGGAGCCGCGGCAGGCGCTCCAGCACCTGCCGCGACGTTCCCGCGCCGCGCGCTTCGCCTCGATCAGCGCGAAGCGGCGGATTTCACATCGTCATTGCGGGCAGAGCTGCTGCAGCTCGTAGTACTGCAACTCGCTGGCCACCACGCTCCAGCCGAGACCCTGCACCAGTCCGTTGGCGTCGGCATAGGACAGATTGATCCCCACGCGCGGGAACAGGCCCACCGAGATCGCAGCGTGCAGACTTTTGGCGCCGGCCTGGGCGTTGTAGGCATCCACCGCGGTCTTGAAGCGGGAATTCGCCGGCGCATTGCTGATGAGCGTGCGCAGGGAGCTCAGATCGAGATTGAAGACGAACTGGATATTGTCGGCCGAGTAGATGTTGACGTTGGTCGGCGTGTAGATCGGCTTCGAACTCCAGTAATGATTGATGACCCGATGCTGGCAACCCTGGACGTTCGGCAGCGCCGTCGGTCCATTCATGCGCCCCAGGGATTCCCAGTTGGCGGCGGATGCCGAACCGCAGAACAGCAACGCGGCGATCAGTGCAAGCAGATGTTTTTTCATGGAGGTCCTTTTCGTGTCGAGCGGAGAGAGATCGCGCACGACCACAGGAACCACCGTGCGCGACAGACAGTGTGCGCAAGGGGCGTCTCAAACATTGAGAGCAGATATCGGGAGGAGATGCGCGAGATCGGTCGTCGCAGCGATGCCTCGACACCTCGATCCACTGCCGGAAAAACGAAAGACCCACCGATGTCGGGTTGCGGCGCCCACCGCATCGATATCGTCTACGGCAGGATGAGTTACGCCGAAGCCGACATGCCCGCAGAATGCGTCAGGATTTTTCCCACGGGAACACGCCGTGACGCACGTAATCGCCGATGGCGCGCAGGTTTTCGGTATCGGCGAACATTTCGACATTCGCCGATACCGCCGGGGATTTCATGTCGCGCAACGGCACGCCGACCCCGCGCATATAGTCTTTATAGCTGCGGATCGCGCCTTTCGACAGGCGCCGCAAGCGCTGCAGATGACGACGCAGCAACAACTCGCTCTGCGGTTCGTAGGCATCGACGAGCCCCCATTCGCAGGCCTGCTTCGCCGAGGCGGGCTGCGTCGAGAGGGTCAGATAATGCGCTTTCTGGAAACCGATGCGGCGAACCAGAAACGGCAACACGCAGGCGGGATACAGCCCGAACAGCATTTCCGAAAGACTGAACTGCGCGCTTTCGTCGGCCAGCACGATATCGCTCGCGGCGACGAAGCCCACGCCTCCGGCATTGGCTTTGCCGCGAACGTGCGAGATCGTCACGTACGGGCCCGTCGCGAGCCGCAGCCACAACTCGTACAGCGGGCCGGGGCCGTCTTCCTGCGCGGGCGGAGCGCCCGATGCGCGCGCGATGGCCTTGAAATCGGCACCGAAGCAGAACACTTCGGGCGACCCGCTCAGGACCACGACGGTCGCGGACTCTTCGCACAAGGACAGCACATGGTTGCACTCGGCCACGAGCTTGTCGTTGATCGTATTGTCGGCTTCGGGTCGATCGAACTGCAGGTGGCAGATCGAATCCTGGAAGCGAACTTTGATGGTCTCGTAGTGCATGCAATCGTCCATTTTCGCGATGACTTCAGGTCCGCTCAACCGGCGGAAAGCTCGACGGTCTTCCCGTCAGCGGCAACGCTGCCAGCAAAGCGCCGTATTGATGCCGCCAAATCCCATGCTCAAGGTCAGCGCATGTTCTATCCGATGTTCGACCGATGCAGTACCGACCCAGTTGAACGCCTGGTCGATCGGGTTCTCCAGATTGCGGGTGGGGTGCAATCGACCCGCCTGCATCTGCAACAGGGTGGCGACGACTTCAACGGCTCCCGCCGCGCTCAGACCATGGCCGATCACGGATTTGGTCGCGTTGAGGTGCGCGCCCGACAACCCGCAGGCATGCAGCGCCTTGAGCTCGGTTTCATCGCCGATGACCGAACCGGTGCCGTGCGGATTGACGTAATCGATCTGCGTCGGCGACCACCCGCAGGCAGCCAGCGCGCCATGAATCGCCTCCATCTCGCCTTCCAACGATGGATCCGGGTTGCGGTTCGCATCCATCGCCATGCCCCAACCGCGCAATGCCGCATGGGGCGTCGCGCCGCGACGCTGGCTGGATTCGAGCGACTCGATCACCACCGCAGCGCAGGACTCGCCATAGATGAATCCGTCATGGTCGCGATCGAACGGTCTGGATGCGCGCGCGGGCTCGTCGGCGAACCGATCCGATCCCATCGCCCCGAGCGCGCGGAACCCGCGGCATTCCCAGTGCGACAGATCCATCAATGCGCCCAGTGCAATGCAGACATCGACCTGCTTCGTGGCGACCGCCTGCGCGGCCTGCACGATGGCCAACTGGCCGCTGGCCGAAGCGCCGCCCACCGTATAGGCCAGGCCGCGGATGCCGAATTGCGCCGTGCAGAAACCGCACAGATCCGTATCCATGAATGACATCGCGTACGTAGGCTTGAGAAAAGCCGGGCGGTCGCGATACGCCTCATGCACCAGGCTCAACTCGCGCTGCTGGAGATTCGACCCGCCGACGATCAGACCGATGCGGCGAGGATCGACCTCGGACAATCGCGCTTCGTCCCAGGCTTCGTGCAAGACCACCAGCGCCGCCTGCGCGGACAGCGATGCCGCACGCAGCGTCTGCTTCGGAATGCCGGGCGGAAACGCGATCTCGGACATTTCCGCACCCAGATACGCGGAAGCGCTCTGACGGCCCGGCCGCTGCATCACGCCGAAAGCGTTGTCGCCGGCCAGCAACGCATCCGCGAATGCGGTCTTGCCCTGGCCGATGGACGAAACGACGCCCATCCCGGTGACGACGATTTCAGGCGGCATCTTCAAAGACATGTCTCAGGCGACAGCGAGCTTGGTCAGGAACAGATCGGCGAGTTCGCCGATGTTCTTGGGTCCGAACAGCTCGACGCGGGACACCGACAGATCCAGCGATTCCTGCACCATCATCGCGATTTCCGCACGATCCACCGAATTGGCGCCGAGGTCGACCAGTCGATCCGAATCGACGAATGTGTGCGCATCGAGGCCGGGAATCATTTCGCGCGTGTGTTTCGCGATCAGCCCCAGTATTTCCGTCTTCGTCATGACATTACTCTTGGTTTGCGTTCCATTGCCCGGCATCGGGACGGGTGCTGCGATATTGCTTCGTTCAGGCCGCGGCGCGCAGGCGGCGGTCGTCGACGATCTTGCCGTCGAACAGCGACACCTGCCGATCGGCCTGTTCCGCGGAGCGCGGATCATGGGTGACCATCACGATGGTGCTGCCCTGCTTGTGCAGCGACGTCAGCATGTCCATGACGAGTTGCGCATTCTTCGAATCCAGGTTGCCCGTCGGTTCGTCGGCGAGCAGCACTTTCGGCTTGCCGACCAGCGCACGCGCGATCGCGACGCGCTGCTGCTGGCCGCCGGAAAGCTGGGTCGGATAATGCTTCTGGCGCGGCGACATGTTGACCTGCTCCAGAGCGGTCAACACCATCTCGCGGCGCTGCTTCGCGTTCAGATCCTTGCGGTAGGTCAACGGCAGTTCGACGTTCTCGAACACGCTCATCTCGCCGATCAGGTTGAACGACTGGAAGATGAAGCCGATGTCCTGATTGCGCACGCGCGCTTGTTCCGTCTGGCCCAGCCCCGTCACTTCCGCGCCGTTGAGGAAATACTTGCCCTCGGACGAGGAGTTCAACAGACCCAGTACCGACAGCAGCGTCGATTTCCCGCAACCCGACGGGCCGCTGATCGAAACGTATTCGCCGGCGTCGATCGTGAGGTGGATGTTGTCCAGCGCCCAGGTTTCGAGTTCATCGGTATAGAAGATTTTCTTGATGCCTTGCAGATCGATGAGATGTTCAGTGGCCATGATGATTTCCGGGTTATGCAGAAAGGAAGTGTCCGATCATTCGTAGCGCAGCGCGTCGCCCGGCTCGAGGGCGACGGCCCGG
>CBIHKW010000189.1:0-5639 GCA_966203835.1 uncultured Thermomonas sp.
GCTAATGTTTGCGAAAAGGCATGCGGACGCGGGGCGCGCCTCCCGCCGCTCCTACAACAGCAGGCGCTTTCAGCCGTCCAGCGCTTCCCAACGCGCATAGGCCTGTTCAAGCGCCGCATGCGCCGCCGCGATCTCGGCGTTGTGCGCGTTCACCGCCGCGTGATCGCGCTGGTAGAACGCGGGCTCGTGCATCGCCGCGGTCATGGTCGCGATCTTCGTTTCCAGCGTCTCGATCGTCTGCGGCAGCAGTTCGAGTTCGCGCTGATCCTTGTAGCTGAGCTTGCGCTTCGGCGCGGCGGGCGTTTCCGCAGCGACGGCGGGCGCGGCAACGGCTTTTGGCGCCGCCGCGGCGGTGGCGCGCGCCGATTCGCCGCGGGTCGGGCGCTGACGCAGCCAATCGCTGTAGCCGCCGACGTAATCGCCGACGCGGCCGTCGCCTTCCATCACCAGCGTCGACGTCACCACGCTGTCGAGGAAGTCGCGATCGTGGCTCACCAGCAGCAGCGTGCCGGGATATTCGCCCAGCAGCTCTTCCAGCAGCTCCAGCGTTTCCACGTCCAGGTCGTTGGTCGGTTCGTCCATCACCAGCAGGTTCGACGGCTGCGCGAACAGTTTCGCCAGCAGCAGGCGGTTGCGCTCGCCGCCGGACAGGCGGGTGATCGGCGCGCGCGCGCGTTCGGGCGTGAACAGGAAATCCTGCAGATAGCCGATGGCGTGCTTCTGCTTGCCGTTGATCTCGACGAAATCCTTGCCCTCGGAGACGTTCTCCAGCGCGTTCCAGTCTTCGCGCAGCGTCGCGCGGTACTGGTCGAAATACGCGACCTGCAGCTGGGTGCCGATCTTGATCTCGCCGGACTGCGGCTGCAGATCGCCCAGCAGCAGCTTCAGCAGCGTGGTCTTGCCGCTGCCGTTGGCGCCGATCAGACCGATGCGATCGCCGCGGAGGATGGTGGTCGAAATATTCTTGAGCAGACTGCGCTCGCCGAATGCGAACGACACATCCTTCGCCTCGATGACCTTCTTGCCCGATGCCGACGCCTGCGCGGTTTCCATGCGCACGTTGCCGGACAGGTCGCGGCGCTGCATGCGCTCGTCGCGCATCGCCTTCAGGCGGCGCACGCGGCCTTCGTCGCGGGTGCGGCGGGCCTTGATGCCCTGGCGGATCCAGACTTCCTCCTGCGCCAGCAGCTTGTCGAAACGGGCGTTTTCCTGCGCCTCGGCGTTCAGACGCTCCTCGCGGCGACGCACATAGTTGTCCCAGTCGCCGGGCCAGCTGGTGAGCTGGCCGCGATCGATTTCGACGATGCGGGTGGCGAGTTGGCGCAGGAAGCGCCGGTCGTGGGTGACGAAGATCAGCGCGCCCTGCCACGCCTTCAGAAAGCCTTCGAGCCAATCGATCGCGGCGATGTCGAGATGGTTGGTCGGTTCGTCCAGCAGCAGCAGATCCGGCGCCGAGACCAGCGCGCGCGCCAGCAGCACGCGACGCTTCATGCCGCCGGAGAGCCGCGTGAAGTCGGCGTCGCCGTCCAGATCGAGCTTGGTCAGCGTCTCGGTGACGCGCTGGTCCAGCGACCAGCCGTTGGCATCCTCGATCTTGGCCTGCACTGCGGCCAGCGCGTCGGTGTCGATTTCGTCGGCATGGATCAGATGATGATAATCGGCGAGGAACTTGCCCATCTCGCCCAGACCCTCGGCGACCACATCGAACACGCTGCCGGCGGCGCCGGCCGGCACTTCCTGCTCCAGTCGCGCGATGCGGACGCCGCCTTCGATGCGGATCTCGCCGTCGTCGGGTTTGTGTTCGCCCGCGAGCAGGCGCAGCAGCGTGGATTTGCCGGCGCCGTTGCGACCGATCAGGGCGATGCGTTCGCCGGGTTCGATCGCGAGATCGACGCCATCGAGCAACAGGGGACCGCCGACGCCGAAATCGACGCCATTCAAAGTAAGGATAGGCATCGCGACAGTTTAGCAGCCTGCCGGAGCGTGCCCGGTTGGAGCATGCCTTCCGCAACCAGCCCGTCGGATTCCGGGCCTATGCCACCGCGGTCGCGACCGTCGGCAGCAGCGCGGCGTAGGCGGCTTCTGTCGCGGCGATGAAGCGATCCAGCCCGAATTCGCGCTCGGCCTTGCGCCGCGCGGCATCGCCCATCGTCCGCAGCCGGTCGGGGTGTTCGAGCATGCCGGCGACGGCGACCGCGATCGCCTCGCGGTCGCGCACCGGCACCCGCCAACCGTCGATGCCGTCGTCGATGTTCTCGGGCAGGCCGGCGTAATCGCTGACCAGCACCGGCTTGGCCATCGCCATCGTCTCGCGGCAGGCGAAGGAAATGGTTTCCACCGCGTACGACAGCACGAAGCCGACATCGATCGCGGCGACCACCGGGCGCACGTCGGACAGCAGGCCGGCGAAATGCACCTGCGGCGTCAACCCGAGCGCCTCGATGCGCTGCGTCTGTTCGACCGACGGCGGTTTTCCGCACAACAGCAGATCCACCCGCGCGCGCTGCATCGCCGGCAGCGTCGCCACCGCTTCGACCAGATCCATCCAGCCCTTGTGCTCGGCGGTGCCTGCATTGCTGCCCAGCAACAGTCGACCGTCGCCGCTCCAGCGTTCGCGCACGACGCGCGCCGCTTCGCTGGACCAGGGCAGGTAATGACGCACGTCGATGCCGTTGCGCACCGTGCGCAGCTGGCAGCGCGCGTACGGCCCGGTTTCGAGCATGCGCCGGGTGGCGTCGCAGACCGCGATCACCAGATCCGTGCGACGCGCGCGCCAGCGATGGGTCACGCCCTGCGCCGGTTTCGAATTGTGTTTGGTCAGCACGATCCTGGGTTTGTGCGCCAGGCCGGAGCAGGCGGACAGCACCATGCGGTGATCGGTGGAACCGTTGACGTGAACGATGTCGAACGCATGCGTGCGCAGGTAGTCGCGCAGCTGCCGGCGCGCGCGCACCGCCGCCGCCAGCTGGGCGATCGCGTTGGGAAACGGCTGCGCCACGGTGCGCACGTCGTCCAGCGACGCGGCCTCGCAATACAGACGACTGCTGGCCGGCGCGGCCAGATGCACCTCATGCGCCACCGCAAGCCCACGCGCCAGCGCCAACAGGTAGGTGGTATGCCCGCCGCCGTCGCCTTCGTGGAAATTGGTGAGGAGCACTTTCATCGAACTCGTCCCGAAAAGGAGGGGGTCTCAATCCGTGAGAAGGAGTGGAGATAAAATACGTCTGTCCAGTCGGCTCGCAGCCCCTGCTGAATTTCGGGCCTAGAGAAGCTGGTCGCACTGCGATCAAGCCGAAGATCGCAGAGGCGCATCGCTATCGGCAGCATCATCATGTATTTCAACCACTCATGGAGCTCCAGTGAAAATCAACGTCTTATTCAGCGCACTGCTCGCATCTGTCGCCATTGCCGCATCGCTCGCTTCGGCGCCCGCTTCGGCGCAGAATCTGGGGCAAGGCTTCATCAGGAATGTTTCCTACAACAAGTGCCTGGACTTCGCGGCCGGGGACTTGTCCAACGGCGTCACCCTGCAGTTGCATGGCTGTCAAGGCAATGCAGCGATCCACCAGCAGTGGAACTTCATTCCCGCCGGCAGTTACCCGAACAGCGCGCCTTCCTATCTTTTCCAGAACGCCATGAACTACACGTGCGCGGCAGTCGAGAACGATTCCCTCTCGAATGCCGCCAAGATCGTCCAGCGCCCCTGCGATGCGAACAACCCGAGCCAGCACTGGATCCAGACGGCCAATGGTGTTCTCAACACCAAAACACGCTGGATGAACGGTCGCAGCGCCAAATGCCTCGACGCTTGGGCCAACGCCAACGGCACCGTGCTTCAGCAGTACACCTGCGCAAGCTCCAGCAGTTGGGCGCCACAGGGATTCCAGAACGAACTTTTCCCCGTGGGCGGCCCCTGATCCGTTTCGATTCCTCACATTGACCGTACTCGTTTGACTGGGCGCCCGGACTCCGGGCGCCTTTTCATTTCTTTCGGCTTTTTCTTTCGGAGAAGATGCTCGCCGCTCTTTCAAGGCGCTTCCAGAGAGGCCCCGGACTCATCATTGCCATGTTGATGTACCTCTTTTTTTCATGCGATGGCGTATTCGCCTTCGTTCTGTACTCGAATTTCGCCGATTCGAGCGTGTGGTCGCAGATTCCCGCAAGCTTCGCGTAGTGGTTGATGAGCTCGCGGGCCCTGATTCTGTTTTTGTAACTCGCGACCTGGCTGCGATTCGACCACCATCCATTGCTGCCATGGACCCGGTACATCACCGCTCCGGTCGGCAGAAACACCTTGCGCCCTCCCAGGACGCTCGCGCCGTAGACCAGTGCGGCGTCGGCGCACAGCCGCCAGCGTTTCACCAGCAATGGCGGCAGGTCGACGCACTCTTTCGCCATCGTCGTGCGCACGCACAGTGCCGATGTCGGACCGCCGTACCAATGGGCCAATGCGTACGTGGCGATGGCGGTGTAGCCATAATCGATCTCATGGTCAGCATCGCCGACTCGCCGACTCTCTCCTCCGAAGCGGACGATATCCGAGAACACGAAATCGACATCGGACCTCGCATCGAAGATCTGCGCGATCTTCTGCAGATAGTCGGGTTCCCAGAGGTCGTCTGCATCGAGAAAACACGAGACATCGGCATCGACCACCGCCAGACCGCGTTGGAACGCCACCAACTGACCGCCGTTTTCGCCGCAGACGAGCGTCACCCGCGGATCGTGGCCGTAACGTTCGCGCAGGAACTCGGGCGAGCCGTCGGTGGAGCCGTCGTCGACGATGACGATCTGCTTCGGCGCGCGGGTCTGCGCCAGTGCGCTGTCGATCGCTTCGGCGACGAAGGCGCGGTAGTTGTAGCTGGTGACGATGACCGCGAACGACGTGCTCATGCTGCGGGTGCGTCCAGGGTGCGGCGGAAGTAGGCGATGGTTTCCTTCAGGCCGTCTTCCAGTGCGACTTTCGGCTCCCAGCCCAGTTCGGATTTGGCCAGCGCAATGTCGGGCTGGCGCTGGCGCGGATCGTCGGAGGGCAGCGGCCGGTACACCAGCTTCGAACGCCCGCCGACCAGCGCCAGCACCTTCTCGGCCAGTTCGAGCATGCTGAATTCGCCGGGATTGCCGATGTTGATCGGTCCGGTGAAGCCGTGCGGGGTGTCCATCATCCGCACGAAGCCTTCGATCAGATCGTCGACGTAGCAGAAGCTGCGGGTCTGGCTGCCGTCGCCGTAGATGGTGATGTCCTCGCCGCGCAGCGCCTGGACGATGAAGTTGCTCACCACCCGGCCGTCGTTCGGATGCATCCGCGGGCCGTAGGTGTTGAAGATGCGCACGACCTTGATGTCGAGGTCGTGCTGGCGGTGATAGTCGAAGAACAGGGTTTCGGCGCAGCGTTTGCCTTCGTCGTAACAGCTGCGGATGCCGATGGGATTGACCCGGCCCCAGTAGCCTTCCGGCTGCGGATGCACTTCCGGGTCGCCGTAGACCTCGCTGGTGGACGCCTGCAGGATGCGCGCCTTCAGGCGCTTGGCCAGGCCCAGCATGTTGATCGCGCCGTGGACGCTGGTCTTGGTGGTCTGCACCGGGTCGTGCTGGTAATGCACCGGCGAGGCCGGGCAGGCGAGGTTGTAGATCTGGTC
>CBIHKW010000190.1:0-5378 GCA_966203835.1 uncultured Thermomonas sp.
ACGAACACCGGCGACAGCGCCGAGCGCGGCTTGGACTGCAGGAAGCCGAAGCCCTTGGCCAGTTCGTTCGGAATCAGATTGCGCAGCGACACGTCGTTGACCAGCCCGATCAGCTGGATGTGGCCAGCGGCCTGTTCGGGCGTCGGCGCCATCGGCACGTCGTCGGTGACGATCACGACCTCGGCTTCCAGATCGATACCGTAGTCCTCGCTCGGCACCCGCACCGGGTCGCGCGGGCCGTAGAAGCCGGCGCTGACCGCCTGGTACATCAGCGGGTCGACGTAGAAACTCTCCGGCACCTCGGCGCCGCGGGCGCGGCGTACGCGCTCGACGTGCGGAAGGTAGGCACTGCCGTCGACGAATTCATAGGCGCGCGGCAGCGGCGAGGCCAGCAGCGACAGGTCGAGGTCGAACGCACCCTCGGCTTCGCCCGCGTTCAGCCCTTCCGACAGCGCATTGAGGCGTGGGGCGAGATTCGACCAGTCCTCCAGCGCGCGCTGCAGGGTCGGGGCGATGCCCTCGGCGCGCACCGCGCGGCTCAGATCACGGGAAACGACGATCAGGGTGCCGTCGCGCCCGCCTGCCTTGAGAGAACCCAGCTTCATCGCAACCTCTGACGCTCAGTGGAATTGGTTTCAATTGTAACTGATTTGCCGCGACCGCCGATCAGGCCTCGGCCTGGAAGCCATCGGCCCGGTAGGTCACCACCAGCGTATCGCGATGCCCCGGCCCGCCGCCCCCCTCCAGCTCCGACGACTGCTCGGGCTGGATCGGCGTGGTCTCGTGGATCATCCTGCGATCGTCCAGCAACAGCAGGCTCCATGGTTCGGTCAGGGTGAAGCGCTGGCCGTCCGGGCCGTCGGCTTCGAAGATCCGGGTCTCGCCGCCGCGGATCGCGTGCCGGCCGACGATGAAGACCGCCACGAAATCGACGCCGTCGCGATGCGCGCCCTCCGGCGTCGGCCGGCCGATGCCGTCGGCCGTGTCGATCCGGAACTGGTGCGCTTCCACGTACCAGGGGTCGGCCGGATGCACTTCCCGCAGACGATCGCCAAGGGCGCGCAACAAGCGTCCCCAGGCGGGCGCAGCCACCGTTTCCGGCGCGATCGGCGCAAACCAGCGCTGCAGGCCGCCATGCAGGGCGTTGTAGTCCAGCGGCTGGTAGTGCGCGCGCGGCGGCGACTGTTCGATGCCATCGGCACCGGTCACGAAACAGGCATGGCGACGCTGCCGGTAACGCCCGCCATCGCGCAGATATTCGTCAGGCGGCAGATCGTTCCAACCCGCAGCCAGCGCATGCAGCGCTTCCAGGGACACGCCGGCCAGTGCCGCGACATCATCCGGCGCAAACACCGCGAAACCGCGATTGCGCAGGGCCGCGGCCAGACCGTCGCGGGGCGTGAACGGCGCACGGAACGTGGCGACCATAGTGAAGTTCTCGACGAAAGGATCGCGGGCGCGACGCCCGCTGGATGGCGGCCATTGTAACTTTCGCGATTGTGGGCCGCGCTGTCCCGAATATCGAACCCCACGCTGCGCGACAAGCCTGCTACTTTAGCCGCTCGACCGGGCGTTGACGGGGACAGGCTCGGGGTCTGCAACAGACTCTGCCGCTCCCTCGTCGCAACCCGTGATCGCGGATGTTGTCTCGACAACGAGCAAGCACGGCAGGGATAGCTAATGGCAGTCAGGACGCTGATCGACATCGATCAGCTGCGCGCGTTCGAAGACGCGCCCAGCATCGAAGCATTGACCGAAGACATCGACCGCGCGGTGAAACCGCTCGGCGTCGACTATTGGCTGTATGCGGTGGATCTGCCGCTGATGAACGACCATCCGAATCAGTTGCGCATGGGCACGTATCCGCAAGGCTGGATCGTGCGCTATCTCGAAATGGACTACATCAGCATCGATCCGATCGTCAGTCACTGCCACGACCACGCGACGCCGCTGGCCTGGGACGAAGCGCAGTACCACCATCGGCGGATCGTCGATCCGCATCTGCAGAAGATCCGCCATCTGTTCGGCGAAGCCCGCGAATACGGACTGGGCAGCGGCTTGAGCGTGCCGTTGCATGGTCCCGGCGTGTCGTGGGGGCTCATGTCGTACGCATCCCGCGACATGCCCGCCGCCGACTACGAAGCGATCATGCCCGAGTTGCACCTGCTCGCGCATTACGTCCATGAAGCGGCACGGCGCTTCGGAAACGCCAAAACTCCCATGCGCCTGCCGTCGTTGACCAAGCGCGAGCGCGAATGCCTGTCCTGGGCGGCCGAGGGCAAGACCAGTTGGGAAATCGGGCTGCTGCTCAACATCAGCGAGCGGACCTCGATCTTCCACCTCCAGAACGCGACCCACAAACTCGGCGTCAGCGGCCGTCAGGCCGCGATCGCACGCGCGGTCTCGCTCGGCCTGATCGTCTCCCTGCGCAACTGATTTCCGATCCGGCGTACGCCCGGCAATGCCGGGCGGCGGCCGACGTTTGCCGCGCACGATCTGCGCGTCGATGACGGACCTCCGCAAACAATCATCAATTGATTGTTTTGAATATCGATTCTTTCGATTGATCGATCGCCGAAACGCATCAAAAAATGCGTTATCCGGATTCTCCTTGCCACGATCCGTGGCGGATCGAACAGACCAAACGGAACTGCATCAACCTGTCAGGTCGATCAGCTGTAAGTGCTGACAGTGGTTCCGCATCACTTGCGTCTCCTTCAACGATCACAGGGAGACATCAATGGCGACTTTCACCACCGGGCGCGCAGGCGAAAACGGACTCAGGGCTCCGCTGCTCGACAGCATGTACAGACTGCGTTCGGACGTATTCCACAAACGCCTGGGCTGGGACGTGCGCGTCGAAGACGGACGCGAGCACGACTGGTTCGATCTGATCGGCCCGCACTATGTCGTCGCTCACGACGGCAATTCGCACGCCCTGGGCTGTTGTCGACTACTGCCGACCCAGGGCCCGAACATGCTTCGGGATATTTTTCCGGAACTTCTCGATGGCGCGCCCGCGCCGGCAGCGGCATCGATCTGGGAAGTCAGTCGTTTCGCACTGTGCGATGAACACTCTCAGGGAGGCTTCGGCTTCAGCGGAATATCGTCGTCGATCATCGCCGAGGTGTTCCGGTTCATCGCGACGCAGGGCGCCGACAGTCTCGTCGGCGTGACCAGCGCACCGTTCGAAAGAATGATGCGGCACATGGGCCTGCATGTGGAACGGCTTGGAAAGGCGCGCAGGATCGGCAAGGTCATGAGTCTGGCTTTCAGTATGCCCGTCGCCGAAAACCTGATCGTGATCGGTGGCCCGACGCCCGCGACGCAGGTCGCGCACGCGGCGTAACACAGGCATCGATGGGCGAGCGCAAGTCCGGACATGTGCCGGGCTTGCGTGGTTCACAACAGAGCGGTTCACAACAGCGGGTCCGACAGCGCGCTTCATAAGCGCATGCTTCATAAGCGCATGCCTCATCAACGGCATGCCACGCCAACGGCGCCACAGGGCGCATCGCACTTGCGACTTCGCTGCAGCGCAAACCCGGATCGCATGGGTTTGCGCTGCAGCGAATGCTCGCGAGGCGCGGAACTGCCGGTCGGGTCAGGCCGCGACCGGGGCCAGTCTGCGCGCAGGCGCAACCTGGGCAACGCCGTGGCACTCGCGCAAGAGCGCGGCCGTCCCATCCCACAGCGCGCGGCGCGCCTGCAGGGCCAAACGGGCGGCTTCGCGCGTGTCCTGCAACCCGCTCTCATCGCGGGCCAGCGCTTTTTCGATCAGCCGCTGGGCCGCGGGGCCGTGCGTGTCGCCGTCCAGCTCGATGTGGCGCTGCAGGTAATACACGAAACCCGGCGCCTGCTCGACGTTCAATCCCCAGTGCTCCAGCAGACTCTGGAACATGTCGGGAATGACGTTTTCGCGGCCATAGAAAAAACTGGCCATCACTTCCAGCGTGCTGCCGTGCAGGCAGGTATCGATGGTGTGTTCGACGAAATCGCGCACGAACTGCGGCACTTCCGCCGTGGCGAGCGCCTTGGACAGCCCGGCTCCGGCGCGCATCTCGCGCATGAAAAGATCGAACTGTGCGGTCGAGGCGCCGACATCGCGCATCGCCTTGAGGTACAGATCGAGATGGCTGGCGGGATGCCCATCGGCATCGATGTCGCTCTCCTCGGCCAGCACGATATCGTTGATCAGACGGGCCGCGACCGGATCGATCGGCGGCATCCACGGCAACTCGACGCAGGTGAGATCGCGCTGCAGACGCTTGGCCAGCGACATGAAATCCCAGACCGCGAACACATGCACCTGCATGAACGTGCGCAGAGCCTCGGTATGGGCGATTTCGCCGAAGACGGGGTGGGTTTCCAGGTCGTGACGCAGGCGGCGCATGGCCTGGGTCAGAACAACATCGTGCTGTTTAGCGGTCGCTTCCTTTTTCATGACGATCTCCTTGAGTCGAGCACTCTGGTTGGGGAAAACCGGGAACGTCTGAACGAAACCCTCCTTGGCCCGTTCAGACCTCACGGAGCCGGCTTTCGCCGGGTCCGAGTCCCTGCAGGACAGATGCCGAAGCCTCCGTCCCGCGAGCGATACATCCTTGTGTCGCCGAACCTGTGCGTGCGCGCTGGAATCGAATGCGGAAGTCAGTCCTCGACCGTCATGGCGGAAGCCGGGGCGGCGAATCAAACCGGTCACATCAGTGCGGCAAATACAGCGGATAAAGGCTGGATTCTTCGCGCTCGATGCGTTGCGCCAGCAGCGCGAGCACGGCCTGATAGTCCGTCATGAATTCCTGACGGGCCTGATGGTCGAAAGTGCTGATCTGGTACTTCTTCACGAAGTCGACAACGCCACGCGCAATCGCATTCATTTCGCGCCGGAAACTGCGCACCAGCGCCGTGCTCTCCGAATCGCCCTGCATCGCGTTTTCCACGTAATTGTAGAAACGGACGTTTTCGGCGATCAGATGCCCTTCCAGATGCACCTTGAAGGCATTGAGCATCTGCGGCACCTGCTGGAATTCCCCTTGCCGAGCCATCTCTCCGATCGTCGTGTACAGCTTGACCAGATCGGCGTGATCGCGCTTGAGCGACGGCACCAGATTGGCATCGTATGCGATGCCGAAACCGGCGCGACGCTGCTCAACGGTGGGCATTCCCTGCGGCAGCGCCTGCGATCTCGGCCCCTGCCCGCCCCCCAACCACTTCTTCAAAAAATCGAACACAACATCCCCTGTCGTATGAGCTGTCGGCAAGCGCCGACCGTGCGACCTTAGCCCCAGCTACCGGGGGTCGTGTACCTGTCAGGTCTGACAGGAGTGATGGAAGCCCGGTCTGAATCGCCAAAACGGTCAAAGAGACATTTTTTTTCGACA
>CBIHKW010000191.1:0-5362 GCA_966203835.1 uncultured Thermomonas sp.
GTGGCGGGAACCGAATACGAAGTTGTCCAGGACAAACTCGTCGGTCCGCTGCTGTATGCGTTTTCGATCGAGGAGCCCGGCGCTGCCGGTCGCCTGATCAAAGAGTTCGCCAAAGGCAACGACAAGCTGCAGGCCAAAGTGGTCGCCGTCGGTGGTCAGGTCTATCCGGCCAGCCACGTCGACGTCCTGGCTTCGCTGCCGACCCGCGATCAGGCTCTGGCCATGCTGGCCCGCGTCCTGGCCGAGCCGGCGAGCATGTTCGCCCGCGCGATCAAGGCCGTGGCCGACAAGCAGGGCGGCGGCGACGCTGCTCCGGCAGAAGCCGCAGCCGAAGTCGTTGCTGAAGCCCCGTCGGAAGTCGTTGCCGAAGTGTCGGCCGACACCGCTGGCGAAGCACCGGCCGAAGCCTGAGTTCGATGTCCTGACGGTTCTGCGGCGCTCGTGCCCGCGAAACCCAATACCGAAAATCAAATCCAGAGGTAATCAACAATGTCCCTTACCAACGAACAGATCGTCGACGCCGTTGCCGGCAAGACCCTGATGGAAGTGATGGAGCTGGTCAAGGCCATCGAAGAAAAGTTCGGCGTCACCGCCGCCGCTCCCGTCATGATGTCCGGCCCGGCCGCCGACGCGGCTCCGGTCGAAGAGCAGACCGAATTCTCCGTCATCCTGAAGGCTGTCGGCGAGAAGAAGGTCGAAGTCATCAAGGCCGTCCGCGCCATCACCGGCCTGGGCCTGAAAGAAGCGAAGGACCTCGTCGAAGGCGCCCCGCAGACCGTCAAGGATGCCGTGTCGAAGGACGATGCCGCGAAGTTCAAGAAAGACCTGGAAGCCGCTGGCGCTCAGGTCGAAGTCAAGTAAGCGTCAACGCAGTCATCCCGGGCATCGCACGGACGTGCGGTGCCCCGGGGTCCAACGGCTTCGGAACGGAGGCCACTGGATTCGCGCTTCGGCGCAGTGACGGCAGACCAAGGCTGGGGGCGAAGGCTCCCGGCCTTCGGTCGTTCCAACAGGCCGCAGGTTCTGGCGGCCGCAAGGTTTCATGAAGAGACACGTTGTATCGATACATGTTCTACAGCGAAACGTAACAGCGAAACGTACAAGCAGGAAACAAAGCGAGTCGACAGTCGGAAGTAGCGGGAGAAGGCGTGCTGGTGCCGGCAATACCAGCGACTTCCCACTGGCGATTTAACCCGGACGACGGTTCCCCACGGATCCCGTCCCATCCGGCCGCAGCCGTGCATCGTCACGCGCCGCGCCGGAGACAACGATATTCAAGCTGAGAGGCCTTATCTCCCATGACCACAGCTCATTCGACGAACTATTCGTTCACCGAGAAGAAGCGCATCCGCAAGAACTTCGGCAAGCGCCGTTCGATTCTCGAGGTGCCGTTCCTGCTCGCCATCCAGGTGGATTCGTACCGCGAATTCCTCCAGGCCGATGCCGAGCCGACCAAACGCGAAGACCGCGGCCTGCATGCCGCGTTGAAGTCCGTTTTCCCGATCACCAGCTACAACGGCTACGCAGCCCTGGAATACGTCGGCTACAAGCTCGGCGACCCGGTGTTCGACGAGCGCGAGTGCCGCAACCGCGGCCTCAGCTACGGCGCCCCGCTGCGCGTGACCGTGCGTCTGGTGATCTACGACAAGGAATCGTCGAGCAAGACCGTGAAGTACGTGAAGGAGCAGGAGGTCTACATGGGCGAAATCCCGCTCATGACCGACAACGGCACCTTCATCGTCAACGGCACCGAGCGCGTCATCGTCTCGCAGCTGCACCGTTCGCCGGGCGTGTTCTTCGACCACGATCGCGGCAAGACCCACAGCTCGGGCAAGCTGCTGTACAGCGCCCGCATCATTCCGTATCGCGGTTCCTGGCTGGACTTCGAGTTCGACCCGAAGGACGCGGTGTTCACTCGTATCGACCGTCGCCGCAAGCTGCCGGTCACGATCCTGCTGCGCGCGCTGGGTTACTCGAATGAGGAAATCCTCCAGCAGTTCTTCGAGATCAATACCTTCCACATCCTGCCCGAAGGCGTGCAGCTCGAGCTGGTGCCCGAGCGTCTGCGCGGCGAAACCCTCGACTTCGATCTCGCCGACGGCGACAAGGTCATCGTCGAAGCCGGCAAGCGCATCACCGCGCGCCACGTGAAGCAGCTGGAACAGGCCGGCGTGGTCGCGCTGGCGGTGCCGGACAACTATCTGGTCGGCCGGATCCTGTCGCACGACGTGATCGACGCCAGCACCGGCGAATTGATCGCGACCGCCAACGACGAGCTCGGCGACGATCACCTCAACAAGTTCCGCAAGTTCGGCATCGATGCCGTCGGTACCCTGTGGGTGAACGACCTCGATCGCGGTCCATACATCTCCAACACCCTGCGCATCGATCCGACCAAGACCCAGCTCGAAGCGCTGGTCGAGATCTACCGCATGATGCGTCCCGGCGAGCCGCCGACCAAGGACGCCGCGCAGAATCTGTTCCACAATCTGTTCTTCACCTTCGAGCGCTACGACCTGTCGGGCGTTGGCCGGATGAAGTTCAACCGCCGCATCGGCCGCAAGGAAGTGGAAGGCAGCCCCGTGCTGTACGACTACAAGTACTTCTCCGAGCGCAAGGACGATGAATCGAGCCGCCTGCGCGCCGCCTGCGGCCCGGAGATGTCCGACATCCTCGACGTGATCCGCACGCTCACCGAAATCCGCAACGGTCGCGGCGTGGTCGACGATATCGATCACCTCGGCAACCGTCGCGTGCGTTCGGTCGGCGAAATGGCTGAGAACGTGTTCCGCGTGGGCCTGGTCCGCGTCGAGCGCGCGGTGAAAGAGCGCCTGACGATGGCCGAGTCCGAAGGCCTCACGCCGCAGGAACTCATCAACGCCAAGCCGGTGGCCGCCGCGATCAAGGAATTCTTCGGTTCCTCGCAGCTGTCGCAGTTCATGGATCAGAACAACCCGCTGTCGGAAGTCACGCACAAGCGTCGCGTGTCGGCCCTCGGTCCGGGCGGTCTGACCCGCGAACGCGCCGGCTTCGAGGTGCGCGACGTGCATCCGACCCATTACGGCCGCGTCTGCACCATCGAAACGCCTGAAGGCCCGAACATCGGCCTCATCAACTCGCTCGCCGTGTTCGCGCGCACCAATCGTTACGGTTTCCTCGAAACCCCGTACCGCAAGGTCGTGGAAGGCCAGGTTACCGACGAAATCGAATACCTGTCGGCGATCGAAGAGAACGAATACGTCATCGCCCAGGCCAACGCCCAGCGCGACGACAAGGGCACGATCACCGCGCCGTTCGTCGCCTGTCGTTACCAGGGCGAGTCGATGCTGCGTCCGCCGAGCGAAATCCACTTCATGGACGTGTCGCCGATGCAGACTGTGTCGGTCGCGGCCGCGCTCGTGCCGTTCCTTGAGCACGATGACGCGAACCGCGCGCTGATGGGCGCGAACATGCAGCGTCAGGCCGTTCCGACGCTGCGCGCGCAGAAGCCGCTGGTCGGCACCGGCATCGAACGCGCCGTGGCCCGCGACTCCGGCGTGACCGTGAACGCCCGCCGCGGCGGCGTGGTCGAGCAGATCGACGCCGGCCGCATCGTGGTCAAGGCCAACGAAGCCGAGATCGTCGGTGAAGCCGACGCCGGCGTCGACATCTACACGCTGATCAAATACACCCGTTCCAACCAGAACACCTGCATCAACCAGCGTCCGCTGGTGGTGGTGGGCGACCGCATCGAGCGCGGCGACGTGCTCGCCGACGGTCCGTCCACCGACATCGGCGAACTGGCCCTCGGTCAGAACATGCTGGTCGCGTTCATGCCGTGGAACGGCTACAACTTCGAAGACTCGATCCTGCTGTCCGAGCGCGTGGTGAAGGAAGATCGTTACACCACCATCCACATCGAAGAACTGGCCTGCGTCGCACGCGACACGAAGCTGGGACCGGAAGAAATCACCGCCGACATCCCGAACGTCTCCGAGCAGGCGCTGAACCGCCTCGACGAGTCCGGCGTGGTGTACATCGGTGCGGAAGTCCGCGCCGGCGACATCCTGGTCGGCAAGGTCACGCCCAAGGGCGAAAGCCAGCTGACCCCGGAAGAGAAGCTGCTGCGCGCGATCTTCGGCGAGAAGGCTTCGGACGTGAAGGACAGCTCGCTGCGCGTGCCGCCCGGCATGGACGGCACCGTCATCGACGTGCAGGTCTTCACCCGCGACGGCATCGAGAAGGACAAGCGTGCGCGCCAGATCGAGGAAAACGAGATCAAGCGCGTCAAGAAGGACTTCGACGACCAGTTCCGCATCCTGGAAGGCGCCATCTACGCCCGCCTGCGCTCGCAGCTGGTCGGCAAGGTCGCCAACGGTGGCCCGGGTACGCTGAAGAAGGGCGACGCGATCACCGACGCCTACCTCGACGGCCTGAAGAAGTCGGAGTGGTTCACCCTGCGCATGAAGGACGATGACGCGTCCGACGCCATCGAGCGCGCCCAGATGCAGATCCAGGCGCACGAGAAGGAATTTGAGCGTCGCTTCGCCGACAAGCGCGGCAAGATCACCGCCGGCGACGACCTCGCTCCGGGCGTGCTGAAGATGGTCAAGGTCTACCTGGCCGTGAAGCGCCGCATCCAGCCGGGCGACAAGATGGCCGGCCGCCACGGCAACAAGGGTGTGGTGTCGAACATCGTGCCCGTGCAGGACATGCCGTACATGGCCGACGGCAACTCGGTCGACATCTGCCTCAACCCGCTGGGCGTGCCGTCGCGCATGAACATCGGCCAGATCCTGGAAGTGCATCTGGGCTGGGCCGCCAAGGGCCTCGGCCAGAAGATCCAGCGCATGCTGGACGCACAGGCCAAGCTCGCCGACCTGCGCAAGTTCCTCGACGACATCTACAACCACGACGAGAAGTTCCACGGCCAGCGCGTCGACCTCACTCAGTTCAGCGATGCCGAACTGCTGCGTCTGGCGCAGAACCTCACCGACGGCGTGCCGATGGCGACGCCGGTGTTCGACGGTGCGGCGGAATCCGAGATCAAGCGCATGCTCGAGCTCGCCGACCTGCCGCAGAACGGCCAGACCCAGCTGTACGACGGTCGCACCGGCGAGGCGTTCGATCGCAAGACTACGGTCGGCTACATGCACATGCTGAAGCTGAACCACCTCGTCGACGACAAGATGCACGCGCGTTCGACCGGTCCGTACTCCCTCGTCACCCAGCAGCCGCTGGGCGGCAAGGCGCAGTTCGGCGGTCAGCGTTTCGGCGAAATGGAAGTCTGGGCGCTGGAAGCCTACGGCGCGGCCTACACCCTGCAGGAAATGCTGACGGTGAAGTCCGACGACGTGGCCGGCCGGACCAAGGTCTACGAGTC
>CBIHKW010000192.1:0-5327 GCA_966203835.1 uncultured Thermomonas sp.
ACATCGTAGTTTTATCAGCAAGTCTCTTTTTCTCGTGGGGGGGGGGTTGTGTGGGGGGGCAGCGCGGCGCACACCCCAGCCTACTGGCTACATTCGAGCAGACATCGACAGCAACCGCACCGCCACTCCACTCAACACCGACGTCCCCGAAAGCGGATCCCGCAACCCCTCATCGAGCAGCGCATTGAGATTCGCGCCGGGCCTTTCGCTCGCCAGCCGTTGCGACGTGCCCGGTAGATCGTGCCCCCAACCGTGCGGCAGACTGATCACGCCAGGACGCATGTCTTCGCTGTATTTTACGCGGACCACGATCTCGCGTCCTCCTGCGCCCTGCAGCCGCGCCAGCGCGCCGTCGTCGATATGCGCCGTAGTGGCGTCCTGTGGATGCAGCAAGGCCAGGCAGCGTTCCGGGCCTTTGGCCAGTGTCGGCAGGTTGTGCATCCAACTGTTGTTCGAGCGCACGTCGCGTCGGCCGATCACGATCATCGGGTGACCTTCGCCCGGCGCATCCGCGTCGGATTTCGACAACGCCGCTTCGACGCGCGCTAGGTCGTCGAGCAAGGCAGACGGCGCGGCCTGGATACGACCGTCCGGCGTGCGCAACACACCGGGCAGTCGCGCCTGCAGCGGGCCGAGATCGATGCCGTGCGGCGACGCGCCCAGTTTGCCCAGCGACAATCCCTCGGGGCGCGCGCCGAAACGATCGCCCCAAGGGCCGGCGCGCAGGCCCAGATCGAGCTGGCGTTCCGGGCCGGAGAGATGCGCGCTGGCGCGGAGCAGGGTAGCGACCTGTTCGGGCTGCTGTTCGGCCGGCACGCCTGCGGCGGTGAACATGCCGTGCAGATCTTTCTTCAATGCGTCTTCGTCGCGGGCATCGACATCGGCCGCATCGTCGTGGCCTTCCAGCATCGCCGCGAGCCGCATCAGGATCCGCCATTCGGGCCACGCATCTTCGGGGACGGGCAATACCGACGGACTGAAACGTGCGGCATGCGTCCACGCCAGCTGCGAGAACGCGATGTCGTAATGCGGTTCCTGCAGCGGCGACAGCGCCGGCAGGATCACGTCGGCATGCCGCGTGGTTTCGTTGAGATAGATGTCGAGGCTGAGCATGAAGTCCAGGCCGTCGAGCGCAGCGGCGAGGCGTGCGCCGTTCGGCGCGGACAGCACCGGATTGCTGGCGATGGTGATCAGGGCGCGTACCTTTGCTGTAACCCCCGACCCGTCATCGCTGTCGGGCGTGTCGATTTCTTCGGCGAGACAGCCCATCGGGAATTCGCCCATCACTTCCGGCGCGCCGCTCACCCGCGAATGGCGACGTCCCATCACCACGCCGCGGCCTCGACCGCCTGCGCCGGTGCTGTTGGCCTGGAACGCGGGCGCCAGCGGCCAGCGCATGCCGCCCTCGGCGTCGATGCGACCGGTGACGAGGTTCAGCACTTCGATCAGCCAACTGCAGAGCGTGCCGTACGGCTGCGTGCAGGTGCCGATGCGGCCGTACAGCGCGGCGCGTGGCGCTTCACGCAGTGCATCGGCGAGATGGCGGATGGTCGGCGCGTCGAGGCCCGCGGCCGCGGCCATGCGCTCAGGAGTGAATGCGGCCACCGCCTCCTGCAATTCGGTCAGGCCAGCGACGTGACCGTCGGCGGCGCCGAGGCGCGGCGATCCGCTTGCGAGTAGATGTTGCAGCATCCCGAGCAGCAGGAAGACGTCGCCGCCGGGGCGGATCGCGTGGTGTTCGTCGGCCACGTCGGCGGTTTCGCTGCGCCGGGGGTCGATCACGATCAAGCGACCGCCGCGTTCGCGCAGCGCGCGCGCTTTGCCGCGGAAATCCGGGACGGTCCACAAACTGCCGTTGCTGGCGATCGGATTGGCGCCGAGCACGATCAGCAGATCGGTGCGCTCGATGTCGGGCACGGGAATGCTCAGCCAGTGCCCGTACATCAGCCCGCAGGCGACATGTTTGGGCATCTGGTCCAGCGTCGAGGCGCTGAAGACGTTCGGTGTGCCGGCGGCGCGCGCCAGGCGCGGTACGTACAGCTGCAGCCCGAGCTTATGCACGATCGGATTGCCGAAGCTCAACGCCAAAGTGCTGCGGCCATGCGCATCGAGCAGCGGCAACAGCCTGCGTTCGATCTCGGCGAACGCCTCTTCCCAGCTGCAGGCTTCCCAGCGCGCGTCCGCGCCGCGACCGCGGCGGATCATCGGTGTGCGCAGACGGTCGGGATCATCGTGCAGATCCTTCAGCGCAACGCCCTTGGGGCAGAGATAGCCGCGGCTGAAGACATCGTCCTTGTCGCCGCGGACGGCGACCACCTCGTCGCCGCGCAGTTGCACGGTCAGGCCGCAGGCGGCTTCGCAGAACGGGCAGATGCGGTGTGCGGTGCGGGTCTCGTCAAGGGTCGATTCCATGGTGTTCTCGTGCCTGGGTGGGGGTGCGTCACCTGCCTGGGTCATTGTGCAGTAAACGACGGAGGCATCGGGCGGCGTCCGTCATGACGCGGTGCAGCAGGGTGGATGCGCGTCGTTGTCGCCCGCGGCTCATGTTGTTCATGATGCTCCAGGTTGATGTTCCCGGCCGTCGGCAGGCGACACAGGTCTCTGTTTGTCGCTCCCGATTGCGCTATGGATGCATCGGCGCCGGATTCCGGGCGTCGGCCGTTCCACACGCAGTTCACAACAAGGAGAGAGTGGCAATGAACAGGTCGAAGAAAATCGTCGCGCTGGGCGCGATGGCGGCGGGTCTGATGTATGCAGTCGTGGCGTATGCGTATCCGATGCCCGGACCGGGCCAGGAAGTGTACGTCGTGTACTACAGCACCTCGGCCCGCACCACCGAAGTCGGCGTGCGCGCGATTTCGCACGATTCTACGTGCGATGCATGGCATGTCAGTTGGGGTACGACGACGTCGTATACGCGCGTCTTCACCACCAATTGCTATACGAATGGCGGCGAATTCTGATCGCGCACGCGGATGCCGGAATCTCTTCCGGCATCCGCGATCCATGCCTCCGGTCCAGTGAGGCGCTGTCGGTCAGGTGCGATCAGTCAGGTACGACCGCTCAGATCCGATCCGGGAAGCGACTCGCATACGCCGCCAACAATTCCTGTGCGATCGACGCGCCCGCAAGCGCGGTGAGTTCGCTCTGATCGTACGGCGGCGACACCTCCACCACATCCATGCCCACGATGTTCAATCCACCCAGTCCGCGGATGAGCTGCAGCGCGTCATGCGTGGTGAAACCGCCGACGACCGGCGTTCCGGTGCCGGGGGCGAACGCCGGGTCGAGGAAATCGATGTCGAAACTGACATAGCACTTGTGGTTGCCGACGCGCTCGTGGATCGCCGCGATGCACGCATCCGCGCCATGCGCATGCAACCAGCGCGCATCGAGCACGCGAAAGCCGTGATCGTCCGGATTGCGCGTGCGCATGCCGATCTGGATGGAGTGGGCGACATCAACGATGCCGGTCCTGGCCGCATGCCAGAACATCGTGCCGTGATCGACACGGCTTGGATCGATCCCGCTATCGTGATCTTCCCAGGTGTCGCTGTGCGCGTCGAAATGGATCAGCGCCAGCGGGCCGTGGGTTTCGTGCAGCGCCTGCAGGATGGGATAGCTGATGAAGTGATCGCCGCCGAGCGCCAAAGCTGCGACGCCGGCCGCTGCGAACGTGCGGAAGGTCTCGCGAAGCGCGTCCGGCACGCGTTCCGGACGGCCGTGATCGAAGTGCGCGTCGCCCCAGTCGATGACGTTCAGACGTTCGCAGGGATCGAAGTCCCACGCATACGGCGCGCACCAAGCCAGCGATGCCGACGCCGCGCGGATCGCGCGTGGCCCGAGGCGCGTACCCGGGCGATTGGTGGTGGCGAGATCGAAAGGCACGCCGACGACAGCGACATCGACGCCGGTCAGATCCTTTGTGTACTTGCGACGCAGGAAACTCAGCGCGCCGGAATAGGTGGGTTCGGCATGTGTGCCGTAGGGCGAGGTGCGGGTGAACGCCTGATCGATACGATCAGCTGCGACGGTGGTGGTTGTGTCCGGTTTGCTCATGACATCACCTGAGACAGACCGCTCGTCGTTCGCCGGGACGCGCGTGACCGGTGATTGATTACTTCATCGTCGGCATCACGAATTCCGCGCTGCGAACCCCTTCCGGCCAGCGCGCGGTGATCGTCTTGAGGCGGGTGTAGAAACGAACGCCGTCGGGGCCGTGGACATGCAGCGGGCCGAAGATCGAGCGCTTCCAGCCGCCGAAGCTGTGGAAGGCCATCGGCACCGGGATCGGCACGTTCACACCGACCATGCCGGCCTGCACGCGATGCGCGAACGCGCGTGCGGCGCCGCCGTCGCGGGTGAAGATCGCGGTGCCGTTGCCGTATTCGTGCGCGTTGACGAGCTGGAGCGCGGCGTCGAAATCGGCGACGCGCATCACGCACAGCACCGGGCCGAAGATTTCTTCGCGATAGATCCGCATGTCGGCGGTGACGCGATCGAACAGACAGCCGCCGAGGAAGAAACCGTCGTCGTGGCCGTCGACCGTGTGGCCGCGGCCGTCGACCACCAGCGCAGCGCCTTCCGCGACGCCGGCATCCACGTAGCCGGCCACCTTGTCGCGATGCGCGCCGGTGACCAGCGGACCCATCTCGGGGTCGAGACAGCCGGGGCCGATCTTCAGCGCCGCGACCTTCGGCGCGAGCTTCGCGACCAGCGCATCGGCGGTGGCATCGCCGACGCAGACCGCAACCGAAATCGCCATGCAGCGTTCGCCTGCCGAGCCGTAACCGGCGCCGAGCAGCGCCGACACCGCGCCGTCGAGATCCGCATCGGGCAGCACGACCATGTGATTCTTCGCGCCGCCCAACGCCTGCACGCGCTTGCCGTTGGCGCTGCCGCGGGCATAGATGTATTCGGCGATGGGCGTTGAGCCGACGAAGCTGATCGCTTGCACGCGTGGTTCGTCGAGCAGCGCATCCACCGCGACCTTGTCGCCGTGGACGACGTTGAATACGCCGTCGGGCAGACCGGCCTGTTTCAATAGATCGGCCATGAATAGCGACGCCGACGGGTCGCGCTCGGACGGTTTGAGGATGAAGGTGTTGCCACAGGCGATGGCGACCGGGAACATCCACAGCGGCACCATCGCCGGGAAATTGAACGGGGTGATGCCGGCGACCACCCCCAGCGGCGCGTATTCGCTCCAACTGTCGACATCGCGGCCGACGTTCATCGAATGCTCGCCCTTGAGCAGGTGCGGAATGCCGCAGGCGAATTCGACCACTTCCAGACCGCGGGTGACTTCGCCTTTCGCATCCGACAAC
>CBIHKW010000193.1:0-5302 GCA_966203835.1 uncultured Thermomonas sp.
CGCACCATGCGCGAACAAGACTCTGTGCCGTTGTTTTGACGGCGATGTCGATGACGACACTGCCCGGCTGCGCGGCGCTGAAATCCACGCGCCACAGCGACGACTCGCTTGCGCCGGGACTCGGTTATTACCTGCCTAACGGCGATCTGAAGATCACCATGACCATCGCCGGCAGCGCCGGCGAGCAGACGCGCGCATTCGACATCGAAACCCTTTACTACCCGGATGTCACCGAGCGATACAGCGTGACCGTGCCCAAGAACATCCTCGGCGCGACCGAAGCCAATATCCAGGTCTCGGAAGCGGGGTTGCTGGAATCGGTCACCTACACCTATGAACCCAAGATCCTGCAGGCGATCGACGCGATTCCGCCGGTCGTGCCCGCAAAGTCCCTCACCGCCGAGGATGCCGACAGCCCCTGCAGCGCAGCCGGCGAGTACGTCGCCATCGTCGCGCCCGCCGACGGCAAGGGCGAACTCTGCGGTTTCACCATCAAGATCACCTCGCTCGGCACCACCGCCCGCACCACGGCGGTGATCGCGCAACCGGATGCGTCCTACGGGCGCACCGTCGCACGCATGCCGGACAATGGCCTGTATTTCCGCATGAACCTGCCCTACCGCGTCGACATCCTCGGCAACGGCGGCAATGCGCTGGTGTATTCCGACATCGCACTCAGCCCCACCGGCGCATCGACGCTGTTCGTGCAGACCCATCGCAGCCTGTTCGCGACCATCAGCGGTTCGATCACCTTCAACAACGGCGTACTGACCACTTTCGCGCCGAAGAGCAGCAGCGAAATCGAAACCGCATTCAAACTGCCGGCGACGATCATCAAAGCGTATTTCAATTCGGTCAACGCACTGTTCGTGCTGCGCAAAGGCGCCGCCGACAGCGAAACCGAATACCTGGGCGCAGTGGAGAACATGCGCAAGGCGAAGGCGGATCTCGAAGCCTGTCAGGCGGCCTACGCCTCCGGCAATCAGGCCAACATCGCCAGCGCTTGCGGTACGCAGCAGCCGTGAATCCACGCATGCGGCCTGCGCAAACAGCGAAAACCCGTGTTCTTCCGCGGGTTTTCGCTACACGCATCGACGATAAAAGCGGTTATTGCTGCTGCTGGAACACCACTTCCTCGTAAGGCTGCACCACTACCCAGCCTTCGCCCGCGAAGCGCAGCTGGACGCTTTCGCCCGAGCCGCGACCCATCAGCGTGCGCAGGTTGATGTCGGTGACGATATCCGGCGACAGGCCGCCGGACCACGCGACGGTGGCGTTCGGGTCGGTGAACACCGGGCCGGTCGAAGCATTGACCGGCAGGGTCAACGGCTCGTAATGCGCGGTGATGGCGATCAGGCCATGGCCGGCGAGCTTCACGTTGAACAGGCCGCCGGCCATCATCCCGGCAACCTTGCGCATCATCGTGATGTCGTAGGAAATCGTGGACTCGAGCGCGAGCACGTCGTTGCCGTTGACGAAGATCGATTCGCCGTTGAGACGCAGCAGCATGATCTTCTTGCCGATGTCGGCCAGATAGACCCGGCCCTGGCCTTCGATCTTCATCAGCGACATGCCCTCGCCGGTGAGGGTTTTCTTCAGCAGCCCGCCGAGCCCCTGATCCAGCAGGCCCTGACGGGTGAATTTGATATTGCCCTTGCGCGCGATCATCGAGCCGGCCTTGGCCCAGATCATGCCGTCGACGCGGGCTTCGAGCATATGCGAGCTTTCCAGCTCGAATGCGTCGCCGGAAAGGTCTTTTTCCTTCGACGAGGACAGGAACTCCTGCAGAGTCTTGACGGCCATGGCGATGTTCTCCAACGGGGATGGGAATGGTGCCGCCATTGTCGGCGTCAGGCGGCTCCGGCACCATCCCCGGAGGCGATCCGAACGCCTCGCTCCCACACATCAGCCCACATATGCCCATGGAGCCGCCGTCATGCCATCGATCGTCGCCATCCCCCACGCCACCGCCGGGGCCCCGCGCAGCCCGGTGGCCACCGACCGCCTGATCTCCGGCCAGCCCACCCAGGCCGTGGCCAACGCCTACTCCGACCCAAGCGAAGCCTTCCACTGCGGGGTCTGGGAGGGCGATGTCGGCGCCTGGCGCGTGCAGTACACCGAGCACGAGTTCTGTCACATGCTCGCCGGTCGCGTGCGTATCGTCGACGACGATGGCAGCGAACGCATCGTCGCTGCCGGCGACAGTTTCGTGATTCCGGCCGGGTTTTCAGGCATCTGGGAGGTGTTGGAAGCAGCGCGCAAGCTCTACGCGGTCTACGAGCCGGCAAGCTGAACCTGTGAACCGAGCACGAACTCCTGCCGGAGCGCGTTAGAATTCACCGGTTTGTCACACCTCCGGAGTCCACCATGTCCCAGCTTGCCTATCGCCGCGTCCTGCTCAAACTTTCCGGCGAGGCCCTGATGGGCGACGAGGACTACGGCATCGACCCCAAGGTCATCGGCCGCCTCGCCCGCGAGGTCATCGAAGTCCGCGACGCCGGCGCCGAAATCGCCCTGGTCATCGGCGGCGGCAACATCTTCCGCGGCGCGGGTCTGGCCGCCGGCGGCATGGACCGGGTGACCGGCGACCAGATGGGCATGCTCGCCACCGTCATCAACGCGCTGGCGATGCAGGATTCGCTGGAAAAGCTGGGCGCCAAGTGCCGGGTGATGAGCGCGCTCAAGATCAACGACGTGTGCGAGGACTACATCCGCCGCCGCGCCGTGCGCCATCTGGAGAAAGGCCGCATCACCATCTTCGCCGCCGGCACCGGCAACCCCTTCTTCACCACCGACTCCGGCGCCGCGCTGCGCGCGATCGAGATCGGCGCCGACCTGCTGCTGAAAGCGACCAAGGTCGATGGCGTCTACGACAAGGATCCGAACAAACACACGGACGCCGTGCGCTACGACACGCTCGGTTACGACGAAGTGATTTCCAGGAACCTGCAAGTGATGGACACCGCGGCGTTCGCCCTGTGCCGCGACAGCCGCCTGCCGCTGCGCATCTTCGACATGAGCCAGCCCGGCGTGTTGCTGCGCATCCTGCGCGGCGAGAGCATCGGCACCCTGGTGACGCCGGGACGCTGAGCGGCTCGCGCTCGCGCGCATCGCTGCGGCGCTTGCACATCCCGGCAAGCGCATGAAAAAACCGACGCCTCGCAGCGTCGGTTTTTTTGTTCTGCTTTTTCCCGAAGTCGGCGGGACGCTTACTTCTTCTTCGGCGGCGGCGCTACCGGCGCCCGCCCGCCGATGTGGCGCTCGAAGAACTGGAACAACTTGGTGTAATAGGCGATCTGGTTCTCGTCCTTCACGAAACCATGACCCTCGGTCGAGTAATACATGGTCTCGACCGGCTTACCGAGCGCCTTCAACGCTTGCGCCATCGCTTCGGAATGCGACTGCGGCGCGCGCACGTCGGCGCCGCCCGCGGCGAGGAATACCGGCACTTTGATCCGCGATGCGAGCTTGTTCGGGGACGATGCATCGAGATCCTGCTTGCCCAGATTTTCGGCCAGGAAATCCTTGCCGTAGGAAGACTGGCTGATATCGCCGCGTCCCCAGAGCATGTTCAGATCGTAGACACCGACGTAGCCGACCGCGCACTTGTACAGGTCGGGCTCCTTGGCGACGCCCATCAAGGACGCATAACCGCCGTAGCTGGCGCCGTAGATGCAGATGCGGTTCCTGTCGGCGACGCCTTCGCGGATCGCCCATTGCGTCGCATCGGTCAGATCGTCCTGCATCGTCAGGCCCCACTGCTTCTGGCCCAGCTCGCGGAACTGTTTGCCGTAACCGCCGGAACCGCGGAAATTGACCTGAAGCACCGCATAGCCGTGCGCCGCCATCATCTGCACGTCGCGGTTGTAGCCCCACGTGTCCTGGACACCGAACGGGCCGCCATGCGGATGCACGATCAACGGCAGATTCTTGCCATCGCTACCGGCCGGCGTGGTCAACAAGGCATCGATTTCGATCCCGTCGCGGCTCTTGAAATACACCGGACGCATGCCGGCGAGACGCTTGGGATCCAACCATTCGGCGCGGCTCATGAAGCGATTCGCTTTCTTCGCCTGGGTGTCGAAAATGAACAACTCGCCGGAGTTGCGATCATCGAAGACGCTGAGCATCGCATAGCGGCCATCGTCGGTCGCCGAGCTCACGCTCACTGCCGCACCGTCGAAATTGGTCTGCAATGCACGATGCAACTTCGCATCGGCCGAGTTCGGATCGAAGTACTCGAACTGCGGGCGACGACCGCCCCAGAACACCACGCCGATCGGATAGCGTTTGCCGACCGCGCGGACGAGGCCCAGGGGGTCGACCAGTTCGTCGCGGGCCACCTGCTTCATGGTTTCGGTGGCGGTATCGAACGCACGCATCGAATCCGGGCCGGTCGCTTCTTCCGCCTGCAGATAAGCGGTCGCATTGTCGGCACTGAATCCGAGCGCCGACATCTTCCTGCCGGTGGCCGATTCGTCGTTGATCAGCTTCCATTCGGACTTGTCGTCCTTGCGGTAGTACAGCACTTCCTTGAAATAGCGATTCAAGCCCGACGCGAAGCGCGCCTGACCGCTGTGATCGGTGAGAAACGAAGCGCCGCGCGCCGGCGCGCGCGCAAGCGGCTTGCGCGTTCCAGTGAACACGTTCATGCGCTCGAGCGACGTGTACGGGATCTCGCCTGCGGCGAACGGCGTCACCGCCACCAGCACTTCGGTGTCGTTGCCGACCAGGGTATCGACCATCTGGATCGACGCGGATTCGGCGCGCGCCTTGCCGCTGGACGCCGAACCGCTTCGGACGCGAGCGCCAGCGATGATTCCCTGCTTGGAACCATCGGCATTCGTGCCCCAGATCTCCCCGAAACTCACCGGCTGTTCCAGACCGCCGGCGCGCTCGCCGACCGTGAACAGCAGGCGGTCGTCGCTCACCCACCAGAACTGGGCGACATGGGTATTTCGATCCTTGAGCGTCACATGGCCATAGGGCTCTTTCTGGCCCGGCTTCAGGATCACCATCACCGTCTTGTCGTCGGCGTTGAGCGGGATCGTGGCGGCGACGTAGGTGCCCTTCGGCGAGATCTTCACATCGACGAAACGGTCGTCGCGAATGAAATCGCCGAGGTTGTAGGGTGCGGTTTCAGCCTGCGCGGCGGTGGCCTGAGCGGAGGCGAGCGCCGGAAACAACAGCAGCGCTGAAAGCAGGATAAAACGGTGGTTCATGACATTGCCCCGGTGGGAATTTACCGGGGCAGTTTACCGGAAGGCTGCTGGATCGACGGGCCGCGGCCCATGAACGGCCG
>CBIHKW010000194.1:0-5147 GCA_966203835.1 uncultured Thermomonas sp.
ATCATGAGTTCGATCAGGGTGAAACCTTGCTGCTTCTTCATGGGAGATCCCTCGGTGTGGTGTGGCGAAACGTTTCTTTCACGTGTCTTGTGACCAAGAGGAAGAGGTGCTGGACACCTCTTTCTCTGGCCATACAGAGCGTAGACCGATAGCGACGATCAGGTGCAGCTATCAGGTGCAGCCGTTCGGACGGTGCTGGGCAGCGAGGCCGCCGCCGACGGTGCACGGCCACTGGCCGGTGGCGTTGCGGGTCAGGGTGATGGTCTTGCCGATGACGCTCGGGTTGCCGGCCAGGGTGCACTGAATGGTCTGGCCATTCGCTGCGTTCCAGTTGCCGCCGATGGTGATGGTGCTGCAGCGCGGGGTCTTGGCGGCCAGGCCGACGTCAGCGTTGGCCGGGGTGCCGGCGCCGTTCTCGCCGCCCTGGATACCTTCTTCATAAGCGGTGACGCCGCCACGGACGTCAGCCAGACCGGAGGTCGACTGCGACTTGGCGACGTAGTTCTGGTACGCCGGCAGCGCAATGGCGGCCAGGATGGCGATGATCGCAACGACGATCATGAGTTCGATCAGGGTGAAACCTTGCTGCTTCTTCATGGGAGATCCCTCGGGTGTGGTGTGGCGAAACGTTTCTTTCACGTGCCCCGTTGCCAGAGCTTGTCCGGTTCCGTGGCGCCCGTGCAACTGAGCACGTGCGCACAGAGGGAAGCACACACCGTGCCAATAAATGCATCCGAAACGTAGGTCCGGATTGCCATCGCAACATGTGTTCAGGCGCACACTTCAAGTAAGGGCAGAGAGTGACAAAATGGGTCACATCGGTTTTCCGGCGCCACATTGAGTCACAGTCTGTCCGCGGCATGGCTGCTGTGTGCCTGGGAAGGCCGGCGACAGCGCGAGTGGATCGGTCGCTGGCGACGTGCGCGGAGCGTCCGGGCCGTGCCGGTCGCGCAACGATGAGGTCATGGACTGTTCACGTTATTATCGACGCAGCCATTCATTGGAAAGCCCCATGCCTATTTCGACGGTCCGTCTTGAGCGGATGCTGTTGTTGCTGTTCATCGCCTCCGGATTCGCAGGCTTGGTGTATCAGGCGATCTGGTCGCATTACCTCGGCCTGATCCTGGGGCACGCCGCCTACGCGCAGACCCTGGTGCTGGCGATTTTCATGGGTGGCATGGCGGCAGGGGCCTGGCTGGTCAGTGCCCGGGGCGGACGCTGGACGGGCCTGATCCGCACCTACGCGATCGTCGAATTGCTCATCGGTGCGACCGCGCTGGTGTTCCATCCGATGTTCGTCGGCTATATGTCGCTCTCGCAGGAGACGGTGCTGCCGGCGCTGGAAAGCGAATCGACGATCCGTTTCTGGCAGTGGGGCACGGCGGCGCTGATGATCGCGCCGCAGAGCGTGATGCTGGGCATGACCTTCCCGCTGATGAGCGGCGGATATCTCCGCATCGCGCCAGGGCAGGACGGTCAGATTCTGGGCGGTCTGTATTTCACCAACAGCATCGGCGCTGCCGCAGGCGCGCTGGTGGCGACGTTCCTGCTGTTGCCGTGGATCGGCATGCCTGGTGCGATTCTGGTCGCGGGTGTCATCAATATAGTGGTCGGTCTTCTGGCGTGGCGCGTGGCGGCCGGGGCGGAGCATGCGCCGGCAGTGGCGACCATCGCCGATGTGCCCGCACAGGCGAAGGCCATCGATGATCGCGAGCTGTCGCGGTTGTCGTGGCTGATGCTGCTGGGCGCGGGTATCACCGGCGCCAGTTCGTTCGTCTACGAGGTGAGTTGGATCCGCCTCTTGAACCAGGCGCTTGGCGCCACGGTGCATTCGTTCGAGTTGATGTTGACCGCTTTCATCCTCGGGCTGGCATTCGGTGGCCTGTGGGTCCGCAAGCGCAGCGCCAGGATCCAGGATCCGGTGAATGCGGCCGGTCTGGCCCAGGTGTTGATGGGCCTTGCGGCGTTACTGTCTTTGCCGCTGTTCGCCAACAGCTTCGCCTGGGTCGGTTGGTTGGTCGGGCTGGCGCCCAAGACCGATGCCGGCTACAACCTCTACAGTCTCGGCAGTGCGACCATCGGTCTGCTCATCATGTTTCCGGCGGCGTTCTTCGCCGGCATGACCCTGCCGCTGTTCACGATGATCCTGCTCCGGCGCGGCGCGGGCGAGCGCAGCATCGGCCGTGTTTACGCAGCGAACACGCTGGGCGCCATCGTCGGCGTGATGTTGGCCGTACATGTACTGGTCCCTCTGATGGGACTGCGTCTGGCGATCACGGTCGCAGCATTGGCCGACATTCTGCTTGGCCTGGCGTTGTTGCGCGGTTTCGCCGTCGAATTCAAACAGAAACAGTATTTCGGCGCGTTGGTCGCGACGCTCGTGGTGTGTGCCGTGAGTCTGCTGTTGGGCGCACCCGATCCGCGCGCTCAGGCTTCGGGCGTGTTCCGGCATGGCCGCGTGGCGTTGCCGGAGGCCTACGATGTTCAATATCTCCGAGACGGCAAGACCGCGACAGTGTCTTTCTATGAGGGCTGGGGAGTCGGGACCATCGCGACCAACGGCAAACCCGATGCCTCGATCCGGATGGGTGCGGGAGAACCGACCGACGATGAGTACACGATGGTGATGGCTGCCAGCTTGCCGTTGGCATTGCATCCTGCGCCGAAGCGGATCGCCAATATCGGATGGGGTTCCGGTCTGACCACGCACACGATGCTGGGCAGTGCGACGCCCGCGATGGTCGACACCATCGAGATCGAAGCGTCGATGGTCGATGGTGCGAGATTGTTCAAGGACCGGGTCGCCCGCGCGTATTCGGACCCGCGCGGCAATCTGCACATCGACGACGCGCGCACGTTCTTCTCGGCCGGCGCGAAGCGCTATGACGTGATCGTTTCCGAGCCCTCCAATCCCTGGGTCAGCGGCGTGTCCAGCCTGTTCACCCGGGAGTTCTATCGTTTTCTCAGCAAGCATCTCGAAGAGGGCGGCATGCTGGTGCAGTGGATGCAGACCTATGAGCTGAATGATCCGTTGTTCTTCTCGATGGTCGCGGCGTTGATCGATGAATATCCCTATGTGCAGGCTTATCTCACCAATACCGCAGACGTGATTTTCATCGCTTCGCATGTGCCGATCGGAGAATTCGATGTGGCGCGTCTGCAGGATCCCGCGCTGAAAGCCGACCTGGAGCGTCTGGGGTTGGCGACGGCGGGAGACCATGAGGTCCGACGATTCGCCAACCGTCAGGTGCTTGCCGCGCTGGTCGAACTGTATGGGGCGTCGATCCATACGGACTATCTGCCCAGCGTGGCGCTGGGCGCGCCGCGATCGCGCTTCAAGGGTGAATCGGTGCGCAGCGTGATCACGCTGATGGCGACCGGCATGCCCGTTCTCGAAATGACCGGCGGGCGTAAGCCCGTGCCGGTGGCGGTGGGGGTAACGGCCCCCAAAAGCAGCATTGGCGCGGGCGATCACGTCAATGCGCGGCGGGTGCGCGAACTCCTGCTGGGCGTTGGCGATGGCGTTGGGCTTGATGAGCCCATTCGCGCCAAATTGAAGATCCTGCGGACCCCCGAAGCTCCGATCAAGGAATGGCTCGATGCCGCTTCGGTGGTTGCCGACTTCAGCATCGGCTACCTCACGCCGGAAGACCTGCAGGGAATGTGGATCGATCCGCAATGGGCCAGCGACCGCGCCAAAGATCCGCGGGCGGCCGCCCTGTTGAATGCTTACGCTGCCGTCTCGCGACGGGATGCTGCGGCCATGTATCGCACAGGCCTGGCCGGTCTGGATGCGCTCCCCGCCGATGCAGCGCCTGCACTGGTTCGGGATCATCTGCTGGTGATCGCGTCTCTTGGCGCGATCGCTCAGGGCGACGGCGCGCGTGCGCGTGCCGTCGAGGACAAACACGGTGCCGCAGTGCAGGTCAGCAATGGCTATTACGCGATGGCGCGGGGTTATCTGTCTGCATGGATCGCAGCGAATGCATCCAAACCGGCGCGAGCCGTCGAGAAGCCCTGATCGTTTTGTTGCGCCTTGACCGTCTCGGTCAAGGCGTGGTCGGCGACCGTTCGCGTTCGACCGCGTTCATGATCGGCCAGGGGTCCAGTCCGACGTAGTCCAGGATGCGGCCGTCGGCGGCGTCGAGCAGAACGGCGGCGCTGCCGCGCGAAGATTGCATTGGCAGGATCGAGAGACGCTTCACATCGGGGTGCCGGTCGAATGCGCGCTGCCAGGCCGCTCGCTCCGGCGATGGCGCCAGTGCGACGGCTTTCGCCGCGGGCACCGCGAACCGCCGCGGTTCATCGCCCGGTGGCGGATAAGGCACGTAATGCGACGGCTGCAGGAAAATCTCGGCGCCCGCCATGCTTTCCAGGATCACCGCCATCCGCGCCTTCGAGTCGCTCGGCAGCGGTGCCGCCACCACTTCAGCTCCCCACCATGGTGCCGAACGATACGGCGGCGATGCTTTTTCGGCGCTGGGGATTTCGATCTCGTTCGCGAATACCAGTCGGAACTGGTTGCTGACCGCGACGATGTAGGCGGGCCGTGAGGTCCAAAGCGTATGCACGCCGTAGGCGAGTGCCGCCACCTGCAGCAATGCAATCACGGTCAGGTCGAATTTCAGCCCGGGCTTGCCCGAGCGGAAGATGATGGCGGTCAGTATCGGCCCGAGCACCAGGTCCACGCCCGCCAACACCGCCAGCAGAGTGCCGGCTTTGGCCATCCCGAACAGTCCGGGCGGGTACCAGCGCCAGACGATCAGGCTGACGATGATGCTCAGAATCACAAGGCTGATGAGGAAATGGGTGGCGGAGGCTTTCCAGCGGGTCATGGCGGCAGGCGCGGTCTCAGTGGGCTTGATCCGCGATTATCCGCAGAGGCCATCGACGCGCAAGCCGTGGCGTCGCTCGCGAGCTGCTTCGACAATCATTCGAGGTCGCGGATGTGCTGCCGCGCACAAATACGGAGCGATTCGATTCGCGCCGTTCCGGTTGGGCGTGCGCTGGACTCGATAATGAGCCGGGGGCTTACTCGATCCCCAGCTTCTTGAGCTTGTAGCGCAGCGCGCGGAAGGTGATGCCCAGCGCCGCCGCGGTCTTGGTCTAGTTGTAGCGGTGTTCCTGCAGCGCCTGCTGGATCGCGT
>CBIHKW010000195.1:0-5112 GCA_966203835.1 uncultured Thermomonas sp.
TCTTCGAAATGCGGGGCACTTTCAGCTTCGGCGACTACTTCCAGAAAGACGCCATCGCCTACGCCTGGGAGCTGCTGACCGGCGTGTGGGGTCTGCCGAAAGACAAGCTGCTGGTGACGATCTATCACACCGACGACGAAGCCTTCGGCATCTGGCACAACGACATCGGACTGCCGGCCGACCGCATCATCCGCATCGGCGACAACAAGGGCGCGCCTTACGCCTCCGACAATTTCTGGCAGATGGCCGACACCGGTCCCTGCGGCCCCTGCAGCGAGATCTTCTACGATCACGGCGCGCACATCGCCGGCGGCCCGCCGGGTTCGCCCGACGAAGACGGCGACCGCTACATCGAGATCTGGAACAACGTGTTCATGCAGTTCGACCGCCAGCCCGACGGCAGCCTGCTGCCGCTGCCGGCGCCGTGCGTCGACACCGGCATGGGCCTGGAACGCATCGCCGCGGTGCTGCAGCACGTCCACAGCAACTACGAGATCGACCTGTTCCAGCATCTGATCAAGGCCGCGGCCGCGATCACGAACACGACCGATCTCGAACACAAATCGCTGCGCGTGATCGCCGACCACACCCGCGCCTGCAGCTTCCTGATCGTCGACGGCGTGCTGCCGAGCAACGAAGGCCGCGGCTATGTGCTGCGGCGGATCATCCGTCGCGCCATCCGCCATCTGTGGAAACTCGGTGCGCTGAGTGCCGAAGGCAATTTCTGGCGCATGCTGCAGCCGCTGATCGACGTAATGGGCGATGCGTATCCGGAACTGGTCGAGAAGCGCGCACTGATCGAGCGCGCGCTCAAGGCCGAGGAAGCCGCGTTCGCGCAGACGCTCGACGCCGGCATGATGCGTCTTGAGGGTTATCTGACGCAGGGCGACGGTGCGATCGACGGCGAACAGTTGTTCCTGCTGCACGACACCTACGGTTGCCCGCCGGATCTGATCCTCGACATCCTGCGCGAGAAGGGCTTGCCGGAATTGCCGGACGCCGTGACCGCCGATTACGACCGTTTGATGGAAGAACAGCGCGAGCAGTCGCGTAGAGGCGGCAAGTTCGGCGGCGGCGCGATGCTGCCGGCGGAACTGATCGCCCAACTCTCTCCGACCGAATTCCTCGGCTACGACAATCTCGTGGCCGGCGGTCTGGAAGTCGTCGCGATCCTCAAGGACGGCAAACCGGTCGACCGCATCGACGCAGGAGATCAGGCCATCGTTCTGCTCGACCGCACCCCGTTCTATGCGGAATCCGGCGGCCAGGTCGGCGATATCGGCCAACTGGCGGAGAAGGGTGTGCTGTTCGAGGTGTCCGACACCCAGAAGCTGGCCGGCCAGTTCTTCGGCCACGTCGGCACGCTGGCGGCCGGCACGCTGAAGCGCGGCGACCGGGTGATGGGGCAGGCCGACCACGACCGCCGCCGCGCGGTCGTGCTCAACCACAGCGCCACCCACCTGCTGCACGCGGCCCTGCGCGGCGTGCTGGGCACCCACGTGACCCAGAAGGGCTCACTGGTCGCCCCGGACCGCCTGCGCTTCGATTTCGCGCATTTCCAGGCGTTGACCGCGGCCGAGCTGGCCGAGATCGAGCGTCTCGTCAACGTCGAGATTCGCGCCAACAGTGAGGCCGAAATCCGCCACATGGGCATGCAGGAAGCATTGGATTTCGGCGCGATGGCGCTGTTCGGCGAGAAATACGGCGAAAACGTCCGCGTGCTGCGCATGGGCGAGACCTCCACTGAACTGTGCGGCGGCACCCACGTCGGCCGCACCGGCGACATCGGCGTATTCAAGATCGTCTCCGAGGGCGGCATCCAGGCCGGCGTGCGCCGGATCGAGGCCGTGACCGGGCAGGGTGCGCTGGACTACATCGCCGGCGAGGAGCGCCGTCTGGACGAGGCCGCCGAGCTGCTGGGCGGCAATCCGGCCGAGATCGGCGACAAATTGCGGGCGCTGCTGGACCGCCAGAAGAAGCTGGAGCGCGAGCTGGAAGGCCTGAAAGCCAAGGCCGCGAACGCCGCAGTGGCGGATCTGGCGGCTTCGGCGGCCGATGTCGGCGGTATCCGCGTGCTTGCCGCGCGCGTCGAAGGCCTGGACGCCAAAGCGCTGCGCGATGCTGTCGACGGTCTGAAACAGCAACTTCGCGATGCAGTGGTAGTGCTGGCCGGGGCTGCGGATGGTAAAGTGGCTCTTATTGCGGGCGTGAGCGGCGCAGCTCTCGGGCGAATCAAGGCCGGGGAACTGCTGGGGCACGTGGCCGGTCAGATCGGGGGCAAAGGCGGTGGCCGCCCCGACATGGCGCAAGGGGGCGGAGACGACGGCCCTCGATTAGGCAAAGCACTGGATGGCGTTCGGGATTGGGTGGAAGAACGGCTGTGACCTGGAGGCATGACTCCAGGTGCTTTCCGTATTTGCGCCGATCCGGTTATTCTTAACTTACTTGCGTTCGCGACCATACGTTCCATCCCCGCTTGATTCAGTCGCGAAGCCAACGACAGGGTGCCGATGAGGGGAAATCGGCCAATGGAGACATGCAATGCTTATTTTGACTCGCCGGGTTGGCGAAACTCTGATGATCGGCGACGAAGTCACCGTGACTGTGCTCGGAGTGAAAGGCAACCAGGTGCGTATCGGGATTACGGCCCCGAAAGATGTGGCCGTGCATCGCGAAGAGATTTATCAGCGCATCCAGCGCGGTGAAACCGGTCGCGGCCCGAATTCGGGTTTGCCGCAGGACGACTGAGCCGGTATCCTTTCATCACGCGCACCGTCGCGTCGACGGAGAGTTGCCCGAGAGGCCGAAGGGGCTCCCCTGCTAAGGGAGTATGGGGTCAAAAGCTCCATCGAGGGTTCGAATCCCTCACTCTCCGCCATTTGTTGAGGTCCCTTGATTCCAAGGGATTTTTTCATGAAGCGGTAGTAACAACGCAAGTCCGTAACAACGGAAGTCAGTGCTGGTTTGCAGGCGATCGCTGTCAGGTGTTCTGGTTGACCGACAGCGCCGCAACACCAGCAGGTGCGCCACAGCTGCGGCACCCATCGCTTCACTATCCTCGGTTTCAGTCGATTCCTTCCCACTGAACTCGTCCCGCTGACCGCGCGCCACCTCCGGCGCCAGCCCGTCAAACGCAGCACTGATCTCCGCGTCCCACGCCGTACCGACGGCGGCCGACACGCTCCGCTCGACATGTTCCGCTGCTTGCGCGATGCGTCATTCAGACGCCGCGCGAAAACGCAGATCCGACTGACGCGACGTCATCGAGATAACGGTCGAAGCACATCGCGATCCGGCGCAGCAGCAGCCGTCCGCGAGGCGTGACCAAGATGCGTCGGGAATCCAGCGTCAGCAATCCATCGTCCGCCAGCGGCGCCAAGCGCTGCAGGGCATGCGAGAAGTAGTGCGGAAAATCGATGCGATGGCGGCGCGCGATGGCGCCGATATCCACTTCGCCCTGGCACATGATCGCCTGGATGATGTCCGCGCGGAGCAGGTCGTCATCATCCACCCGGAGTCCGCGTGCGACCGGCAGTCGACCTGCGTCCAAGGCCGCTTCCCATGCCGGGATATCGCGCGCGTTCTGGCTGAAGGTCTCGCCGATACGGCCGATGGCGCTGACACCCAGACCCACCAGATCGCTCTCGGCGTGCGTGGTGTAGCCCATGAAATTGCGATGCAGGCAGCCCTCCGCGCGGGCGCGGGCCAGGGCGTCCCCGGGCAGCGCGAAATGGTCCATGCCGATGTAATCGTAGTCGGCCGCGGTGAACGCTTCGATCGCCTGCATCAGCAGCGACAGCCGTGCTTCGGCATCGGGCAGGTCCGCCGCGTCGATGCGCCGCTGCGCCTTGAACATCGTCGGCAGGTGCGCGTAGCCGTACAGCGCGATCCGGTCCGGGCGCATAGCGATCACCGTGTCGAGCGTGCGCCCGAAGCCCGCAGCGGTCTGACGCGGCAATCCGTAGATCAGATCGATGTTGACCGAGCGGAAACCCTGCGCCCGGCACGCGCGCACGATGGCGTCCGTTGCGTCCACGCCCTGGATGCGATTGACCGCAGCCTGCACGTCCGGATCGAAATCCTGTACGCCCAGGCTCGCACGATTGAAGCCCGTGTCGGCGAGCGCGGCGATGTCCTCGACGCTCACGGTGCGCGGGTCCAGTTCGATGGAAATGTCGCGGTCCTCGCGTTCCGAAAACCGGAACCGCCGCCGCAACGCCGAAACCAGTTCGGCCAGTTGCGCGGGCGACAGGAAGTTGGGCGTGCCGCCGCCGAAGTGCAGTTGGACGACCTCGCGATCCGCGTCGAACAGCGGCGCCAGCAGGTCGATTTCCTGCTTCAGATAGGTCGCGTAGCGCGCGGCGCGGGCGCGGTCCCGCGTGATCACGCGGTTGCAGCCGCAGTAGAAGCACGGATCCGCGCAGAACGGCACGTGGACGTACAGCGACAGCGGGCGGGGGATCGGATCGCCGTTGCTGGCCAATGCGGCCTCGCGCAACTCGGTTTCGCCGAAGCCCGCGTGGAAGTGCGGTGCGGTGGGATAGGAGGTGTAGCGCGGGCCGGGCACGTCGTGGCGGCGCAACAGGTCGGCATCGATCAGGGACGAGTTCATGGGGGGAGGGTAGGACTTCGCTGGAGCGCCGCCTTGACCCCGATCAAAAACCCGCGCAGCGCCTTTTCCCGGGTGCGAACGGGGATCGGATGCGATAATCGCCCCATGAAACCGGATGACGCGATGCGGGCGATCGATGCGAAGCCCACTGCTGGCGGGGCGGGGCATGAGTGAGACCGAACTTATCGACCTGGGTCGGCTGCGTCGCAGTTGCGCGCAGTGTTCGTTGCAGCAGCTGTGCCTGCCGGCGGGCGTGGGTGCCGAGGGGCTGGCGCGCATCGACGCGCTGGTGCGCAGCCGGCGCCCTGTCGTTCGCGGCGACCGGTTGTTCCGGGCCGGGGATGCGCTGTCGTCGGTGTACGTGGCGCGCACCGGCGGCTTCAAAACGGTCGGGGCCAGCGCGGGCGGCGAACCGCAACTGGTCGGTTTCCATCTGCCGGGCGAATTGATCGGACTGGACGCGCTGGGCGGCGGCAAGCACCGCTGCGAGGCCGTGGCGC
>CBIHKW010000196.1:0-5079 GCA_966203835.1 uncultured Thermomonas sp.
CATCATTTCTGCGAACTTGCGCTTCATCTTGTATTCGGAGCTGAGGAAGAACTGGCGGGCGACCTGCTGGGTGATGGTCGAACCGCCGGGCACGCGCTTGTCGTCGGTGGTCGCCATCAGCCAGATCGCGCGCGCCACGCCCTTGTAGTCGACGCCGCCGTGCTCGTAGAACCGCGCGTCCTCGATCGCGATGAAGGCGTCCTTCAAGCGCTTCGGCACCTTCTCGATCTCGACCGGGTAGCGCCGGGTCTCGCCGAACAGGCCGATCAGGCGGCCGTCGCGGGCATAGACGTAGAGCGGTTCCTGCAGTTCGATGTTGCGCAGGGTCTGTACGTCCGGGAGCTTGGACGAGACACTTATATAGAGGAGTCCGAAAGCGGCGCCCCCGATGACCAGGCCAAGGAAGGAAAGCAGGAAGGCCCAGCGCAGCAGGCGGCGAATACGGGACATGGGTGGCGGAATCCTGACGTCGGAAGGTGTACAGAGAGGGTGACGATTATAGGCGGCCTGCCGGCCCGGCCGACCTCCCGGCCACCTCGTTCAGGCGAACTCTCATCGGGCAGGGCGTCCGGAACCGGCGGGGAGGGTATGGGAAGGGGGCGAAGAAGGGTGCAGAGTGGGGTGGCAGGGGCGGCTGGACGGGACGAAGGGCCGCTCAAGGTCGTGACAGAGTTCACTCTCGGAGCGATCCACTGCAAGGGGGAGTTGCCTAAAAGTTGAAAGTCCGTTATTTAATGTATTGGGACACGTAACGCGCGTAAGCGCGCGTGGGAAGGGGAAAAAGTGGGACTGCTAGCAAAAACTCAGTCACCTTTGGTGGGCGTCGACATCAGCTCGACCGCCGTCAAGCTCCTGCAGCTGTCTCGGGCTGGCGACCGCTATCGGGTGGAACACTACGCGGTCGAGCCATTGCCGCCGAATGCCGTCGCCGAGAAGAACATCGTCGAGGTCGAGGCTGTGGGCGAGGCCATCCGTCGGGCGCTCAACCGTTCAGGCAGCAAAGCCAAGCATGCCGCGGCGGCCGTCGCCGGCTCGGCGGTGATCACCAAGATCATCCCGATGCCCGCCGATCTGGACGAAGACGACATGGAATCGCAGATCGAGCTGGAGGCGGTGAACTACATTCCGTATCCGATCGAGGAAGTGAATCTGGACTTCGAGGTGCTGGGCGCCATGCCCGGCAACCCGGAAATGGTCCAGGTGCTGCTGGCCGCCTCGCGTTCCGAGAACGTCGAAATGCGCGCGTCCGCGCTGGAAGTCGGCGGTTTGACCGCGAAGATCATGGACGTTGAGGCGTTCGCGATCGAGAACGCCTACGCGCTGATCGCCGGCACCCTCAACATCCCGCACGACGGCATCGTCGCGCTGGTCGATGTCGGCGCCACCATGACCACGCTCAGCATTCTGCGCAACGGCCGCAACATCTACAGCCGCGAGCAGGTGTTCGGCGGCAAGCAGCTCACCGACGAGGTGATGCGCCGCTACGGTCTGAGCTACGAGGAGGCGGGTCTGGCCAAGCGCCAGGGCGGCCTGCCCGAAAGCTATGAAATCGAAGTGCTGGAGCCGTTCAAGGAAGCCATGGCCCAGCAGATCGGCCGCCTGCTGCAGTTCTTCTATGCGGGCAGCGAATACAACCGTGTCGACCAGATCGTGCTGGCCGGCGGCTGCGCTTCCATCGCCGGCATCTCCGCGATGGTGGAAGAACAGCTGGGCGTGCAGACCGTGGTCGCCAACCCGCTGGCCCAGATGACGCTTGGTCCCCGCGTGCAGGCGCACGCGCTCGCGCAGGACGCACCGGCGCTGATGATCGCCTGCGGCCTCGCCCTGAGGAGCTTCGACTGATGGCACGGATCAATCTCCTCCCGTGGCGCGCCGAACGGCAGAAAGAGCGCAAGAAGCAGTTCATCCTGATGCTGGTGATGTCTGCGGTGGCCGGTCTGGCCGCCTGGTTCCTGGTCAACACCTACTACAGCATGCAGATCTCGGGTCAGGAGGCGCGCAACGCCTACCTCGATCAGGAAATCGTGGCGGTGAAGGCCAAGATCACCGAGATCGAAGCGCTGGAGCAGAAGAAGAACAATCTGCTCAACCGCAAGAAGGTGATCGAGGAACTGCAGGCCAACCGCTCGCAGATGGTTCACCTGTTCGATTCGCTGGTGCGCACCATTCCCGACGGCGTGATCCTGACCGGGATCAACCAGGAAGGCGAGAAGCTGACGCTGGAAGGTCGCTCGCAGTCCTACGCCCGGGTCAGTAGTTATATGGACAACCTGTCGGCGTCCGGCTGGATGACCAAGCCGGAGCTGTCGGTGATCCAGGCCGAAGGCGACAACAGCGGTCTGCCGCACACCTTCAGCGTGACGGTGACGCTCGCCAATCCGAACGCCAAGAAAGAAGGCGAAGAAGAGAGCGCCGATGCCGCCGTGACCGTGACCGAGCCGGCGACCCTGCAGCCGCTGATGCCCGCCGCCGGCACTGCGCCCGCCACGGCTCCGGCCCCCGGTGCCTCGCCTGCGACGCCTGCTGCGCCCGCACCGGCGCCCGGCGCGACGCCGCCTGCAAACATGCCTGACGGCAAGCCGCATCCCGAATCCGCACCGCCCCAGCAGACGGGAGGGCCCGCGTCGTGAAAAAGAAAATGTCGCTCAAGGAACTCGACTTCAACAATGCCGGTTCCTGGCCACGGGAATGGCAATTCGGGTTCTGCTTCGCGCTGGGCCTGCTGATCCTGTTCCTGATGTGGAACTTCCTGACCCGTCCGAAAAGCACGGTGCTCGAAGGCCTGGAAGTGGACGAGACCAGCAAACGCCAGGAGTTCGAGAAGCTCCAGGGCCAGGCCGCGAATCTGGAGCCGCTGAAACAGCAGCTCGCGCAGATGGAACAGCAACTGCAGCAGATGCTGCGCCAGCTGCCGAGCAAGACCGAAATGCCCGAGTTGATCGTCGACATCTCGCAGACCGCGCTCGCCACCGGCATCACCAACGAGCTGTTCCAGCCGGGCGACGAGACCGCGCTGGAGTTCTACGTCGAGAAGCCGATCGAGCTGAAGATGGTGGGCAGCTACCACCAGTTCGGCGCCTTCGTCAGCGGCGTGGCCTCGCTGCCGCGCGTGGTGATCATGACCATGCACGACATCTCGCTGAAGCCGCGCGAAGTGCCCGGCAGCAGCGACAAAGGCAAGAAGCCGGTCGGTATCGGCCCGGATTCGGTGCTCGAACTCAAGGGCACCGTGAAAACCTACCGCTATCGCGACGAAGACGATGAAGCGGCTCCGGCTCCCGCCGGGACACCGGGCGCGCCTGGAGCGCCAGCCGCACCGGCCGCGACGCCGAATTCACCTGCCGCCACGGCGACCGCTGTCGCTGGTCAGGCCGCCGGAGGGAGCCGCTGATGCGCAGACCTATCGATAATCTTGCGCGCGCCGCACTTGCGGTCGCGTTGCTCGCCGGTTTGACGGGCTGTGGTCGTTCGATCACCAGCACCCCCGGCGACGCTCCGAATCTCGAGGAGTGGGTGGAGAACGTCAAAAAGAAACCGGCGCCGCCGCTCGACCCGCTGCCGGTGATGGAACAGTTCGAAGTGTTCGAATACTCCGCGCAATCGCTGCGCGACCCGTTCAACGCGATGTTCGCGTCGGCCGCGGGCGAAGCCGGTCCGCGTCCGGATACGGGCAGGCGCAAGCAGGCGCTGGAAGTATTTCCGCTGGATTCGCTCGACATGGTCGGGACGATCGGCAAAGGCAGTGCCCAGGTCGCGCTGGTGATGGGACCCGACAAGGTCACGCACCGGATCGTTCCGGGAAATTTCATGGGCCAGGCCGACGGGCGGGTGACCGGTGTGTTCGAGAATCGAATCGAACTCGTCGAACTGGTTTCCGATGGTGCAGGCGGTTGGCTGGAGCGGCCGGCGACGGTTTCGCTCGATGACGAATAAGACGAGGGGATAGCGAAATGATCGTACTCAAGGCGCATAGCCAGCAGCAGGGCCGTCGCAAGATGCCAACGAAAGCCGCGTTCTACGGCCTGGCGGTCGGTCTGCTTTCGGCGCTCAGCGCCGTCGGCGCGACTCCGCCCGGACCCGTCGCGCCCGGATCAACCGCACCCGCGAACGCACAGCAGACGCCGGCGATCAGTGCGATCACCAGCATCGACTTCAAGCGCGGCGACGGCGGCTCCGGCAAGCTGATCCTGCACTTCGACGGCGATGGTGCGCTGCCCGACATGCGCGCCAGCGATGCCGGCGTGGTCGTCGACATCGGCAACGTCACGATGCCCGCGCATCTGCAGCGGATGCTCAACGTCACCGACTTCGCCACCCCGGCGCAGCAGGTGCAGGCCACTGCCAGCGGCAACAAGGCGCAGGTGGTCATCAGCACCCGCGGCGCGTTCGAACCGCTCGCTTACCAGACCGGTCGCGACTACATCGTCGAACTGGTGCCGCGCGCAGCGACGACGTCCCGCGCGGTCGGCGGCAGCGTCTCGATCGCCGCCACCGGGCAGAAAGCCGCAACCGCAACCGCAGCCCGCCCGTATGGCGGCCGTCCGGTGACCTTCAACTTCCAGGACGTGCCGGTACGCACCGTGCTGCAGCTGATCGCCGAGGAGTCGAATCTCAATATCGTCGCCAGCGACACCGTGCAGGGCAACGTCACCCTGCGTCTGATCAACGTGCCGTGGGATCAGGCGCTGGACATCGTGTTGCAGGCCAAGCAGCTCGACAAGCGCCGCAGCGGCAACGTGATGTGGGTCGCGCCGCAGGCCGAAATCGCCAAGTTCGAGCAGGACAAGGAAGACGCCCGCATCGCGATCGAAAATCGCGTCGAGACGGTGACCGAATACATCCCGGTGAGCTACGGCAACGCCGAAGACATCGCCAAGCTGCTCACCGACGAAACCAAGGGCAACCAGGGCGGCAGCGGCGGCGGCGCTGGACAGTCCAGCGGCGGTGGCGGCGGTCAACAGAGTCGCGGCTTCCTGTCTTCGCGCGGCAGCCTCAGCTTCGACCGTCGCACCAACACCCTGCTGGTGATCGACATTCCGGCGCGCGTCGGCGAGATACGCCGCCTCGTCGCCCAGCTCG
>CBIHKW010000197.1:0-4955 GCA_966203835.1 uncultured Thermomonas sp.
GTTGTGGGGCCTACCGGCCGCTGGATTTAAAATGCAAAACCTGGGGCATGACGGCCGCTCTACGAGATTGGGCAGATTCAATGCCGTTTTACAGGTCGTGCCGCCGCAACGCCCACTCGACATGCTCACGCACCATCGCATCGTCGATATCCTGTTTCGATCGCAGTGCGCCGATCACTTCCGGCGTCGTCGGCGCATTGCCCAGCGCGATCGCGAGATTGCGCATCCAGCGCGCGTAGCCGCTGCGGCGGATCGGCGAGCCCTCGGTGCGCTGCAGGAATTCGTCCTCGCTCCATGCGAACAGATCCATCAGCGTCGCTTTGTCGAGGTCGTTGCGCGCGCGGAAATCCGGTTCGTCGGTAGTCTTCGCGAACTTGTTCCACGGACAGATCAACTGACAGTCGTCGCAGCCGAAAATGCGGTTGCCGATCAGCGGCCGCAGTTCTTCGTCGATGCTGCCTTCGTGTTCGATGGTGAGATATGCGATGCAGCGGCGCGCATCCAGCCGGTGCGGCGCGACGATGGCCTGCGTGGGGCAGATGTCGATGCAGCGCACGCAGGTACCGCAGTGCGCGCTTGCCGGCGGGTCGATCGGCAGCGGCAGATCGACGTAGATTTCGCCGAGGAAAAACCACGATCCGCCGTCCTTGTCGATCAGACAGGTGTGCTTGCCGATCCAGCCCAGCCCGGCGTTGCGCGCCAGCGCGCGCTCCAGCACCGGCGCCGAATCGACGAACACGCGATAACCGAACGGACCGATGTCGGCGGCGATGCGATCGGCGAGTTTCTGCAGGCGGTTGCGCATCAGCTTGTGATAATCGCGACCCAGTGCGTAGCGCGCGACGTAGGCGCGCCCGCCGTCGTCCAGCGTGGCCCAGGCTTCGTCGATGTCGCGACCGTAGTCCAGTCCCACCGAAATCACCCGCAGCGTCCCCGGCACCAGATCGGCGGGGCGGCTGCGCTTGTCGCCGTGATCGGCCATCCAGCGCATCGAACCGTGCAGCCCCTGCGCCAACCAGTTGCGCAGATGGGTTTCGTCGGCGTCGAGTTCGATATCGGCGATGCCGCAGCGCTGGAAGCCGAATTCGCCCGCCAGCGCTTTGATCCGCACGGCGAAGGCGTGCAGATCCGGCGCGGCATGGCGGAGGTCGGTGGCCTGTTCGGCGGTCTGTCGGTCGGTCTCTTTCACCCCGGGAGTATAGAATCCGGCCATGCGAATCGCCTCATTCAACGACATGCCGAAGCTGTACCGCGGCGCCGCGGTGCGCGCCGCCGAGCAGGTGGCGATGGCGCGATTCGGCCTGGACGAGGACGATCTGATGGCCCGCGCCGGCCTGGCCGCATGGCGGTTGCTGTTGGATCGCTGGCCGCAGGCGCAGCGCATCGGCATCGTCTGCGGCCCCGGCAACAACGGCGGCGACGGTTATGTGCTGGCCGAACTGGCGCGCAGTTCCGGGCGCCACGTGTTCGTGCTGCGTCTGGGCGACGACGTGAAAGCAGGCGCCGCCCGGCGCGCCGCCGATGCCTACATGCTGGCAGGCGGCGAAGTGGCGACGCTCGTTGTCGACGAGGGGCTGCCGAAGGCCGATGTCTGGGTCGATGCGCTGTTCGGCATCGGTTTGCATCGCGCCCTGGAAGGCGTTGCTGCGGATGTCGTGGCCGCGCTCAATCGTGATCATTCGTCGCCGGTGCTGTCGCTCGACGTGCCCTCGGGCGTGGATGCCGATAGCGGCCATCACGATGGCCTTGCGGTGCGCGCCACCGTCACCCTGAGTTTCATCGCCGGCAAGCCCGGGTTGTACACCGGCCGTGGCCGCGAGATGGCAGGCGAAGTGGTGATCGACACGCTCGGCCTTGCCGACCATGTCTTCGACGATCTTGAGCCCGCCGCGCGCCTCGCGCGCGCCGACGCGCTGTCGCTGTGGCTGCAGCCGCGCGCCCGCAACGCGCACAAGGGCCATTTCGGCAGCGTGCTGTGCATCGGCGGCGACCACGGCTTCGGTGGCGCCATTGCGCTCTGCGCCGAAGCCGCGCATCGCGCTGGCGCAGGATTGGTCAGCGCGGCGACGCGCGCGGAACATGTGCCGGTGCTGTTGACGCGACGCCCCGAAACGATGGCGCGCGCGGTCGCTTCGGTCGAGGAACTGCAGCCTTTGCTCGATGCCGCAAGCGTCGTCGCCATCGGTCCTGGACTCGGCAACAGCGAATGGAGCACAGCCATGCTGTACGCCGCGCTCGATGCCGGAAAACCGCTGGTCCTCGACGCCGATGCGCTGAACGCGATGGCGAGACGCGATGCGCTGGCGCTCGGCGATGCGGTGCTTACCCCGCATCCGGGTGAAGCCGCGCGATTGCTGGGCGCGCGCGTGGTCGATCTCGAGCGCGACCGGATCCTGTCCGTGCGCCAGCTCGCGGCGCGTTACGACTGCGCGGTAGTGCTCAAGGGCGCCGGCACGGTGGTGATGGCGCCCGGCGAAATTCCGGTGATCATCGATGCCGGCAATCCGGGCATGGCCACCGGCGGCATGGGCGATGTGCTGACCGGCGTGATCGCCGCTGCGATTGCACAGGGCTGGTCGAATTTCGATGCAGCGGTCTGCGGCGCACTGCTGCACGCCGCCGCCGGCGATGCCGCCGCGCGCGACGGCGGCGAGCGTGGGTTGCTGCCGTCGGATCTGTTCGCGCATCTGCGCCGTCTGGCCAATCCGGTGTCGCGCGTATGAGCGAAGCAAGCATCATCGAAGCAGGCACCGACGATGCCATCGTGCTGCATCTGGCCGATGCCGAGGCCACCGAGCGTCTCGCGCAGGCGCTCGCGCGCACCGCGCCGACGCCGGCGGTAGTGCATCTGCACGGGGACCTGGGCGCGGGCAAATCCACGCTCGCGCGCGGCTGGTTGCGCGCGTTGGGCGTGACCGGCGCGATCCGCAGCCCTACGTACACGCTGGTCGAACGCTACCCACTTCCTGTGGGCGAAGCCTTCCATCTGGATCTCTACCGGATCGGCGACGGCGCTGAGCTGGAATTCCTCGGACTGGACGATGCCGACGCGGCGCTGTGGCTGGTCGAATGGCCGGAGCGCGGGGGCGCTTCGCTGCCTGCGGCCGATCTGCGCGTGGCACTGGCGATCGAGGGCGACGGCCGCCGCTGCGAGCTGCGGCCGCTGACCGGGCCGGGGCGGGATTGGCTGCTGCGGGCGGACGCCGGGCAGGGGCTTGCGGCCCTTTGATGAACCGCTACAGCAGGAAGTTCAGGCAGGTTGCGGATTTTTAAGGGAAAAGTGCTTGAAAAATTCCCCGGCGGGTGGTTGACTACCCGCCATGCGCGCGAAGTGGACCACCCTCCAGCAGATCGTCCTGGGCCTGGCTTTGCTGGTCGCCCTGTGCTGGAACCTTGCGCAAGCGAATGAAATCAAAGGTTTGCAGCTGAGCGATGGCGCCACCGGCACCCGCGCCGAGCTGCAACTGCAGGGCGAGGTCGCGTTCAAGACGATGACCCTGGCCAATCCCGACCGCTTCGTGGTCGATCTCCCCGATACCGCCGTCGGCAGCTCGCTGCAATTGCCAGCCCCCGTGGGCGCGATCAAGGCGGTGCGCAGCGGCAAGCCCACGCCGGGCACGACCCGGATCGTCTTCGATCTCGCATCCCCGATCGCGCCGCTCAAGCCGCGCATCGAGCGCGGTGCCGACGGCGTTCGACTGGTGCTGGAATGGCCGGGCGACGGCACCAAGCCGATGGCTGCCGCAGCGTCTGCGCCGAAAATGCCTGCGACGGTGCCTGTCGCTACGCCGTCGACAGCGATCAAGCCTGCCGCAGTGTCCGCCGCGCCGCCGGTCGTCACGGTTCCGACGCCCGCGACTCCGACGGTCATCGGCACGCCGGTCCCGTCATCCCCGGCCAGCCTGTTGTCGGGCTCGACCGTCGCCACAACGGCTGTGGCCGTGCCGCCGGCCACGCTGCCAGAGGAATCGGCCATCAAGCCTGCTGCTGTGGCCGAACCGCTTGGAACATTACCGCTTGCAACGTCGCCCGCAACCGCCGGCAAGACCCTGCAGGATCTGCGCGTCGGCACACGGCCGCTGGTCATCGCCATCGATGCTGGTCACGGCGGCCAGGACCCGGGCGCCATCGGTCCGACCGGGCGCTATGAAAAACATGTGGTGCTGGCGATCAGCAAGGAACTGGCGCGGCAGATCAATGCCACGCCGGGCATGCGCGCCTATCTGATCCGCGACACCGACGTCTACGTCGAGCGCCCGCAGCGCGCGCGCAAGGCGCGTGCGGCCAAGGCGGACATGTTCGTCTCGATCCACGCCGACGCCGCCGAGAACCGCAGCGCCTGGGGATCGTCCGTCTATGTGTTGTCCACCCGCGGCGCGTCGTCGCAGCACGCACGCTGGCTGGCCAACAAAGAGAATGCCTCCGATCTGGTCGGCGGCGTGCGTCTGACCAAGGACACGCTGTCGAACGTGCTGCTGGATCTCGCGCAGAGCGGGCACATGAAGGCGTCGCAGGACGCGGCCGGTTACGTGCTCGACGGTCTGAAGCAGTTGGGCAAGACCCACAAGCCGCAGATCGAGTTCGCCAACTTCGAAGTGCTGCGCAACTCGGACATGCCGGCGATGCTGGTGGAAACCGGCTTCATCTCCAATGCGGAAGAAGAGAAGCGCCTGTTCGATCCGGCCCATCAGCGCAAAGTCGCGACGGCGGTGCTCAACGGCATCCAGTCCTACTTCACGCGCCAGCCGCCGCCGGGCACGGTGTTCGCGGCCCGCGCCAAGGCCGGGGAAGCCACGGTCGTGGCCAGCGCCGCAGCGGTACAGGCAGCGACGACCGGCGGCAGCCCCTGAGCCTGCCCCCGCCGACCGTATCCGCATCGCTGACGTATCATCCCGGGAGACGCACTTCCGGGATTTTTCATGTATCGCCATCTGTTCGCTGCCCCGGCCCTCGTC
>CBIHKW010000198.1:0-4953 GCA_966203835.1 uncultured Thermomonas sp.
AACACGCTGACGGGGTTCCAGGTCTTCGGGCGCGCGAACGACCTGTACTGGACGGCCAGCACCAACTTCAACCAGGGCGCCTGCGGCGTGCAGACGGCGGCGGCCGACCTCGGCTTCACCGTCGCCAACGTCACCTCGGCCTTCACCGCGGTCGGCGTGAGCTGCGCCGGCACCCCGCCGACGGGCACCGTCGTATTGAACGTTGCGCTGCCGGCGCAGGCCGTCAACACCACCTCGGCCACCTACTCGGTGACCGTGCCGGCCGGTACGACCAGCCTGGTGTTCAACATCTCCGGCGGTACCGGCGATGCCGATCTGTACGTCAGGCTCGGTTCCGCGCCGACCACCAGCAGCTACACCTGCCGTCCGTACACCGGCGGCAACAGCGAAACCTGCACCATCAGCAATCCGGCCGCAGGCAGCGTGTATTACACCAATGTGCGCGCCTACAGGGCGTATTCGGGCGTGACGCTGAAGGCCACGAGGACCCCGTAAGCCAGTCGTGCCTGCCGTCGGAAGGCGGCAGGCATTTGGTTGCGGACCTTTCGGTTCGACTCACTGGAGTCTGTTTCATTCGATCTGTTTCACTGCAAAGCCCCGGCCGAGCCGGGGCTTTGCGTTTCCAGGCGACCAACGTCGCCAGCGAATGTCGGCGACCTGGCTGTTTTTGGCGCCCGCCGATGCTGCGATGCAGCAAAAACGATTCGACGGTCGTGGCGGCAGTGAGCTCGACTTTGTGATTGTCCTCACGTTTGGGGCGTGGAATTGTCTTTTTCTTGACGGACTGTCAGATCTGATAGCCCGACGAACGGCAATAAAGGGTCAACAGTTGACGCAGCACGTCAGTACCGATTAGGGTCGAGTAGGTCATTCGTCACGGAGCATGGTGAATGACCCAAGCGCGGCACCCTTCGGTTTCCGGCCAACACTCTCGAGTGCGGCGGAGCGGGGAACTGCTGATCTGCGGATGCGGGGGCATCCCGCGATCGCGGAGATGCCGCCGCTGCATGATCCGCTGCAAATTTCGCGGCACTTCAGATTGGTTTTATTTGAATTTCGGGGACTGATTGGACAATGCGTAAGATGAGGAATGCGGTGGTCATCGCCGTACTGGCGCTTGCTGTGGGCAATGCCCTTGCTGCCGATACTGCTGAATCCACTGCTGTTGAAGCCGCTGCGGTTGAATCTGCGACCGGCTGCCGGGATGGCGATGCCGCGTGCCTGGACACGGTGCAGGTCACCGCGACCAAACGTCCCGAATCCACCCTGCATATCCCGGCGGCCACCACCATCGTCGGTGGCGCGCGCCTGCGCGAAACCGCGCCGCAGACCCCGATGGACGCGCTGCATGGCGAAGTCGGCACCTTCGTGCAGCAGACCACCCCGGGGCAGGGCGTGGTGATCGTGCGCGGGCTCAAGGGCTCGGAAGTGCTGCATCTGGTGGATGGTTTCCGCCTCAACAACGCGATTTTCCGCAACGCGCCCAACCAGTACATCGCTCTCGTCGACGGCCAGAGCCTCGACCGCATCGAAGTGGTGCGCGGCCCGTCCAGCACCCTGTACGGCGGCGACGCCATGGGTGGCGTGGTGCAGATGCTCACGCCGGAACTGGATTTCAGCGGCGACGCCTGGACGTGGGACGGCCGCCTGCGCGCGATCGCCGCCAGCGCCGACGATTCGCTGATCGGCCGCGCCGAAGTGCGGGGCGGTCGCGAAGGCATGGGCTTCTCGCTCGGCGTGACCTCGCAGGAAGTCAACGACCTGCGCAGCGGCGACGGCGAGACGCGCCCGTTCACCGGCTTCACTCAGCGCAGTCTCGATTTCAAATGGCAGGCCGACATCGCGCCCGGCCACGAACTGATGTTCAGCCTGCAATATTCCGAACAACCGCGCACGCCGCGCCACGACGCGCTGGTGCCGGGCTTCGGCCAGACCGCGCCCGAGAACGCGGTCTTCTTCTTCGAGCCGCAGGAGCGCCGTTTTGCGCAACTGCGCTGGCGCATCGATAACCCGAACGCGCTGTTCGACAACGGCGAACTGCGTCTCGGCCGCCAGATCGTGGTCGACGATCGCCGCACCCTCGCCACCGGCACGCCGAACCTCGAGCACGAGGGCAACCGCGACACCACCACCGGCGTGACGGGTCAGTTCGGCAAAGCCATTGGCCAATACCACCACCTGAGCTACGGCTTCGAGTTCTATCGCGACGACGTGGATTCGTCGAAGACCCGGGTCAACATCAACACCGGCGCGTTCAGCGTGCGCGCGCCGCGCTTTCCGAACGGTTCGCGCATGGAAGGCATGGCGATCTATGCCGCCGACGACTGGCGCCGCGGCCGCTTCGATCTCAATTACGGCCTGCGTTACAGCCGTTTCGACATCGAAATCCCGAGCGACGGCACCGCGCCGGGTGTGTCGCTGACGCCGGACGATCTGACCGGCAATGTCGGCTTCGCGTTCGAGTTGAGCGACGATGTGCGCCTGGTCGCCAATCTCGGCCGCGGATTCCGCGCGCCGAACATTTTCGATCTCGGCGTATTCGGCGTGCGTCCGGGCAACCGTTTCAGCACGCCGAATCCGAACCTCAAGCCGGAGTCCGTCACCAGTCTCGACGGCGGCGTGAAATTCGGCGGCGAACGCTTCAGCGGCGAGCTGATCGCGTTCCGCTCCAACTATCGCGACAAGATCACCAGCGTGCTCACCGGCAATCTCATCGGCACCGCGCTGGAAGTGCAGAACCGCAACGTCGCGCAGCTGGATCTGTGGGGCATCGAAGCCGGTGCGCGTTATCGCATGCCGTCCCCGGATCTCGAGCTGTACGCCACCGCCACCTACACCCGCGGCGAAGAAGACACCGATACCGGCGCCATGCCGGCGGACCGCATCCCGCCGCTGTACGGCAAGCTGGGTGCGCGCTGGCAGATCCGCGAATCGCTCGGCGTCGAAGCCTATGGTTTCTATGCGACGCGCCAGGACCGCCTGAGTTCGCGCGATCTCGTCGATCCCCGCGTCAACCCCCAGGGCACCTCCGGCTGGGCCACGTTGAATGCGCGCGTGTCGTGGCGCGCCAGCGAGCATTTCAATCTTTCGCTGCGCGCCGAAAACCTCGGCGACAAGCACTATCGCGAACATGGTTCCGGCCTCGATGAGCCGGGCCGCAACTTCATCCTGACCGCCGATTACAGCTTCTGAGTCCCCACGACATGCCCAAGCCCCAACCGCCGATGATGCTTCGCTCGTTCGCTCTCTTTTCGATGGTCGCCTGCGTTTTCGCGGCAAGCGCGGTCGTGTCTCCGCAGCTGTCGGCCGCGGAAAGCGCGCAGGATTCCGCGGAGACCATGCGGGAACCGCAGCGTCGCGACCAGAGCTTCAAATTGCCGGAAGGCCAGGCGATCCAGGTCGACAATCCCTACGGCAGCATCTACATGCGTTTCGGCGGCTATGAGCATCAGCTCGATATCCGTTCGACCGTGCAGCAGCCCGATGGCGCAGCGATCATCGGCTTCCAGCCTGCGGCGCGCGATGGCCGTTTCGAAGTCGCGCCGCGGCTGCCGGAAGGCGTTGCGCTCGCAGAAGGTCAGCGGATCGATCTGGTGCTGTATGTGCCCAAGGGGCATGCGGTGACGGTCCGCACGGCATCGGGCGTCATCGAAAGCCGCGGCTTGAAGAGCGACATCGATCTTGGCACCGACTCCGGCGAAATCGCGGTGCGCGGCACCGATGGCACGATCCAGGCCCGCACCGGCGACGGCCGCATCGAAGTCACGCTCGATGACAATGCGCGCCCCGGTTCGATCCAGCGGCTGACCAGCCGCACCGGTGTCGTCGCCGTGGCCGTCAGCGACAAACTCAATGCCGAAGTGCGTTTGTCGACATCGCATCAGTTCGCGACCGATTACTCGCTGGTCGTGGAACACCGCGATGGCGAAGAGCCCAACAAGATCGCGACCGCCGTGGTCGGCACGCCGAAGTCCGGCAAGGACAAGGCGCAGCTCGTGTTGGAAAGTCTGGTGAGCGAAGTCCGCCTGTTGCGCAAGGGCGTGTTCATCGATCCCGAATAAGCGCCATCCGACCGCGTTCGGCCGCAGGCAGGATGCCTGTCGCCGCGGCGGCGAGAAGGCGCATGTTGTCGAAAGTGTTGTCGTGCTGCTGCAAGAGTATTCGCTCGGCGGTTTCAAGTTCGAAGCGCAAGCCCGAGCGATTCCGTTGTATCCACATCCATGTGTTGAGGACTCAGCAATGAAACGAGTGACATTCAAAGGCGCATTGAAAGCGGCGGCAGTCATGCTGCTGCTGCCCTGCGCCGTGATGGCCGCGCCGCCAGAGAGCGGTAAAGCGAAGAATCCCGGACGTCCGCAGATCGGACAGCCGGTGACCCCGCATAACGTCAGCGTCGACCTTCGCAACCTGCCGAAGGCCAAGCCGTGGACCCCGGGCATGGGCATCCGCGAAGCGCATCGTCGCGTCTATCGTCCGATCGGCAGCACGCTGCCGCACGCGCCGGCCGACAAGCCGACCGCCAGCGATCGTCTGCCCGAGCTGCAGGATCTGTGGGACAAGAGCCCGAACGCGCGTCGCGCGAAGGCGTCCACCCGCGCTTCCAGCCGCGTCAGCATCAACAATCCGAACACCGGCGTCAGCCCCGGCGATCCGGTGGTCGAAGTCGGCGCCAATCACGTGATCTACGCCGTCAACAGCGGCGGTTCGGGCACGTACTTCAACGTCTACAACAAGACCGGCACCCTGGTCGCCGGTCCGACCACGTTCGGTTCGCTGGCCGGTTCGGTCACCGCCTGTTCGAGCGACCGCGGCGACCCGCTGGTCCATTACGATCGTCAGGCCGGCCGCTGGTTCATGCTCACGATGGGCAACTCGAACCTCTGCACCTTCGTGTCGAAAACCTCCGACCCGGTGACGGGCGGCTGGTGGGTCTACAACTATGCGACCCCGACC
>CBIHKW010000199.1:0-4906 GCA_966203835.1 uncultured Thermomonas sp.
ATCGTGCCCACGTTCACGTGAGGCTTGGTGCGCTCGAACTTACCCTTTGCCATGGCTGCTTCTCTTGTATGAACTTGAGTTGGAGTACTTGTTGCGGCGAGTACTGGATTGCGGTGACGACTTGGAATTGCTGCTTTGGAGCTTGGTGCTCACGAAAGGAATCGAACCTTCGACCTCCTCATTACCAAGGAGGTGCTCTACCGACTGAGCTACGTGAGCAACGATGTGGTAACCGGGCAACGTCGTCCGGATATCGTGCCGCGGACCGGGATGTTCAAGGCACTTCCGCAATGGAGCGGGAGACGGGAATCGAACCCGCACCATCAGCTTGGAAGGCTGAGGTTCTACCGTTGAACTACTCCCGCGTCTTGCGGTACGGAGATGGTCAGTCTGGATCACACGCCGCGTACGAGACGCCAGCAAGTGGTGGAGGGAGGTGGATTCGAACCACCGAAGGCGTAAGCCAGCAGATTTACAGTCTGCCCCCGTTGGCCGCTTGGGTATCCCTCCGACTGAACACGTTCCGGTAAAACATGACACGGCGAAACAGCCCGTAATTCTGACGGCACTCGGTTTTACTGTCAACGCTCGCGAACACCTTTCCTTCACATCCGCGGCCGACTCCGGAAAACCGGGTCGGCGAACGGACCACGAACAGCCCGGGAAAAACGGGCCGGGAACCTTTCAGGGCGCGGGAGGCAGCGGCAGCGGGTCGCCGGCGTAGATAGCGACGTGGGGCACCCCGTCAGCGCCGATCCAGCCGCGGAACATGCCCTCGGTGTTGAAGGGTAGCCCGATCCGGCCGTCGGCGCCCAGCACGATGGCACCGCCGTCGCCGCCGAGAGCCGGGATTTCGACGTTGATGACCGCCTGGCCGGCTTCGGCCGGGCTTTCGTTCAGATAACGCATCCGCGTGCAGACCGAGTGCGCGGCGGCGCTGCGGATGTAGAACTCTCCCCAGCCAGTGCCGGAGAAGGCGCAGGCGTCGTCGGCCCAGGTGCCGGCGCCGATGATCGGGGCGTCGCCGACCCGGTTGTAGCGTTTATTGGTCATGCCGCCGGTGGAGGTGCCGCCCGCCAGGCCGCCGCGGGTGTCCAGCGCCACCGCGCCGACGGTGCCGGTGAAATGGCGACCGGGGCGGCCATGATCGACAGCGCCCTGCTCTTTTTCGCGAAGCCGGCGCTGGAGCTGCTGCCAGCGTTTCTCGGTGCGGAACCAGGCGGGATCGACCAGTTCGACGCCCTGCTCCCGGGCGAATGCCTCGGCGCCGTCGCCGACCATCATCACGTGCTCGGAATGCTCGAGGATGGCGCGGGCGAGCAGGATGGGATTCTTCACCCGACGCACGCCGACCACGGCGCCGGCCTTGCGGGTCGGGCCATCCATGAGCGAGGCGTCCAGCTCGTTGCGGCCGTCGTGGGTGAACACCGCGCCGCGGCCGGCGTTGAAATGCGGGTCGTCTTCCAGCACGGCGATCGCGGCGGTCACCGCGTCGAGCGCGGGCTTGCCGGCCTTCAGTTCGGCGTGGCCGCGGCGCAGCGCCAGCTCCAAGGCTGCGCGGGCGTCGCGCTCGTCGTCCGGGCTCATGTCGCGGCGCTCGACCCCGGCGCCGCCGTGGATCGCCAGCATCATCGGCGCGACTTCCTGCAGGCGGCCGTCGCTCACCCGGTAGGCGCGCTGGAAGACCGGGGCGTCGACCCGCCCCTCCGGCAGATGCACCACCGATCCCGGGCCGATGCCGGTCACATCCACCCGGCGCAGGCCGAGCGGTTTGCCCGCGACCTGGGTCTCGGCGAAGCCGCCGCGCACCAGCCAGGCATAACCCGTGGGGTCGGTGGCGTAGATCCGACCGGTGCCGTCGGCCTCGACGGCCAGCGCCGCGCTTTCATCCACGCCCAGGCCGATCAACCCGCGCCGCGGCGTGCCGGTCATGGCCTCGGCTTTGGCGATGAAGGCGAACAGGCGGCCGAGGCGGTCGCGTTCCTTGAAATGCGTGTCGGTGACGATGCCCTTCAGCCGTTCGATATGCAGGAAATCGGCCTCGATGGTGTTGGCCGGGCCCAGCGGGTCGGCCAGCGCCTCGGGGCTGCGCAGGCTGCCGTCGTCCATCGCGCCGTACAGATATTCGCCGAGGATCGCCAGCCCGGCGCTGGTGCCGCCGATCGGTTTGCCGGCGCGGACATGGGCGTCCAGCGCTTCGGCGACCGGCGTGCCTTTCCAGTAGCGGACGTAGCGGGCCTGGTCGCCGCCGGCGATGAAGATGCCGTCGGCTTTGGCGAGGCTGGCCAGGATCTTCGGGTCGGTCGAGGGCGTGCGGTTGTTGAACACGAAGGTCTCGACCGACAGGATGCCGCCGACCTCCTTGTAGAACTCCTCGCCCACTTCATTGCCCTGCGAGGCGCGCAGCACCACCAGATGGCCGTTGCCGGCTTTCTTCATGAACCAGCGCATGACATCGAAATTGCGGTCGCCGCCGCCCATCAGCAGCAGGCCGGGGCTGACCGGACCGGGCGTGGGCGCGTCGCGCTCGCCGATGATGAAATGTTTGTAGTCGCGCGCCATCGCCGGCAGGGCGAAGGCCGCGAACAGCAGCGTCGCGACGAACATGCGCGCGAACAGCGGGCGCGCAGCAACGAGGTATTTCATGCAGGTTCTCCTGACCACGAAGGATGGTGCGGGGACAGCGGCGCAGGGGCGCGCCGGCCATCATCCGAACACTAGACGAGCGAGCGGGCAGCTTCCCTCCACCGCCGTTTTCGGTGCGCAACGGCCCCCGCGATCCGCTAAGGTTCGGCGATGCAAAGCCCGCTCGACGCCTGGTTCGTCCGCGAAATCCTCATCCACGAGGAGGCGTTGACCCGTTATCTGCAGCGCTGCTGGCCGCATCGCGACGATATCCACGATCTGCGCCAGGAGGTCTATGTCCGGGTCTACGAGGCCGCGGGAAAGTCGCTGCCGGCGTCTCCCAAGTCGTTCCTGTTCGCCAGCACCCGCAACCTGATCACCGACCGGCTGCGTCGCGGCCGGGTGGTGTCGATCGAGACGATGGGTGATCTGGAGCCCTTGCACGTCTTGGTGGATGAGGTGACTCCCGAACGCAGGTTCGACGGGCGCCAGGCACTGCGGCGGCTCAGCGAGGCATTCGACAGTCTGCCCGACCGCTGCCGGCAGGTGATGTGGCTGCGGCGGGTGGAAGAACTGCCGCAGAAAGTCGTGGCTTCGCAATTGGGCATCAGCGAGAAAACAGTGGAAAAGCACGTCGCCAATGGCATCCGTCTGATCGCCGATCATTTCTATGGCGGCGCGGCCGCTGCGTCTGTCCCGAATTCAAAATCAGTTTCGAAATCATTCGCTTCCGACACCGCCCTTCCCGAGCACGCACATGACCGCGGCCAGCAGCAGACAGATTGAGCTGACCGCCGCGGACTGGCTGTCGCGTCGCGAAAGCGGCGACTGGTCGCTGGACGACGACGCGCACCTGGACGCCTGGCTGCAAGCCGCCACCGCGCATCGCGTGGCATTCCTGCGGCTGGAAGCGGCCTGGGTCGAAAGCGGGCGGCTGAAAGCGCTGGCCGCCGGGCGTACGGAGTCCGGTCCGCCAGCGCGCGGGCCATGGGCGCGAACGTCGGCGGACCCTTCCGGTGCGAACGCCGAGGACGCCGCAACGGATCGGATCGTGCCGCTCGACGCACTGGTGTTCAGCGCGCGCCGGCCCGAAAAGCCCCGCCGTCGCGGCGCAGGCGCGGCCATCGCCGCCACCGCGCTGCTGTGCGGCGCGCTGGCGGTCTGGGGCTGGAACACCTACACCGGGGTCGAAACCGCGAGCTACGCCAGCGCCGCCGGCCAGTTGCGCGAACTGCGCCTGAGCGACGGCACCCGCGCCACGCTGAGCGGCGACAGTCGGATCGACGTGGCGATGTCGCGCGGCGAGCGGCGGATCGTGCTTGCGCGCGGCGAGGCGTTTTTCGAGGCCGCGAAGGACCGCCAGCGGCCGTTCGTGGTCGACGCCGACGGGCGCCAGGTGGTGGCGGTGGGCACCCGGTTCGCGGTGCGTCGCGACGGCCCGGACCTGCGCGTGGTGGTGACCGAAGGATTGGTCCGGCTGGAATCCGTGCCTTCGCAAGGCCAACCGCCCGCCCCGACCGCACTGCTGCCCGCCGGCAGCAGCGCCCATGCCACGCGCAGCGGCGTGCTGGTGCGCGCCGGCACGGTCGCCGAGGCCGAACGCGCGCTGGACTGGCGCGGCGGCTATCTGCATTTCGACGACACCCCGCTGGCCGAGGCTGCGGCCGAGTTCAACCGTTACAGCGGGCGGACACTGCTGATGGGCGACGACGCCACCGCCGCGCTGCGCATCGGCGGCAATTTCCGCTGGTCGAACGTGGACGGCTTCGTGCGCCTGTTGGAACAGGGTTTCGATGTCCGCGCGGAGCGGCGCGGCGAGATCATCGTGCTGCACAGCCGCACGGAGTAAGAGCCTGTCCAAAAATCTCCTATCGCCGCATGAGCATGTCCTGCAACAGCGGGACGCTCAACCACAAACTAATACACCCTAAACCGATACACCCTGTCATCCCGAACGCCCGCGCAGCGGGTGGAGGGATCTGCTGTTGTGGCTGCACGCGACAAGCAGATCCCTCCTCGGGCTTCGCCCTCGTTCGGGATGACAGAATTTTTTTCCAGGCCCGGGATTTTGAACAGGGTTTAAGACCACTGAAACGCACGGACGGTGGGGATTGTCATCTTCCGCTCGTCTTGAATGTGTCGGGTGGCCCCGTTCCACAGGGCCGAATGCACCAATGCGACCAAAGAATGGGGGATGAAGATTGCTGAGACCGTTCCGTCTGATGCGGCTGACCGTGGCCTGCACCGCTGCACTGCAGGCGCATGCCCAGGGCGGCGCCGG
>CBIHKW010000200.1:0-4801 GCA_966203835.1 uncultured Thermomonas sp.
GTGAAGAAGTGGGTGACGCTCAACGAACCGTGGGTGATCACCGACGGCGGCTATCTGCACGGCGCGCTGGCGCCGGGCCATCGCAGCAAATACGAAGCGCCGATCGCCTCCCACAACCTGATGCGCGCGCACGGCGCCGCGGTGCAGGCCTATCGCGCCGAGGGCAAGCATGAAATCGGCCTGGTGGTGAACATCGAGCCGAAATATCAGGCCAGCAACAGCGCCGAGGATCAGGCGGCGACGCAGCGCGCGCATGCCTACATGAATGAGCAATACCTGCATCCCGCCCTGCTCGGCCGCTATCCGCCGGAACTGAAGGAAATCTTCGGCGATGCATGGCCGGACTTCGATCCCGAAGACTTCAAGCTGATCGTGCAGCCGCTGGATTTCGTCGGCATCAACTACTACACCCGCAGCGTCACCCAGGCCAACGACAGTTATCCGCTGAAGGCCGGCGCGGTGCGCCAGCCGCTGGGCACCTATTCCGAAACCGGCTGGGAAGTGTTCCCGCAGGGGCTCACCGATCTGCTGCTGTGGTTCAAGAACACCTACGGCGACCTGCCGGTGTACATCACCGAAAACGGCGCCGCGTTCTTCGACCCGCCGGTCGCCGAGAACGGCAGCATCTGCGACCCGCTGCGCATCAACTATCTGCACAAGCATCTGCGCGCGATCCACGACGCCATCGCCGCCGGCGTGGACATCCGCGGTTACATGGTGTGGTCGCTGCTGGACAACCTCGAATGGTCGCTCGGCTACTCGAAGCGCTTCGGCATCGTGCATGTGAACTACGGCACCCAGGAACGCACGCCGAAAGACAGCGCGCTCTGGTACTCGGAAGTGATCGGCAGCCACGGTCGTAAGCTCGACGAGCCTTCGCCCTACTGATTTCGTCTAATTGATTTCGTCTTACTGAGCGCGCATTACTGATCCCACCCTATCGATTTCTCTGCACCCCCTCCCCCTCTTGGCAGGTGCGCCCGACGACGCTGGCACCGGGTCGTCGGGATTTTTTTTGCGCTGAAATCGCCGGTCAGCGCAGCTCGACAACGACCGTGTAGGTGCCCTTCGGGACCCACAGCTCATCACCGCGCCATTCGCCCGGCCGACCGTCGACGGTGATGCGTCCCGGCCGCGCATCCGTCAGCGGCCACGGCAATGCGGCACCGCCTGCGGGAAGCACGCTGCCCGCGGCGATGTTGAGCATCAGGTGATTCTTTTCGCGGCGGAGCGTGTAACCGAATGGCCCCTGCGGCGTGCGCAATCCTTCGATGGCGATGCCCTCGCCGTCGAGCCAGCGCGCCGGGATGCCTGCGGCGAGCACGAGGCGGTCGTCTGCTTCGCGGTGATACGCGAACATGTCCAACGCCGAGCGCATGAAATCCGACGCAACCCAGGCATGCGGCAGATCGCCGAGGAAGAAAGGTTTGCGCGGCGTGCGCGAGACCACTTCGCCCCACTGGTTCCAGCCACGCGGCGCGCGGTCGTCGAAAAAGAAACGCAAAGCATCCCAGGCGCGTTCGCGCCAGCCCAAGCGTACGAACGCACCGACGTTCCGCCACTCGTAAGGCGTGTAGTCCTTCCACTCGCGCTTACCATCGCGGCGCTGTTCGAATTCGCGCCAATACCGCTCGAAGGTGTTGCGCAGCAGATCCTGCGGCAAGCGGGCCTGCTCGCCGCCCGGCGCCAGCGCGATGGTGGTCGAGGTCGGATCGAAGTCGCCGAGTTCGGCGGCACCGGGCAGATAATCGATGCCGTGACGCGCGGTGGCCGCGCGCAACGAGGCGTCGAGATCGGCGCGGAACTGGTCGCGCGCGGCCGCCATCCGCACCGCGTCGTCGCGCTTGCCGAGACGCTCGGCGATCCACACCGCGTCCTTGTAGCCACGCAGCGCCCAGAAGTTGTCCCAGTACGAATGCATCGGCTTGGCCGAATAACCTTCGTGACTGATCGATACCGGCATCATTCCGTAGAACGCGGGATTCAGTGCGCGATTCTCTTCGGTGCGCTCGCTCGCGCGCAACGTTTCCATGTACGCGAACGCGCCCTGCACGTGCGGCCACATCGCCGTCAAAAACGCATCGTCGCCGGTGTGTCGCGCGTAGTCGGCAATCGCGAAGATCAGCTCGCCATGACTGTCGTTTTCCGGCACCGGATCGCTGCCGCGGTCGTCGACGCAACACGGCACCTTGCCGTTCTCGAACTGGTAAGGCGCGTACCAGTCGATGTATTCGCGCACCGCATCCTCGCGGCCCATGCGCAGCAGACCTTCGGCGATCATCGCCCCGTCGCGGATCCAGCTGCGCGCGTACGAGCGCGTACCCGGCTGCAGGCGCGGGCCGATGCGCGAGATCAGCTGATGCGCCAGCGCGGTGCGCAGCGTGTCGACCAGTGGCCGGCCTTCCTCGGGCACCACGAAACGTACGCCATCGAGCTTGCCGCGCCATTGCTCGGCGACGATCGCCTGCCGCTGTTCTGGCGTACAGGTTTTACCCTCGCAGAACGGTTCGCCAGACATCGGAATCACCAGCGCGATCTCACGCGACTCGCCCGGGGCAAGACGCCAGCGATACAGCAGCGCGCCGGAAGCAAGCCCGGTCGGATCTTCCACCGCGCTGGCCGTCGGCAATACGCCTGACGCAAGATGCGCTGTAGTCATGCCTGCATCGAAAGGCGTCGCGAACGCGGCGTCGGGCGCGCGCTTCGGATAGACACGCGGAAGGCCATCCACGCTTACGACACCATCGTTGGCGAAGGCCAACGACCCGATGCGGCTGACGCCACCGGTGGTGTTGAGGAACTGGCTGGGCGGATTCACCTGGAACGGCTGCACCGCGAGCGCCAGCATGTAGTCGCGCGCGGTCGCACCTGGGTTGCGCAGCACATAACGCGCGACGATCTGCGAACGCGGAGAACGACTTCCCGACGAATCGCTGTCTACGAACGCGGTCGTGCGCAGTTGCGCATCCGGATGCGACCAGTCGACGCTCGGGATCGGCAGATAGCCGTCCTGCAGCGATTGCGCGCTTTCGACGTCGGCCCAACTCAACAGTTTGCCGTCGACGACCAGGAACGGCTCGATGCTGAAACCACCCTTCGCGACTTCCACCGCACCGTCCTCGCCGATCAGCCCCTGCTCGGTGCCGCCGTCGATGCCGAGAATGGTCCAGTACGCCTGCTCGCCGCTGAATCCGCGCGGGAACCGGCCGCGCGGCTGGTCCTTCGCCACCGACGCGACGAAATCGTTCGGTATCGCCGCGAACGCCAGCGGCTCGACGCGCACTTCGACCAAGGCGATATCTCGTTCTGCCGTGTCGCGTATTTCAATTGCAAGATAGTGCGCTTCGGACTCAGGCAGCGCGATCCAGTCGCGCCCGCCGTCGCTGCCCACGACTTCGCGCAGCGTGCGCCAATCGTGGCCTTCGTCGGAGGCCAGCACCGCATAATCGGCCGGATGCGCGCCCTCGGCCCAATCGATGCGCAAGCCGCCGAATTCGCTCGATGCGCCGAGATCGAGCGACAACCGCTGCGCGCCACGACCGGCACGCCAGACCGTGGCGGCATCGCCATCGAAGGCTTTGCCTGCGTCGCCCGTGGTGGCGCTGGCGGACACGATGCGCGGTTCCGTTACATCAGCCGGCAGCGCGACGAAACGCAGATCGTCGAAGCACACGCGGCCCTTGCCGCCAGCGCTGTTGTTGAGCGTGAATTCGAGCTTCGCGCTATCGCGCAGCACCGGATCTGCGCCCGGCCCCCAGGCCTTGCCGATATGCCGGCGTTTATAGCGCACCGGCGTCCACTCGCGCGGGAATGCATATTTCGGTCGATTCACCCACCACACGTTGTCGCCGCTGGCGTCGATGAGCTTGAACTGCAGATCGTTGGCCGGCGATTCGCCGCGCAGCCTGAAATCGAAACGATAGTTCTCCGGATACACGATGGCGAGATCGCGCTGTAGGCCGACATAGCCGGACACGCCATTGAAGTCGTAATCCAGACACAGCGCGCCGCCCTCGCTACGGATCGTGCCGCTGACCTGGGTCGAGGCGATCACGCGCCACTGTGCGGGGTCGTCGAAGGTGTCGAGCGTGACCGTAGCGTCTTTTGCCTGCGTACTGCCAACCACCACCATCAACAAGCACGTCATCACGCAGCAGCGAAGCAGAATCATGTCCTGAGAACCTCGAAAATCAGATGTCTGGAGAATGGACGAGCATCTAAGCTAGCTCTGGATAACTAGTTCGTCGTCATCCCGGCGAAAGCCGGGATCCAGCTTTATCATCGAATTGCTGAAGAGCTGGACCCCGGCTTTCGCCGGGGCGACGATTTGTTCAGACCTTCCCTAAGCTCTCAGCCTTTCACGCTTCCCAGAAGAAGACCCTGGATGTAGTAACGCTGCAGCATCAGGAACAGCAGCAGCACCGGCAGCACCGTCAGCACCGCGCCGGCCATCATCATTTCGACATCCTGGATGTGCTCGCGCGACAGCGAGGCCAGCGCGACCGGCAGCGTGTAGTTGGTCTGGTCGGTGAGCACGATCAGCGGCCACATGAAATCGTTCCAGCTGCCCATGAAGGTGAAGATCGCCAGCGTCACCAGCACCGGCTTGAGCATCGGCAGCACGATGCGGAAGAAGATCCGCCATTCGCCGGCGCCGTCGATGCGCGCGGCCTCGATCAGTTCGTCCGGAATCGATCTTGCGTACTGGCGCACCAGGAAGATGCCGAAGATCGAGGCCAATCCCGGCACGATCACGCCGGCATAGCTATTCACCAAGCCCATCTGCTTGAGCATCAGGAAC
>CBIHKW010000201.1:0-4607 GCA_966203835.1 uncultured Thermomonas sp.
GGGTTGCGCGGGTCGTCCTCGGGGATGCCGGCTTCGACCTTGCCCACCAGATCGGCGCCGACGTCGGCGCCCTTGGTGAAGATGCCGCCGCCCAGTCGCGCGAAGATCGAGATCAGCGACGAACCGAAGGCCAGACCGACCAGCGCGTGCAGCGCCGCTTCGCCGGTGATGCCCATGTATTGGGTCAGTATCACGTAATAACCGGCCACGCCCAGCAGGCCCAGACCGACCACCAGCATGCCGGTGATCGCGCCGCCCCGGAAGGCGACGTCCATCGCCGGGCCGATGCCGCTGCGCGCGGCTTCGGCGGTGCGGACGTTGGCGCGGACCGACACGTTCATGCCGATGTAACCGGCGGCGCCCGAGAGCACCGCACCGATGAGGAAGCCGATCGCGGTCGGCCAATTCAGGAAGAACCCGATCAGCACGAACAGCACCACGCCGGCGATGCCGATGGTGGTGTACTGGCGGTTGAGGTAGGCGCGTGCGCCTTCCTGGATGGCGCCGGCGATCTCCTGCATGCGGGCGTTGCCGGCGGGCTGTCGATTGATCCAGCGTGCCGAGATGATGCCGTACAGGATCGCCACGACCGCGCAGACCAGCGCGATCATCAGTCCATATTGCTCAAGCATGAAACCCTCCCCAGAGTCGTAAGTGTGACAACGGTAGACAGCACGCGGAAACGCTGCATCCATGCGGCCTGCCGTGATCGGCCCGGCCGCATGCAACCGCCCGACTATGGCATAGCCGCCGCCTCCGTTGGAACCTGGAATTTTGTCGAGGCATGGGTTCTGGCGAGGTCTTCAGGACGGGCGTCACGGATGCTGCGACGCAACATCCATCGGCGCCATGCGGCCCGGGTTCAGCCGGCGCGGGGCAGGGTAGCCCCCGCTGGTCGGCGTTCGCATCCGTATGCGCTGTGCGCCGGCTTCACGATCGATTCGCTTCAAACAATTGTGTGGAGATGTCCGAATGCGCTCATGGTGTCTTGCGATCTTGCTGCCGATCTTCGCGTTTTCCGTTTGCACGGCGGTCGATGCCGCCGGCCCGCAGCCTGAAATCCAGCGCGAGCCCTTCCCCGCGCAGACGCCCGGGAAAGTCCACACCATCCGCATCATTCCCGAGACCTGCGCCTATCTGCAGGGCAGCTTCGCCGCCGACGCCGCCACGCCTTATCGCTACGGCGCCGCATCCACCGGCAAACGCTGTCAGCCGCGCGCGCGGCTGGTCGATCCGCTCAAGGCCAAGCCATCGGCCGACAGTGGCTGGATTCTCAATGACCTGATCCGCATCCCCAATGCCGCCTGTCCGGCGCAGCAGGCGGTGATCCGGGTCTGGCGCAAACCCGCGAACAACACCCCGCCGCCGGCCGATGCCCAGGGCCGGCCGCGGATCTATCTGGAAGACGCCAAGCGTCAGGCGGCTGCCGGCAAGATCGCGCCGTTGGCGCAGTACGCGGCGGTGCTGACGATGGAAGGCAACTGCCGGTGATCGCGGCGGGCGCGGCTCAGCCGCGCAACGCCACACCGGCGCTGCGCAGGAAGGTTTCGACTTCGCGGGTGTAGTCGTTGTCCTCGCCCAGATCGCGATTGATTTCCATGTGCGACATGGGTTTCGCCAGCAATTGCGTGCGGGTACCGTGGCGCGCGGCCTTGTCGAGAAACGTGCGATTGGCCGGGCAGGAGTCGCGGCGCCCGCTGGCGCAGACCGCCAACACCGGCGCGGTTCTGGCGCCGATCTGCGCGACCGGCGAAGCCGCGCGCCAATAAGCCGGATTGTCGCCGAACGCCTGGTCGAACAGCGGCAGGTTGCGGCCCCGCATCGTCGCTTCGGTGTCGATCGCGCCGCCATCCAGTAAAACGCTGGCCCGCCAGGGTTTCACGCCGAACTCGCCGGCCATCTTCGGCGAAGCCGCGAGCAACCCGACCAGATGCGCGCCGGCGGAATGGCCCATCAATACGAAACCGTCGGGATCGCCGCCGAGCGTCGCCACCGTGCGCTGCGCTTTCGCGACCGCACGGGCGATGTCGCGCGCCTGCTCCAGCGGATCGGTCTCGGGCAGCATCCGGTAGTTCGTCGAAATCACGATCGCACCGGCGGCGGTCCAGCGTTTCTGCTTGGCCTCGATCAGCCCGCGCATCGCTTTGTCGCCGCGCCGCCAGCCGCCGCCGTGGACATAGAAGATCGTCGGTGCGTTTTTCGCTTGCACCGGCAGATACACATCGAACCGCTGCGCCGGATGCGTGCCGTAGGCGACTTCATGCATCGCCGCGGCGGCAGAGGTTTGTGCGGCGGCTGGCGCCGGCTGGCGGAACACCACGCCCAGCGCCAGCAGCAGCGCGAACGCCAGCGTCGGCCACGCGGAACGGCGCGAGGCGGTGTTCATGGTCTGCGTTCGCGCGGTTTGCGATGCGTCCGCAGCCATTCGCGACGTTCTTCCGGCGTCATCGCTTTGAGTTTTTCGCGCAGTTCCTCACGCTCCGCCGGCGGCAGGTCGCGGCCGTGCTCGAACGCCGCGCGCGCTTCTTTGCGCTGTTCCGGCGTCATCTGATCCCAACGACGTTTGCCGTGCTCGGCATTGCGGCGCTGTTCGGGCGTCATCCGCTGCCAACGCTCGGCGTGCTGCAGCATCCGCGCGCGTTCCGGGGGATTGCTGTTCCAGCGCTCGCGGACCACGGCGATGATCGCTTCGCGCTGCGCCGGCGACAGCCGTTCCCACTCGGGCGGCTGCGGCGTGTTTTGCGCTGGTCGGGTGGGCGGCGGTGGCTGCGCGGACGCCATCCCGATGGACGCGACGCTCGCGCAGGCGAGCAGCGCCGCATACAGCAGGTTGGAGAACGGGTTCATGCCGGGGTTCATGCCGGGGTTCACAGGATTCATAACAACTCCGAAGTGTCGGTCTGGGCACTGTCCGCGCCCAGCCACAGATAAAAGTCCGGACTTTCTTCCAGCGCGTCGAAGCCCATGGCGTCGTCGGCGCCGGAGAATTCGGCGGCGAGCAGTTCGGCCGGCAATTCGTCGTCGCCGAGGATGCTGTCGACCGCCGGCTGTGGCGTGTCCGTGCCCGCATCCGTGCTGGCGACGGCGGCTGCCGGAACGGTGCCGTCGATCGGCGTCGTTGCGGTTGCCGGCACGGCAGGCGTTGGTTCCGGTGCGACGCCGCTGGGCGCCACCGCGACCCCGCCCTGCGGCGGCATGCCGGTGTCGTTGGAGCCGCGCAGCGCGAACAGTCCGATCGCCAGCGCCAGTGCGGCGGCGCTGCCCAGCGCGAGCATCGGCCAGCGTCGAGCGGCGGAGGGTGCGCGCGCTGTCAGCGCTGCGCGGCGGCGCTGCGCGAGCTGCGCCCGCACGCGCGGCGAGAGATTGTCGAGCGACGCGGCGTGTACGCTGCGCGCAGCCTGCGCAAGCCTGTCGTCGGCGCGCGCGTTGTCGACAAGCGCGTCGCGGTCGTCGTGTGAATGGCCCGAGGTCATCGGAAATCCTCCAACTGTTTCTGCAAAGTGTCGCGGGCCCGCGAGAGATGGGTTTTCACCGATCCTTCGCTGCAGCCCATGATCCGCGCGGTGGTGGCGACATCGCAGTCTTCCAGCACGCGCAGGGTGAAGGCTTCGCGCTGGCGCACGGGCAGCGCGCGCAGTGCAGTCGCCACGGATTGATACGCCTCGCGGTTGTCGTGCAGCCGCGACGGGCCGGGTGCGTCGTCGGGCGCCTGTTCGACCCAGTCGATCGAATCGTCGTCCGTCGTCTTCGCGCTCGGCGCCACCAGCCAGCGCATCCGGAACAGGCTGCGTCGCTGCATGTCGACGATCCGGCTGCGCAGGATGCTCCAGAACAGCGGCGTCCATTCCGCCGACGGCCGCTCGCGATAATTCACCATCCGGATCATCGCGTCCTGCACCGCGTCCAGGGCGTCCTCGCGGTGGCGCAGCCCCAGTTCGGCGAACCGGAACGCGCGCGCCGAAATGCCTTCGAGGAAGGTATCGAGAGAAAAGCCCTCGGCCGCCACCGGGGAGTGAACGGCCGAGGGGGTGCGCGTGATGAAGTCTTCGGAGCTCACGCGCGCAAGCTTAAAGCGGGAAAGGTCACCATCGGTGGATTGGCCGTCGGCCATCGCGATCCAACCTCAATGCCTGCGGTCCCAGCGGCGGTCGAAACGCTCGCCGTGGCGGTCCAGACGGTTGTCGGCGTGGTCGCCCTTGCGATCCAGGCGGTTTTCGATCCGGTCGCCGTGGTTGTCGAAGCGGGCGGCGCGGCGTTCGTGGCCGCGGTCCTCGGCCAGTTCGGCGCGGTGGTCCAGGCGCTTGTCGATCCGGTCGCCCTTGCGGTCGAGGCGGGTATCGATGCGGTCGCCGCGCTGGTCGAAGCGGTGTTCCACGCGGTCGCCGCGGTCGGCGGCCATCGCGGAACCCGCGCTCAGGGCGGCGGCCAGCAGCAAAAGAGAGATCAGGGGCTTCATGGCGAATCCTTCTAAGCAGATGTCGGAGGAGGGCGGCAGGCCTGCAGGGAGGGAAACGTCCCGGCCGCGACCCGGTTGACAGCGTTGCGCCGGAAATCCGCATGCGGATGCCGCGGCCCGATGCCGACCGGATGTCTCCTTCCACGCCGCC
>CBIHKW010000202.1:0-4582 GCA_966203835.1 uncultured Thermomonas sp.
CCCAAGGAGCAAGCTCCTCTGTGCTGCCGGTCGACTTGCATGTGTTAGGCCTGCCGCCAGCGTTCACTCTGAGCCAGGATCAAACTCTTCACTTAAATTTTTCGGACCGAAGTCCAAAGTTTTGAGTGCAGCGATCGTCCAAGCTCCAAATTACTTTCTATTGCATTTGCATGCTTTTGAATCTATTTGGTTCTTGTTCGAACGTCTGCAAAAATGGACAGTCATCCACTTGCCAGACGCCCGCACAAGTCACCTGCGCACACTGTCAAAGATCGTCGGAATCGGCCTCAGCGCCTCATCCCTTTTGTCTCTTTCGGTTGTCGCCGAAGCGCCTGACCGAGCCGCACATTATAGGGTAGTTTTCGTTGCCGTCAACACCCTGCTGCGATTTTTTTCTCTCGTTGGCCGACCGAAGTCGCTGCCGAGAAGGTCTTACATTCTGACTGGTTCTGACTGACTCGTCAACACCCGTCTTTCTGTTTCGACCCGCCCCACTTCAAGTTCGTCGAGACACTCTCATGTGGGCCGCGCATTATAGGGAAGTATCAGAATCCGTCAACACCCCAGCGCGTCTTTTTTCGCCTTCGTTTCGGATCATTTCGATACCGTCACTTGGGCCGCGCATTGTAGGGAAGTATCAGAATCCGTCAACCCCTCAATCGCGTTTTTCTCCCTTCGTTTCAGCTCGTTGCCGATGCTGTCACTCGGGCCGCGCATTGTAGGGGAATACAAGAATCCGTCAACCCCTCAACCGCGTTTTTTTCCTTCGTTTCAGATCGTTTCCGATACCGTCACTCGGGCCGCGCATTGTAGGGAAGTATCGAAATTCGTCAACCCTCAATCGCGTTTTTCTTTCCTTCGTTCCGAACCGTTTCCGATACCGTTGCGAGGGCCGCGCATTGTAGGGGAGTATCGGAATCCGTCAACTCCCCTTGCGCGCTTTTGTCTCTTTCCCGCTGCGGTTTCCATTCGGCCACCGCTGCAAGGGCGCGCATTGTGCATGGCAACAAACATTTTGGGAAGCGCTTTCTTCATCTTGACGTAAGGTCGCCTCTCCGCGATGGTCATCTTCGGTTTTTCCCAGGAGCTTCTACATGCGTGCATTGAACGTAGCGATGCTGTTTTCAGGCCTTTTCCTCAGCGGATGCGGTAGTGCGAGCGAACATTGGGTCGAATTGAGCGGCCAACGCTTCCAGGTGGAGATCGCCGACGACGACAGCGAACGCGCGCGCGGGCTGATGTTCCGCGATGCGATGGATGCGGATCGAGGCATGTTGTTCATCCACGAACGCGAGATGCCGCTCGCTTATTGGATGAAGAACACCAAGCTGTCTCTGGACATCCTGTATTTCGACAACGAGCGGAAGCTGGTGTCGCAGCGACGCGATGTCCCGCCCTGCACATCGGGCAATCGCTGCCCGTCGTATCCGAGCCATGCCCCTGCCCGCTATGTGCTGGAATTGAATGCAGGACAGGCCGCCAAGCTTGGTCTGAAGGACGGCGCCGAACTCAGCTTCGATCCCGACATCCCGCCCGCCCGCTGAAGCCGCCGGCGTCAGGACTTGTGCCCGACACCGCCTGCCCGCAGTCTTGCGGCATGAACGCCTTTTTTGCGCTTCCCGACTGGTCGGCCCTGGCCGACCTCGCCGACGACCAAGTGCCTCTGCTCGGCAGCGCACTGTTGATCGCCCATGACGAGTATCCGGACCTGGACCCGACGGCCTGCAACGCGCTGGTCGAGGCGCATGTGGCCTCGCTGCGGCCGGAAATCGACCAGATCGACAGCGCGCCCCTGAAGATGCAGGCGATCAACCATCGCCTGTTCAATGAGTTGGGCTACGCCGGCAATCACGACGAGTACTACGACCCACGCAACAGTTATCTGAACGAAGTCCTGACCCGGCGCCTGGGCAATCCGATCTCGCTGGCGGTGATCCAGATGGAAGTGGCGCAGCGGCTGGGCGTGGCGCTGGACGGGGTGTCGTTCCCCGGCCACTTCCTGGTCCGACTGCCGGTGGACGATGGGGTGCTGGTGATGGACCCCTTCAACCGGGGCCGCCCCCTCAATGCCGACGAGCTGCGCCAGCGGGCGCGGCCGCATTTCGGCGAGGACGTGCCGGACGAAGCGCTGATGCAGATCCTGGATCCCGCCCCGCCGCGGGCGATCCTGGTGCGGATGCTGCGGAATCTGCATGGTCTGTATGTCGAGACCAGCGACTGGGGCCGGGCGGTGCGTTGCAGCGACCGGATCCTGCGGCTGGTGCCGGACAATGCCGAGGCGCTGCGCGATCGCGGCCTGGGGTATTCGGAGTTGGGGCACCGGGCCGGCGCGCTGCGCGATCTGGGCCGCTATCTGCAGACGACGCCGGACGCCGACGATGCCGAGGCGATCCGCCATCGGCTGGTGGAACAGGGCGGTCAGCGCCAACCACTTCTGCACTGAGCGGCCCGAAGCCGCCCGTTTCATATAGATATGTAGTGCGGCAAGCGGCCCGCCAAGCCAGACCCGTCAGGCCAGCTCCATCTCGAAATCGCTCTTGGTCACGCCGCAATCCGGGCAGGTCCAGGTGTCGGGGACATCATCCCAGCGCGTGCCCGGGGCGATGCCCTCGTCCGGCAGCCCTTTGGCCTCGTCGTAGATGAAGCCGCAGACGACGCACATCCAGGTGCGGTAGGCGACGGGGGCAACAGTGTCGTTCATCGGATAATGTCCAGGATCAGGAAGCTTGCGACATTCTCCCATCCCGCGCCCAGCGCCGAAAGCGCCCACCGATGATTTTTTCGCCCATTCCAGCCCGCCCCGCCCCACATGACAGCCCTGCTCCGCATCGCGACTGGAGCCGCGGGCTGTACCTCCTCACGCCCGACGAGCCCGACACCGGGGCCCTGCTCGCGCGCGTGGACGCGGTGCTCGATCACGCGGCGCTGCTGCAATACCGCAACAAATCCGCTTCGGCCGCACTGCGCCGCCAGCAGGCCGAAGCGCTGCTCGTTCTGTGCAAGGCGCGCGGCGTGCGGCTGATCGTCAACGACGATCTGGCCCTGGCGCAGGCCATCAGCGCGGACGGCGTGCATCTGGGCGAAGACGACGGCGACGTCCAAGCAGCACGGGCAACGTTGGGGCCGGACGCCCTGATCGGGGTGTCCTGCTACGACGACCTGGAGCGCGCGCGCGCGGCCGTGGCCACGGGGGCCAGCTATATCGCATTCGGCGCGATTTTTCCCTCCAGCACCAAGCCGAATGCCCGCCGGGCCTCTTTCGACCTGCTGCGCGACAGCGCCGACCTGAGGCTGCCGCGAGTGGCCATCGGCGGCATCACCCCGGACAATGCGCGGTTGGTAGTGGCGGCCGGCGCCGATCTGATCGCTGTCATCAGCGGCGTGTTCGATGCCCCCGACCCGCCCGCCGCCGCGCGCGCCTATAGCGCGTGCTTCGATCATTTTCGTCAAAAGATCGCGGCTGAAGCCGCTCCTACATCATTCGACACTGGATTTAGATGAAAACCGACCGCTCCCACGACCTGTTCGCCCGCGCCCAGACCCTGATGCCCGGCGGCGTCAATTCGCCGGTCCGCGCCTTCAAATCGGTCGGCGGTGAGCCGTTTTTCGTCGAGCGCTCCGACGGCGCGTATCTGTATGACGCCGACGGCAACCGCTACATCGATTACGTCGGCTCCTGGGGGCCGATGATCGCCGGCCACAATCATCCGGCGGTGCTGGAGGCGGTGATCGCCACCGCCCGCAACGGTTTGAGCTTCGGTACGCCGAATCCGCTGGAAGTGACCATGGCCGAAACCATCACCCGGCTGATCCCGAGCTGCGAGATGGTGCGGATGGTCAATTCCGGCACCGAGGCCACGCTATCGGCCGTCCGCTTGGCCCGCGGCGCCACCGGCCGCACGCGGATGGTGAAATTCGAAGGCTGCTACCACGGCCACGGCGATTCGTTCCTGGTGAAGGCCGGCTCCGGCATGCTCACTCTCGGCGTGCCGAACTCGCCGGGCGTGCCCAAGGCGCTGGCCGACCTCACCTCCACCCTGCCCTTCAACGATTTCGAGGCGGCCACGCAGCTGTTCGAGGCGATCGGCAGCGAAGTCGCGGCGGTCATCGTCGAGCCCGTGGTCGGCAACGCCAACTGCATCCCGCCGCGCGACGGCTACCTGCAGCACCTGCGCGAACTCTGCACGCAATACGGCTCAATCCTGATCTTCGACGAAGTGATGACCGGTTTCCGGGTCGCGCTGGGCGGCGCGCAGGCGGTGTACGACGTGACGCCCGACCTCAGCACCTTCGGCAAGATCATCGGCGGCGGCATGCCGGTGGGCGCCTACGGCGGCCGTCGCGAACTCATGGCGCAGATCGCCCCCAGCGGCCCGATCTATCAGGCCGGCACGCTCAGCGGCAATCCGGTGGCGATGGCCGCGGGCCTGGCGATGCTGGGTCTGATCCAGGCGCCTGGCTTCTACGAAACCCTCGAGATCCGCACCGCCCACCTGTGCGCCGGGCTGGAAGCCGCCGCCGCCGAGGCCGGCATTCCATTCACCACCAACCGCGTCGGCAGCATGTTCGGGCTGTTACAGCC
>CBIHKW010000203.1:0-4308 GCA_966203835.1 uncultured Thermomonas sp.
TCTATGCATGGGTCGGCATCCTCAAGAACAACGGCCTGCTCAACGGCCTGCTGATGAAGCTCGGCATCATCGAAGAGCCGCTCAAGATCCTGTACACGCCGCTCGCGACCTACATCGGCATCGTCTACTGCTATCTGCCGTTCATGATCCTGCCGCTGTACACCAATCTGGTGAAGCACGACAACCGGTTGCTGGAAGCCGCCTACGATCTTGGCGCCAAGCCGTGGCAGGCCTTCATCAAGATCACGCTGCCGCTGTCGCGCGCAGGCATCATCGCCGGCTGCATGCTGGTGATGATCCCAGCGGTCGGCGAGTACGTCATTCCCGAAATGCTCGGCGGCCCGGACACGCTGATGATCGGCCGGCAACTGGTCAACGACTTCAGCGCCGCCACCGATTGGCCGCGCGCCTCCGCGGTGGCGATCTCGATGCTGCTCCTGTTGCTGGTGCCGATCCTGATCTTCAATCGCGTGCAGCAGCGCGAAATGGAAGGGAAGCTGACATGAGCGCCTTCCGCAAGCATTGGCTGACGTGGTCGGTACTGGCGCTGGGTTTCGCGTTTCTGTACGTGCCGATCCTGATCCTGATGGCGTATTCGTTCAACGAGAGCAAGCTGGCCAGTGTCTGGTCGGGGTTCTCGTTCAAATGGTACGGCGCGCTGTTCCGCGACCGCGACATGCTCAACGCGGCATGGTTGAGTCTGAAGCTGGCATTTTTCTCCGCCAGCGGTGCGGTGGTGTTGGGCACGCTCGCGTCGCTGGTGATGACGCGGATGCGGCATTTCCGTAGCCGCACCTTGTTCGGCGCGCTGATCACGGCGCCGCTGGTGATGCCCGAGGTGATCCTCGGCCTGTCGCTGCTGTTGCTGTTCGTGTCGATGGGCAATGCGCTCAACGGCATGGGTATCGGGCATTTTCAGCCGAAAGGCGTGCTCACGCTGTGGATCGCGCACGTCACCTTCACGCTTGCGTTCGTCACCGTGGTCATTTCCTCGCGCATGTCCGAACTCGACAAATCGCTGGAAGAAGCGGCGATGGATCTGGGCGCGAACCGGGTGAAGGTGTTCTTCCAGATCACTCTGCCGATCATCGCACCCGCGCTGGTATCGGGTTGGCTGCTGGCGTTCACGCTGTCGCTGGACGACGTGGTGATTTCCAGCTTCGTGTCCGGGCCGGGTTCGACCACGCTGCCGATCAAGGTCTTCTCCTCGGTGCGACTGGGCCTGAATCCCAAGATCAACGCACTGGCGACGATCATGGTCACCATCGTCTCTCTCGTCGCGGTGCTCGGCTGGTGGTGGATGCGCCGCGAGGAACGTCGCCGTCAGCGCGACATGCAGTTGGCGATGCAGGACAACGGCTGATCGCCGCGCATACGTCGTCGAATTCCGCTGCGCATTCGTGGCGGAAGCACTCACATACAAGAGGCAAGCGAAATGACGGTCGAATTGATCCATCCATGGACCGGGGCGGTCGACTATCGCTACGACTACATCGGCGGGGCCGAAGTCGAGCGCATCCTGCAGGCGGCCGCGCAGGCTGCGCCGGGATGGGCTGCGCGCGACCTCGATGATCGCGGTGCGCTGCTGCGCGCGGTTGCGACGCAGTTGCGCGAACAGCGCGAAGCCATCGCCGCGACGATGACCGCCGACATGGGCAAGCTTCGGCGCGAAGGCCTCGCGGAGATCGAGAAATCGGCGTCGGCCTGCGAATATTACGCAAACCACGCCATCGACTATCTGCGCGACGGCATGATCGCCACCGAAGCGCATCGCAGCTACGTCACCTACGAACCGCTGGGCTGCATCTTTGCGGTGATGCCGTGGAATTTTCCGATCTGGCAGGTGTTCCGTTTTCTCGCCCCGGGGCTGATGGCGGGCAATGTCGCGGTCCTCAAGCACGCGACCAACGTGCCGCGCTGCGCGGACGCCATCGCCCGCGTGTTGCGCGATGCCGGCATTCCTGAAGGCGTGTTCGGCGTGCTGCACATCGACAACTCGATGGCGGCGGGCGTCATCGCCGACCCGCGGGTCAAAGCGGTTACGCTGACCGGCAGCGAACGCGCCGGCAGCGCGGTGGCTTCGACCGCCGGCAAGCACCTGAAGAAATGCGTAATGGAACTCGGCGGCAGCGACCCGTTCGTGGTGCTGGACGATGCCGATCTGGACATCACCGTTCCGGCCGCAATCGCTTCGCGTTTCGGCAACGCCGGTCAGACCTGCATCGCCGCCAAGCGTTTCATCGTGACGCCTGGTATCGCGGATGCCTTCGTCGCGCGCTTCGTCGAAGCCGCGGGCAAGCTCGCGGTCGGCGATCCGGCGGACGAAGCGACCACGCTCGCGCCGATGGCCCGTGCCGATCTGCGCGACGAAGTACACGACCAGGTGCAGCGCAGTGTCGCCGCGGGCGCAAAACTGTTGCTCGGCGGCACGCCGGGGCAGGGCGGCTCGCACTATCCGGCGACCATCCTCGATCATGTCGTACCCGGCATGCCGGCGTACAACGAAGAACTCTTCGGCCCGGCCGCGAGCATCCTGCGTGCCCGCGACGATGACGATGCTGTCCGCATCGCCAACGACACCGCGTTCGGCCTTGGTGCCAGTGTCTGGACCGCCGACAAGGCGCGCGGCGAAGCGGTTGCCCGTCGTTTGCAGGCTGGTGCGACATTCGTGAATGCCATCGTGCGCAGCGATGTGCGGTTGCCGTTCGGCGGCACAAAAACTTCGGGCTTCGGTCGCGAACTGGCGGAGCATGGCATCCACGAGTTCATGAATATCAAGACGGTTTATGTGGCGTAGACGAGGGCACGGCCCGTCCCGCGCCCGCAGTCTGTTTGTGATCGCCGGTGTCCTGCTGCTCGTCATGGGTTGCCTGATGTTCCGGCCTGATCGGGCCTTGCGCACCGCGACCGGCATGGCCGCGCACGATCTGTGCTCCGAGACTTTCGTGGCAGGGCTCGATCCGGAGCGGACATTCGATCAAAGCATCACGCCGCGCCCTGGGATGCGTACGCTCGCATGGGCCTTGCGTCGCGATGTGGATCGCGCGAAACGCCAAGTATGGACGTCATTATTCGGAGTGATCGTCAGCAGGGCGACCTATCGCGACGGGTTCGGCTGCTTGCTGGTCCATGGCGATGAGGTTATCGACAATCCTTCTCCGATCCGCGTCGACGGATCGTTGCCCGACGGCGCTGATTGGGCCATCGTCGAACCGGTGAGCCCGATGCTGAAGACGGTGCTGGATGCCGCTTTCGTCGAACCCGCAGAGGCGCCGCATCGTTGGACCAAAGCCGTGGTGATCGTCCACAACGGCAGAATCGTCGCTGAGCGATATGCGCCGGGTTACGGCGTCGACACGCCGATCCTCGGATTTTCTATGAGCAAGTCGGTCATGAATGCGTTGGTCGGCATTCTTGTGTACCAAGGGAAACTCGATGTCGATCAACCCGCGCCGATCGCAGCGTGGAAAGGAGCCGACGATCCGCGTCGCGCCATCACGCTCGAAAATCTGATGCGAATGGACAGCGGCCTGGCATTGGACGAAACCGGGAGCGGTTTCGATCCCTCCAACCAGATGCTCTACGACGAAGCCGATATGGCCGGTTATGCAGAGCGCGCCGGCATTGTTGCAGCGCCGGGCACACGGTGGTTCTACAGTAGCGCCAGCACGCATCTGGTGTCGCGGATCGTCCGCGATGCCGTCGGCGGAACAGGGGAATCGGTGCAGGACTTCGCGTACCGGGAGTTGTTCGCGCCGCTCGGCATGCGGCGCGTAACGATGGAGATGGACGCGACCGGCACCCCCGTCGGCGGGCACTATATGTTCGCGAGCGCACGCGACTGGGCGCACTTCGGCGAACTTTACGTCAACGATGGTGTAGTGAATGGCAAGCGTCTGTTGCCGGAAGGTTGGGGCCGGTGGTCGTCCGAACCTACGTTGGGCACTGCCTATGGCGCAGGCTGGTGGACCAACCGCGGCAACGACGAAGCCGCTGTGCATCGACGCGATGTCGGCATACCGGCAGATGCTTTTTTCGCGTTCGGCAATCTCGGTCAGCGGATCGCGGTGATTCCTTCGGAGCGTCTGGTGATCGTGCGGATGGCGCGCGCGCACATGCGCCATGGCGATATGGCGGGCTTCGAAAGGCTTGTCGTCGATACGATCGCGAGTCTGCATCCGCCGCAATGAGCTCGTAGGGTGGGGTGAGCGCAGCGATGCCCACCATCCCGACACGCGAAACCAGGCAGGCATCGAACGAAGCTATAAGAGCATCGCAAATGTACTCGAGACTGGCGGGTGGTTAGGG
>CBIHKW010000204.1:0-4270 GCA_966203835.1 uncultured Thermomonas sp.
TGGCATCGGTGGCGCAGGGCATGTTCGGCGGCGAACTGCCGTGGAACGTGATCATCGCCGGTGGCGTGATCGGCGCGATCATCATCGCCATCGACGAAATGCTCAAGGCGCGCGGCTCCAGCTTCCGCGTGCCGGTGCTGGCCGCGGCGATCGGCATCTATCTGCCGCTGGAACTGATGGTGCCGATCTTCCTCGGTGGCCTGTTGTCGTATCTGGTCGAACGTCGTCACGGCCTGTTCAAGGCCGACGAACACACCAAGGATCGCCTGCACCGTCCGGGCACGCTGTTCTCGGCCGGCCTGATCACCGGTGAAGCGCTGATGGGTATCGCCATCGCCGTGCCGATCGTGCTCAGCGAACGCGCCGATGTGCTCGCGCTGCCCGAGCAGTTCCACTTCGGCCAGTTCGCCGGTCTGGTTGTGCTCGCGGTCGTCGGCGGTCTGCTCTACCGCACCGGCGTGAAATCCTACAACGCCAACGAGACCGCTTGATCGAGTCGTTGCGACCGATCGAGTCCAACTGATTGAACCGTTCCAACTGTCTTTCGCCACGTTTTCCGGAGTTCCGAACATGTCGCTTCGTCATGCCGTATTGCCGCTCGCCCTGTTCTGCGCGGTGTCGTCCTTGCCGGCTTTGGCCCAGACGCCGCGCGGTCTGCAGCCGCGCGATCTCGTCGCGCTCGACCGCCATTCCGCGCCCACGCTGTCGCCGAACGGCCGCGTGCTGGTCTTCGCCAAGCGCACCGTGGATCTCGCTGCGAACAAATCCTCGACCGCGCTGTGGGCCGAGAATCTGGTCGCGCGCGATGCCGCTCCGCCGAAGCGCTTGACGCCAGAAGGTTGGAACGTCAATTCGCCTGCGTTTTCCGCGGACGGCAAGACTGTGTATTTCCTCAGCGCGAAGTCGGGCAGCCAGCAGCTGTATGCCATTCCGGCCGTCGGCGGCGAGCCGAAACAGTTGACCGATCTGCCGGTGGATGTCGGCGGCTACAAGTTCTCGCCCAACGGCAAGCGCGTCGCGCTGGCGCTGGAAGCCTTCGTCGACTGCAAATCCGATCTCGCCTGCACCAAGAAGCGCCTCGATGACACCGCTGCGCGCAAGAGCAGCGGCGTGCTCTACGACAAGATCTTCGTGCGTCACTGGGACACCTGGGCCGACGGCCGCCTCAACCGCGTGTTCGCCGCGACCCTGCCGCAGGGCAAGGAAAAGCCGCTGAAGACGGCGAAGCTGATCGGTGCCGATGTGATCGGCGACGTGCCGTCCAAGCCGTTCGGCGACACCGGCGAATTCGCCTGGTCGCCGGATGGCGATTCGTTCGTGCTGTCCGCGCGCAAGGCCGACCGCGCCGAGCCGGCCAGCACCAATTTCGATCTGTACCTCGTCGCCGCCGATGGCAGCGGCAGCGCGCGCAATCTCACCGAAGCCAACAAGGCCTGGGACACCGGCCCGGTGTTCTCCGCCGACGGCAAGACTTTGTACTACCGTGCGATGAAGCGCCCGGGCTTCGAGGCCGACCGCTTCGCGCTGATGGCGATGGATCTGGCGACCGGCAGCAGCCGCGACCTCTCGCCGAAGTGGGATGCGTCCGCCGATGGCATCACCCTGTCCGCCGATGGCAAATCGATCTACACCACCGCGCAGGAACTGGGGCGGCATCCGTTGTTCTCGGTGTCGATCGACACCGGCGAAGTGACCTCGATCTTCAAGGACGGCTCGGTCGGTGCGTTCGAACTTGCGGGCGGCACTCTGGCCATCGCCGCGAACTCGATGAAGAGCGGCGATGTGATCTACACCACCAGCGCCGACGGCAAAGCGCCGCTGCGCGCGATCACGCCCAGCGCCGAAAAGATGCTGCCGGACGTGCGTTTCGGCGAGTACGAACAGTTCCGTTTCCCGGGCTGGAACAACGAAACGGTTCACGGCTACGTGCTGAAGCCCTGGAACTACGAGGAAGGCAAAACTTATCCGGTCGCGTTCCTGATACACGGTGGTCCGCAGGGCAGCTTCGGCGACGGCTGGAGTTATCGCTGGAACCCGCAGACCTATGCCGGTCAGGGCTACGCGGTGGTGATGATCGACTTCCACGGCTCCACCGGTTACGGCCAGAAATTCACCGATTCGATCAGCGGCCACTGGGGCGACCGTCCGCTCGAAGATCTGCAGAAAGGCTGGGCTGCGGCGCAGAAGAAGTACGCATTCCTCGACGGTGACCGCGCCTGCGCGCTCGGTGCGAGCTACGGCGGCTACATGATCAATTGGCTTGCCGGCAACTGGTTCGACAAGAAGGGCAATGCGCCGTTCAAGTGCCTGCTGAACCACAACGGCGTGTTCGACACCCGTTCGATGGGTCTGGTCACCGAAGAACTGTGGTTCAGCGAATGGGAGTTCGGCGGCGCGCTGCACGAGAAGCCGGAAGGCTACGAACGCTTCAACCCGGCGCGCCATATCAGCAAGTGGAAGACGCCGATGATGGTGGTCGCGGGCCAGAACGATTTCCGCGTGCCGATCGATCAGAGCCTGTCGACGTTCACCGCCCTGCAGCGCCGCGGCATCGAGTCGCAGCTGCTGTACTTCCCCGACGAAAATCACTGGGTGCTCAAGCCGCAGAACAGCCTGCAGTGGCACGATACCGTGCATGCGTGGATGAAGAAACACATCGGGCCGTGATCGCGCCGGTTCCGTGCCGATCGCATCCCAACGGGAAGAGCGGCCTCCGGGCCGCCGCTTCCGATTCCTGTAGAGCGGCCTACAGGCCGCTGCTCTTATCGAGGAAACAAAGCAGCGGCCTGAAGGCCGCTCTACGAAGTGGAAAGGCAGGCACGTGCGCTCCGGGCATCGCTGGGGCATGATCGGCGGCCGTTCCGCAGATCGACACCTTGCCGATGGCCCTTGAGACCGCAACCGACGCTACTTCGCCGCTGATTTCCAACGATATCGTGGTCTTCGGACTGATCGCCGCCACGCTTGCGGCGGTGTTCTGGAGTGCGTCGCGCGAGCAGGGCGGCTTCAAACGCTTCTATGCGGTGGTGCCGCCGCTGCTGCTCTGCTATTTCCTGCCCGGGCTGTACAACACCTTCGGGCTGATCGACGGCGCCAACAGCAAACTCTACAACCCGGTCGCCAGCCGCGTGCTGCTGCCGGCCGCGCTGGTGTTGTTGACGCTTTCCGTCGATATCCGCGCGATCTTCCGTCTCGGCCCGAAGTTGCTGGCGATGTACGCCACCGCGTCGCTGAGCGTGATGCTCGGCGGTGTGGTCGCGTTCCTGCTGGTGCGCGCGATTTTCCCCGAAGCGATGGCCGGCGACACCTGGGCGGGCATGGCCGCGCTGGCCGGCAGCTGGATCGGCGGTGGCGCCAACATGATGGCGATGAAGGAGATCTTCGATGTCGATGCCACCACATTCGGACAGTTCGCGGTAGTCGATGTCGCTGTAGGTTACGCGTGGATGGCGACGCTGATCTTCTTCGCCCAGCGCTCGGCCAAGATCGATGCGCGTAGCGGCGCGGACACGCGCGCCATCGACGATCTCAAGGAACGCATCGCCGCGTTCAAGGCCCAGCACGAACGCATTCCGACCCTGACCGATCAGATGCTGATCGTTGGTATCGCCTTCGGTACCGTCGGTCTGGCGCACGCCATCGCCGGGCCCGCATCGGCCTGGTTCGGCGCGAATATCGCGTGGGCATCGAAAGTCAGTCTGCACGAACCCTTCGTCTGGGTGATCGCGATTTCTACTTTCGCCGGTCTTGCCCTCAGCTTCACCCGCGCGCGTTCGCTGGAAGGCGCGGGCGCCTCCACGCTCGGCACCCTGCTGCTGTGTTTCCTGATCGCCGCCATCGGCATGCAGATGGACATCCTGGCGCTGTTCGAGCGGCCGCAGCTGTTGCTGCTCGGCTTCGTCTGGATCGCCTGCCACATCGCGCTGCTGTGGATGGTGGGGCGGTTCCTGCGTGTGCCGTTCTTCTATTTCGCGATCGGTTCGCAGAGCAATATCGGCGGTCCGGCTTCGGCGCCGGTGGTGGCCTCGGCTTTCCATCCGTCGCTGGCGCCCGTGGGTGCGTTGCTGGGTACGCTGGGTTATGCCACCGGCACTGCGTTGGCTTACATTCTTGGATTGATGCTCAAGGCTTTGGCGGGCGCGTAGCGCGCCAGGGCGTTTCACCGTTCGCTTGTGCCGGTGGGAACGTTGTCGGTCATGCGTTTCAGGTGAAGCTTGGAATCTTTTCCGCGCTGGGGCGCGGGTCACTTTCTTTGTCGCAAAGAAAGTAA
>CBIHKW010000205.1:0-4164 GCA_966203835.1 uncultured Thermomonas sp.
GTCCCAGACGATGCGGTCGTCCGGGGTGTCGTAGAGGTAGTGCAGGGCGGTGGTGAGTTCGATCACCCCGAGCCCGGCGCCGAAATGGCCGCCGCTGCGCCCGACCGATTCGATCAGATAGGCGCGCAGTTCGTCGCAGATCGCCCGGAGTTCGTCTTCGGGGAACTGGCGCAGATCGGCGGGAATGGCGATGCGCGAAAGGCGCGGGTAGCGCGCGGAGTCGATCACGTTGATGTTGGGCGGTCGGAGGAGGACGACGGGCTATTGTCCTCCCTCGCACCGCATAGCGGCAACCGAAGTCGCGCGCGGTGTTCAGTTCGGTGCGATGGACGGCTCAGCGGCCGCGCAGGCGATCCATCAGACCGCCCGACTTGCCGCCGTCGCCGGACGGTTCGGCGAAGCCGGTGGCGAGATTGGCGTTGATGAAGTCGATCACGTCCACTGCCGGGACGCTGCTGGCTGCGGCGATCTCGGCGATGGTCGATGGGCCTTTCATCATCGCCGTGGCGATGCGGAAGTGGCGCGGGTACTCGCGCTCGGTCTGCGGCCACTTGCTCAGCACGAAGCGGCCCTCGGGATCGAAGCCGGGCAGCAGCTTGCCCTCGCCGGCGAGCAGGCCGCCGAACCACTGCAGGCGCGCCAGTGCCTGGACTTCGCCGAGGCTGGCGATCCCGGTCTGCCAGGCGCGGTCGTCGAGCTGCTCGAAATCGCGCAGGCCGACATTGGCGACGAAGTATTCGGCCAGGGGTTTGAGCGTGGCCGGCCCGAAATACTGGCGCTGGGTGAAATCGATGAACAGTTCCGGGCCTTTACCGCCCTGATAGCGGGCGCGGCCGGTGAGCGCGCCGGGGCGCAGCCAATGCGAGAACGCGGTGCTGCGGGTGGCCTGTGCGGCGGGTTCTTCCGCTGCCGCGGCCGCTGGTGCGGCAACGACCGGCGCGGCAACAGGTGCCGGCGCAGATGCGGGTGGCGCTGTGGGAGCCGGCGGTGCCGATACGGCAACGGGCGGCGGCACGGGCGCGGGAGGCGGTGGTGGAGCGGGCGCAGGCGGCGGGGGTGCAACGACTGCCGGAGGGGCGGGTTCGGGAATGCGGACGGGCGCTTCGACAGGCCTGAGCGACGGAACGACGACAGGCGCTGGCGGGGCGGCCGGAGCTTCAGCGGGAATACCGCTGATTTCGCTGAGCAAGGCCGCAAGTTGGTGCGAATCGAACGGTCGCGGCAGGCGGAAGTCGGCCTGGGTGCGCGGCGCGGACGTCAGGGCGATCACTTGCTTGCCGGCGGCATGCAGGCGCAGCCAACTCATCGGGCCGTACATGCTGTCCATGTCGACGATGATGTAGTTGGCGTCGTTCTCCGCCACCATCGACCACCCGCGAATACGACCCACGGCATCGCCGAACGCCGCTTTCAATGCGGTCTCTGTGGCTTGGTCCATCCCTGTCAGGCCTAGCGTGAACGACATGTTTTCAGCCCGTTTTTATGAACTGCGAAGTGTCGCCAAGCGGGTTTTCCCCGTCAACGCGCGTGATGCGGCGCTTTGTTACCTTCTGCGTCAGTTTGCGGCATGTTGGCGATGATATTCCGTGCGTAATGCGACGTAGGCCGCGAAAACGACGGCTCCCGCTCAGGTCAGGATGAGTCCATGCGCTTCGCGAGCACTGCTCGCGGCATGGGCGAACGCCCGGCCATGGATGGCCGGGCAGGGGTCTGGATGAATGTGGACGTCGCGCCATGGAAGGCATCGATCAGGTCAGGATGCTCGTGCCACGCGGATTCTTCGGCAGATGCGTTTTCAGGAATGCCATCTGATCGGCCAGGATGTTGCGGTTGCTCAGGATCAGATGTTCGACCCAACTCGGGCGGTAGGGCACCGCGAGCAGCGGCATCGACGCCTGCTGCGGCGTGCGGCCGCCCTTGCGCGAATTGCAGTGGAAGCAGGCGCAGACCACGTTTTCCCAGTGATCGCGGCCGCCGCGCGACAGCGGGACCACGTGGTCGCGGGTCAGCAGTTGGCGGCTGAAATGCTTGCCGCAGTACAGACACAGGTGCTGGTCGCGCGCGAACAGCGCGGCATTGCTCAGTGCCGGCGTGGGATCGAGCGCATGCGAGCGGGCGTGACCGCGCGCGGCGACGATGGGATGCAGTTCCATCACGCTGCGTTCGCCGCTGATGCGGTTGATGCCGCCGTGGACGTTGAGGCAGGGGTCGCCGAGCGTCCACGCGACCGCGCCGCGGGCGTAGAGACAGGCGGCGTCCTGCCAGCTGATCCAGTTGAGCACGCGGCCGTGGGCATCGAGCGACAGCAGCCGCACCGAATCCAGCCGTGCGGGCAAGGCGCCGACGGCATGCTCCGAGGCATGCTGTCGAGAAGAAGTATGGGAACGGCTTCCGTCGGCGACGGCAAGGACCGGGGCGGCGTGGGTCGCCCGCTGGGGGATCCCGTTCGGGATCAGGCGCAACGCTGGTGTGTCGGCCTCCATATGAGCACCGAGCATATACCGTTTTGATGACAAGTGCCGCCGCCGGCAGGGGTGCGCCGGCGGCGGTTGTGGATCGGGTCTTCGATCAGTCGCCGAAGGCCTCGGCGTTGAGGCGCATCAGCGGCGCGGCGCCGCTGGCGATGGCTGCGACGTGGGTGCGCGTACGCGGCAAAAGACGTGCGAAATAGAAGCGTGCGGTCTCGCGTTTGGCATCCTTGAACGCCTGCGGCTGCGATGAGGCATCGGCGGCGGCGACGCTGCGCGCCCACCAGTAGGCCAGCGCGACGTAGCCCGAATAGAACAGGTAGTCCCAGGCCGCGGCGCCGATCTCGTCGGCATTGCCCACTGCGCGCTGACCGATCTGTGCGGTCAGCTGCGGCCATTCCTTCCCGAGTTCGCCCAGCGGCCCGACGAATTCCGCCAGTGCGGCGTCGTCGGCGTGCGTCGTGCAGAACTCGCCGATCATGCCCAGGAACACCTGCAGCCCGGCGGCTTTGAGCTGCATCACTTTGCGGCCCATCAGGTCCAGCGCCTGGATGCCGGTCGTGCCTTCGTACATCGTGGTGATGCGCGCATCGCGCGCCAGCTGTTCCATGCCCCATTCCTGGATGTAACCGTGGCCGCCGAAGCACTGCTGCGCGTGGTACGTGCATTCGATGGCCCATTCGGTGAGGCAGGCCTTCACGATCGGCGTCATGAACCCGAGCAGCGCGTCGGCCTGCTCGCGTTCGGCGGCGTCGGTGGTTTTCCCGCAGATATCAAGCAGCAATCCGGCGTGATGACCGAGCAGGCGGCCGCCTTCGATCAGCGCCTTCTGGGTCAGCAGCATGCGCCGCACGTCGGGGTGGACGATGATCGGGTCCGCGGGTTTTTCCGGGAATTTCGCGCCCGACAGCGCGCGCATCTGCAGGCGGTCGCGGCTGTAGCGCAGCGCGTTCTGGTAAGCGCGTTCCGACAACCCCAGCCCTTGCAGGCCGACCGAGAGGCGCGCGCCGTTCATCATGGTGAACATCGCCATCAGGCCTTTGTGCGGCCCTCCGATCAGCCAGCCTTCGGCGTCGTCGAAATTCATCACGCAGGTGGCCGAACCATGGATGCCCATCTTGTGTTCGATCGCGCCGCAGCGCACCGCATTCGCGTCGCCGGTGGCGCCGTCGCGGCCGACCTTGATCTTCGGCACGATGAACGTCGAAATGCCCTTGCTGCCGGCAGGCGCGTCCGGCAGCCGCGCCAACACGAGATGCACGATGTTGTCGGTCATATCGTGTTCGCCGGCGGTGATGAAGATCTTGGTGCCGGTGATCGCATAGCTGCCGTCGCCGTTCGGCACCGCGCGGGTCTTGAGCAGGCCCAGATCTGTGCCGCAGTGCGGTTCGGTGAGGCACATGGTGCCGGTCCAGCGGCCGCCGATCATCGGTTCCAGGAACGCCTGCTTCTGCCAGTCTTCGCCGTGATGGAACAGCGTTTCGGTGGCGCCGTGCGACAGCAGCGGGAAATTCGCCCAGGCCAGATTCGCGGCGTGGAGCATTTCCTTCATCGCGGTGCCCATGGTGTGCGGCATGCCCTGGCCGCCGTATTCGACCGGCGATTCCAGACCGGTCCAGCCGGCGTCGGCGAACTGCGCGTAGGCCTCCTTGAAACCGGGCGGCGTGGCGACCTTGCCGGTCGCTTTGTCGTAGGT
>CBIHKW010000206.1:0-4164 GCA_966203835.1 uncultured Thermomonas sp.
CGCGCTGGGCGATACGCGGGCGTTGGACGACACCGATTGGACGCGGCTGCGCGCGACCGGGCTGACCCATCTCATCGCGATTTCCGGATTCCACGTGGGTCTGGTCGCCGGGTTTTTCGCATTATCGATGCGCGCGTTGTGGTGGTGCTGGCCCGCGCTGGGTCGTCGCGTGCCGCGGCCGCAGGCGACGGTGCTGGCGGCATTGTCCGGCGCGGCGCTGTATGCGGCTTTGGCGGGTTTCGCGCTGCCGACCGTGCGCACGGTGCTGATGATCGCGGTCGTTGCTGTGGCCTGTCTGTCGCGTCGAGGCTGGCGCCCGGTCGACGCACTGTCGCTGGCGATGATCGCGATCCTGTTCTTCGATCCGCTCTCGGTGCTCACCGCGGGTTTCTGGCTGAGCTTCGGCGGCGTGGCTTGGTTGCTGTGGTGCTTGCCGCAGGGCGGGCAGCATCCGCTGCGCGAATTCCTGGCGGCACAGGGCGTGGCGACGGTGGGATTGCTGCCGCTGACGGTGGTGCTCTTCGGCCAGGCGTCGCTGGCGGGCCCACTGGCGAATCTGCTGGCGATCCCGTGGTGGAGTCTGCTGGTGGTGCCGCTGTCGCTGATCGGCACGGGTCTGGAATCGCTGCATGCCGGCTGGGGTGCGCCTGTGTGGCGATTGGCGGCGACGGTGTTCGATCCGAGCTGGTCGCTGTTCGCATGGCTGGGCGACAGCCCGCTGGCGCTGTGGTGGCTGCCGGAACCGCCGTGGTTCGCGCTGCCGCTGGCGCTGTTGGCGGCGTTCTGGTGCCTGCTGCCGCGCGGAGTGCCGGGCAAACCTTTGACGCTGCTGTTGTGGCTGCCACTGCTGTGGCCGGATCGCGAACTGCCGCGCCATGGCGCGGCCGAGTTGGTGGTGTTCGATGTCGGGCAGGGGCTGTCGGTGATGGTGCGCACCGCGAACCACGCATTGATCTACGACATGGGCCCGGCGATTCCGGAAGGGTTCGACGCAGGCGAACGTGCGGTCGTGCCTGCGCTGCGAGCACTGGGGGTCAGGCAACTCGATGCCGCCGTCATCAGCCATGGCGACAACGATCATGCCGGCGGTTACGCCTCGGTGGCCGATGCGTTCGCGATCCGGCGGAGTTTCGCGCCCGAGGCCAGCGGGCTGGACGCGAAGATTCCCGATCTGAAGACCTGCCGGGCCGGACACGCCTGGACCTGGGACGGCGTGCGCTTCCGGTTCCTGCACCCGCCGGCGCATTTTCCGTATCTGCGCAACGAATCGAGCTGCGTGCTGCGGATCGAAACCCTGCACGGCGCGGCGCTGCTGACCGGCGACATCGGTCATGTGATCGAGCGCGATCTGCTGCGCCGCGATCCGGCTTCGGTGCGGGCGGAGGTCGTGCTGGTCGCGCACCACGGAAGCAACGGTTCGTCCGATCCCGGCTTCGTCGCCGCCACCGGGGCGCGCTGGGCGCCGGTCTCGGCCGGTTACGGCAACCGGTTCAAGCATCCGAAGCCGCAGGTGATGGATCTGTGGCGGCATCAGGGCGCGGAGACGCCGGTGACGGCGGAGGCCGGCGCCCTGCGGCTGCGGATCGGGCGGGGCGGCGTGGCCGTGCAGACCGAGCGCGGCCGCCATCGCCGGCTGTGGGACGCGGTCGGCAGGCAGGCGCGGGCGGCTCAGTTATCCTATCCCTCTGAATGATCTGAACTAATGATCCGAACTCAAGCGGCCGCGGGCCGGAGGATACGACGTGCTGGAACTGGTCAAAGCGGGCGGATGGCCGATGATTCCCTTGCTGCTGCTCACGGTCGTGGCGCTGGGCATCATCCTGGAGCGGTTCTGGAGTCTGCGCCGCAAGACCGTGTTGCCGCCGGGGCTGGGTGCTGAGGTCCGGGCCTGGGCGGCGCGCGGCAATCTCGATCCGACGCACATTGACTCCCTGCGCCGCACCTCGCCGCTGGGGGCGCTGCTGGCCGCCGCGCTGGACGTGCGCAACCGGCCGCGCGATCAGATCCGCGAGCGCATCGAGGACGTCGGCCGCCATCTGGTCCACCGGATGGAGCGTTTCCTGAACGGCCTCGGCACCATCGCCGCCGCCGGACCGCTGCTGGGCCTGTTCGGCACCGTGGTCGGCATGATCCAGATGTTCCTCGGCATCCTCGACAGCGGTCTGGGCGACGTGAACCAGCTCGCCGGCGGCATCGGCAAGGCGCTGATCTGCACCGCCACCGGCATGATCGTGGCGATCCCGGCGCTGATGTTCCACCGCTACTTCCGCGGCCGTATCGCCGGCTACATCGTCGACATGGAGCACGAAGCCATCCAACTGCTCGATACCCTGGATACGCCGCGCAACGCCTCGGCGCCGATGTCCGCTGGCGCGCGCGGCATCACGCCGCCGGTGTCCGGGACCTGACCGACATGCGCATCCGCGACTTCCGCGCCGACGACGAGCCCGAGATCAATCTCGTGCCGCTGATCGACGTGATCCTGATCCTGATTATCTTCTTCGTGGTCACCACCACCTTCGACGCGCGCTCGGTGTTGAAGCTGCAGTTGCCGCAGGCGAACGGCGAGCCCAGCGAAGCGTCCGCGAAGGCGTTGAGCGTGCTGGTGAACGCCGAGGGCCGCTATTTCGTGCAGGACCGCGAAGCCTTGCGCACCGACCTGGAATCGCTGAAGCGGACCATCGTCGAAGTCGCGGGCGACGACCGCAAGCGTCCGGTGCTGTTGCGCGCCGACGCGCGTACGCCGCACCAGTCGGTGGTCACCGCGCTGGACGCGCTGGGCCAGCTCGGTTTCCGCCAGATCAGCATCGCGACCGCCCCGGAACAGCGAGCCCCCGCCCAAGCGGCGACGCAACCGGCGGCCAAAAAATGAGCAAGCCCGAATGAGCAAGCCCGACCGCGCCCCGGCGTGGCCGATCTACCGGCGGCTGCTCGGTTTCGCCACGCCGTACCGCAATCTGCTGCTGCTGGCCCTGGGCGGCATGTTGATCGAAGCCGCGGCCGGCTCGGCGTTCATGAAATTGATGGAACCGGTGGTCGACGAGACCTTCATCAGCAAGAACTCCGAGCTCAGCCTGATCCTGCCGCTGGCCATCGTCGGCCTGTTCGTGATCCGCGGCATCGCCGGCTACATCACCGACGTGTGCATGGGCAAGTCCGCGCGCAGCATCGCCCGCGATCTGCGGGTGCGCGTGCTCGGCAAATATCTGCGCCTGCCCGGGCTGCGTTTCGACAGCGAGCCGGTACCGTCGATGCTGATGCGGCTGGGCTCGGACAGCGATCAGGTGGCGAACGCCGCCGTCGACGCCGCCAAGGTGATGCTGCAGCAGTCGCTGCAGATCATCGGCGCGCTGGTGGTGATGCTCTGGACCAGTTGGCAGGTGACTATCGCTATCCTGGTGATGGCGCCGCCGCTGGCGCTGCTGATGGACAAGGTCGCCAAACGCTATCGGCGTTTCAGCCATCGTGTGCAGGAAAGTGGCGGAAAACTGCTGCAGGCCGCCGACCAGACCCTGAACAATCAGCAGGAAGTGAAGATCTACGGCGCACAGCAGGCCGAGTTGGCGCGTTACGGCGCGCTCGCCGACGAAAACCTGCGGCTGGCGATGAAGGTCGAATCCACCCGCAGCATCTCGTCGGCGGTGGTGCAGCTGATGGGCGCGGTCGGGCTGGCGCTGCTGCTGTTCTTCGCCGGTCGCGAGGCGGCGGCGGGGCGGCTCAGCGCCGGCGGTTTCGTCACGCTGATGATGTCGATGATGGCGATGATCCCGGCGCTGAAGCAGCTGACCAACGTGCAGAACATGCTGCAGAAAGGCATCGCGTCGGCCGAGCGTCTGTTCGGCGTGCTGGATGCCGATGAAGAACCCGACAACGGCGCGCGCGAACTGATGCGCGCGCGCGGCGAACTCGAATTCCGCGGCATCGGTGCGCGCTATCCGGGCCAGGGCGAGCCGGCATTGGCCGATATTCGTTTCGTCGCGAAGCCGGGCACGGTCACCGCCATCGTCGGCCGTTCCGGCAGCGGCAAATCCACGCTGATCAAGCTGATTCCGCGTTTCTACGAGCCGGCGTCGGGCGAGATCCTGCTCGACGGCCATCCGCTCACCGACTACCGCCTCGCCGACCTGCGCCGGCAGATCGCGCTGGTCGGACAGCAGGTGATGC
>CBIHKW010000207.1:0-4025 GCA_966203835.1 uncultured Thermomonas sp.
GGAGGACAGGGCCTCGGGTTTGCGGGTGGCGGCGACGATGCGGTCGGCGGGGACGTGCAGGGTGTCGAGCAGATGGGCTAGCACCCGCTGGCCGAGTTGGCCGCCGGCGCCGGTGACGATGAGGGTGTTCACGGGATGCGCGCTCACTGGATACGTTTCCGACAGATGGTCTCGAATCGAGACCATGCGCATAATAGGTACCGCCTGCCGCTCCCGAAAGAAGGCAGGTTCGCCGCCACTGGTCACCTGAAGGGAACCACCCTCATGCGAAACGCCCCGCTATCGGCCTCCGCGGCCGCCGACAGCCTTCACGACGAAAGCCCCCGCGAGACCCTCGTGGGCGGTTGGCAGGCCTACAAGGCGTCCGAGCAGCCGCTGTCGGATTGCCCTGTCCGCGATGTGCTGGACCGGATCGGCGACAAGTGGAGCGTGCTGATCGTGCTGACCCTGGCCGGGCAGCCGCACCGCTTTGGCGCGCTGCGCCGGGCCGTGTCCGACATCTCCCAGCGCATGCTCACCCAGACCCTGCGCGACCTGCAGCGCGACGGTTTCATCAGCCGCACGGTGTATCCGACCGTTCCGCCCGGCGTCGAATACGCGCTGACGCCGCTGGGCGAATCGCTGCTGGAGCCGCTGCAGGCGCTGGTGCGCTGGGCCGATGCCCGCCATGGCGAGGTCCGCGAGGCGCGCGCGCGGTTCGGACAGGCCGCGGGCTGAGCCGTGGCGCCGGAAAAACAAAGGCCCTCCCGTCGCCGGGAGGGCCTTTCCGCGTCATGGGGGAGGCGGTGCGATGCGTGATTTTGAACAGCATGATCGTGCGCTGCGCGTAGCCAAGGATTACCACGTCGTATGGGTTCAAAAAAATGCACATCCATGTGCTGCCATAACCGGTGCGCCGGCGGGGCGTGCGGACTTGCCGCGCGCCGCCGCCGGACTTATTTCGAACCGCCGAAGTTGTAGCTGAAATTCACGTAGACGCTGCGGCCGACCGAATCGAACCATGAGGTGTCGTAGTAGGGATATGCGGTGTAGGTGCGGTCTTTCGGCGGCAGTTTGTCGAACAGGTTGTTCACCGACAGCGACAGCTGCATCGCATCGTTGAAGCGGTAACCGGCGGCGAGGTTGTAGCGCCAGGTCGCGCCGATCCACGGGCTGTTGCCGTCGGCCGGGTCGTACACGTCGTCGATGGAATCGGAACTCGGCAGCTTGCCCAGACGCTCGCCGTGCAGGCTGGCCGACCACCGGTCCATCGACCAGCCCAGGGTGGCGCTGGTTTTGGTTTTCGGGATGTCGAAACCGCTGTTCACCGCGAACTGGTCTTCCACCGGGTCGCCGTCGTACTGCTGGAAATCGTGCCTGCGCACCCAGCTGTGATTGACGCCGAAGCGCAGATCGCCGAACTGCGTCGTCAGCTTGTAGTGCGCGCTCAGGTCGACGCCGCTGGTGTTTTCGCGGGCGACGTTGATCGGGTTGACGTAGATGCCGTACAGATCGCCGTCGATGCGGGTGATCCGGCGCAGCGCATCGACGCAGGTCGGCGAGGCCGGATCCAGACCGCCGAGCCGGCAATTGGCCTCGTCGCGCAGGATCTCGTCCACGCTCATGTCCAGCACCTGGTCGCGCATGCGGATGTCGAAGTAATCCAGCGAGATGTCGAAATCGGCGGTGGGCGACCAGACCACGCCCGCCGTCCACGACGTGCTGGTCTCGGGTTCGAGGTCGCGGTTGCCTTCGCGGGTGCGGATCAGGTTTTCGTCGTAGTCCGAGCAGTCGCTGGCGCCCGGGTCGTCGCTGAGGCAGGTGAAGTAATCGAGGCCGGAGGTTTCGTCGTTGCCCAACCCGGCGTAGACATAGTGCAGATCCGCGGCGCGGAACGCGGTGCCGTAGGAGCCGCGTACCAGCAGCGATTCCAGCGGGCGCCATTCCAGACCGGTGCTCCAGGTGAATTTGCCCGGGTTGTTGCCGGAATAGCGGTACTGGTCGTAACGACCGGCCACGCTGAGGTTCACGGTCTCGTGCAGCGGCATGCGCAGTTCGCCGGCGGCCGCCCAGCGGTTGCGGCTGCCGTGGCCGTCGGAATCCTTCCAGCTGTAGTAGTAGTACTGGGTCGCCAGCGGATCGGGATTGAGGTCGTAGGACTGGTTGCCGAATTCGACCACGCCGGCGAAGCCGACCGGCCCGGCCGGCATCGCGAACAGCTCGGTGTTGGTCAGGGTCAGCGACAGGGTGTCGGTGCGCGACCGCGGGTGATAGGTGGTGCGCGCGGTGATCGAGTCGTATTCCTGCCGGCTCAGCGGGCGGTACAGGCGGTTCGGGTCGGCGTTGAAGATCGGGAAACCGTCGGCGTCCACGCCCAACTGCGGCCCGAGGAACAGGGCGTTGGCGCGGGCTGCGACGATCTGCGGCCAGCTGATGGTGGCCTTGTACTGCGAATGGCTGAGCGCCGCTTCGTAATCCCAGTCCTGGGCGAAGGTACCGGTGAAACCGGTGGCGATGCTGAAGGTTTCCTGCGTGTTGCGGATCATGCCGTTGTCCAGCCCGCCCATTTCCTCAGGCGAGAACTGGCGCTGCCAGTATTCGACCTGGTTGGTGGCCTGGTTGAAGAAATAACCGTCCTCGTTGCCGTCGGGCGCCTGGTAGCTCCACTGGCGCACGTCGCGGAACAGCCCCAACTTGTGGCGGCCCAACTGCACGTCGGCGAACCACGCCATGCCGTTGTCCAGGCTGTAGTTGAACGAGCCGTAGGCGTTGATGCCCTTGCGTTCGCTGATGACAGTGCCGTAGCCGATCGACTCGGTGCTGCCGCAGAAGAAACCGTCGCCGCCGCCCACGCCGAAGCCCGGACGCGCCTGGAGGCCGGTGCTGCCGCGGTTGAGGCCGGACAGGCCGTCGCAGGTCGCCTGACCCGGATCCAGATACTCGTCGTCGTAGTTGGTGCGCAGGAAGCTGCGCCGCGCCACCTGCGAGCGGGCGGTGGGGCCGTCGAGCGTCGAATCCTGCAGCTCGCGTTCATAGGCCCAGAGCGGGCGCTGGTTCTGCAGTTCGGCGCCGAACACGGCGTTGAAATTGCCGCGCGCGAAACCCGACGCGATGCTGAGGTTGTAGGACTCGCCGCCGCCGCGGCTGGTGTCGCCATAGCGCAGATTGACGGTGGTGCCGTCGGCCTGTTTCTTGAGAATGAAATTGACCACGCCGGAAATGGCGTCGGAGCCGTACACCGCGGAGGCGCTGCCGGTCAGCACTTCGACCCGTTCGACCATGCCTAATGGAATATTCGACACATCGGTGAAGTTGCTGCGGCCCTTGAACGGCATCGGGAAGTCGGCGATGCGGCGGCCGTTGACCAGCACCAGGGTGTGGTTGGGGCCGAGGCCGCGCAGATCGACCTGCTGCGCGCCGGGCGAGAAATCGGCGCCGCTGGCGGACTGCTGGCTCTGGGTCTCGCCGCTGTTCTGGGTGATCGAGCGCAGCACTTCGGGCACCGAGGTGAAGCCGCCGGCCTGGATGTCGCGGGCGGTGATGACGGTGACCGGCGCCGGGCCTTCGATCTGGGTGCGGGGGATGCGCGAGCCGGTGACCTGCACGCTTTCCAGTTCTTCCGGGACGGCATCCGCCGCGGCGGATGCCGGTGCAGGCGGGGGTTCGGCGCCGCCGGACGGTTCGTCCTGGGCGGGCGCGGCCGGCGCGCGTTTCGGGGTGTCGCGTTTGACGATGACCACCGCGCCCGACGACGGGTCGCGGCGCGAGACGAAACCGCTGCCGCGCAGCAGGCTTTCCAGCGCGGCGTCGGCCGACGGGGCGCTCTGCACGCCGGAGGTGCGCAGGCCTTTGATCTGATCGGAGCGGTAGACCAGTTGCGTGCCGGACTGCCGGGCCAGGGTGTCGAGAGCGGCGCGCAATTCCCCGGCGGGGACGGTAATCGGCCCGGTGGCGGCGCCGGCGCCGCCCTGGGCATGCGCCTGCAGTGCAGCGGTGCAGGCCACGGTCAGCAGCATCAGACGTAACGGTCTCAGCATTCTTGATCC
>CBIHKW010000208.1:0-3933 GCA_966203835.1 uncultured Thermomonas sp.
AAGCCGTTGGCGCCCATGTTGTGCAGCGCGAATTCGCAGTTCTGCAGCGCCGCAGGTTCGCCGTTCACCTCTGAAGGCTGCAGACAGAAATACGGCATCGCGCGACGACCGAGCACATCGGCATCGGCGACCGGCACCACCGAATCCTCGAGAACCGATGCATTGAGCAACGCGCTGACGGTGGAAGCGACTGCCGGCTGCGATGGATACTGCGGAAAATTCCTCGACTCGTTGCGGGTCTGCAGCCAGATCTGCTGCCGCTTGCCGACGAACAGCCGGCGATACGTCTCGCTCTGGATGATGCCGCGATTGACGATCATCCTGGACGGATTGGACGGATCGATCTGACCGGCGGAGATCAGCCTGTCGAAATACGGTTGCCCTTCCGGCGCGATGCGCAGATCGCCGTCGGCGAGCAGTTCGGCGCCGAAATCCGGATTGCTGCGGCTCTGCATTGCGGACACCGCGAAACCGCCGGGCCGGCGAAGCATGATCTGCACGACCGGCTGCACGAACGGTGCGCCGTTACGCTCGATTCGCGTGCTCAACAACCAATTCCTGTCCAGGTCGCCGGCCGCGAATGCGCCCGCCGGAAGGCTGTTCAGATAGGCGTTCGCGCCATTCTTGATTTCGGGATAGAGCATCAGGAACTGGCGATACGCCTCGCGATCCGCCAGCAGCGCGGTGGCGCTGGCGAAACCGGACGGCAACTGGCGCTCGCCCTGCAGGATGACGCGCTGCAGATTCGCTGCCGGCGCCAGATCGACGACGTTCAGCGCGCGCACGGCCTTGTCCATTTCATCGTCGGAGTTCGGCAAACGTCCGCCGAGTTCGCGACTCACGAAAAAGTGGATCGCAGTGCTCAACGGCGATACCCGCAGCGACGGATTTTCGGCGATATCGAGGCGGCCATCCGCGCCGGCCTGACGTTTGAGCAACCGCGCGCTGCCCAGCAGCGCGCGGTACTGCAGATTCGATTTCGACAGTTCGATGCTGACGATGCTCGCCGCATCGATATGGTTCAGGTCGGCGGTGAAGGTATTGCCGCTGACGACCGCCGGAGTCTGCCGATCGCCGGAACGGACGATCACGGTGGCCGCCTCGCTGCCCGCCATCTCGATATCGCCGGCGATGCGGATCGACACCGGCGTCAGCCTCGCCAACGAACCGGGACGCTCGATCGCGCCATCGACGGGAGCGCGGGGAACGAGATTGCCGACAGTCGTTCTCACCCTGGCGCCCGTACCGGCGCGCTCGGACATCGCCGTTCTGCGCGCATCGTCGTGACGATACTTCGCGAGCTGCACCCAGGACGCGGCGAACGCGGCCGTCACCGACGCCGCACACAACATCAACACCACCGACTTGCGCATATCCGAAGAAATCCCCTGTGATTCGGCTCCGCCGAGTAAAAGTCGCCGCGACTCTCCGAGCGCGACGCCGCCGAAAATTCTAGCTGCGGCGATTCTCTTCAACAAGGATGACGACGGCGTCAGGCGCCGTCGTACAGCGCCAGCAACTCCGCTTCCGTCGCTTCGAGCTGTTCGCGCAGAGTCTGCTGCTCGCGACCGAGGCCGGTGGCGCGTTTGCCGCCGTCGAGATAGGCCTCGGGCGCCGCCAGTTCGGTTTCGATCTGCGCCAGCCGCGCTTCGATCTCGGCGACGCGCGCTTCGACCTTCGCCAGTTTGTGCGGGTTGATCTTCGGGCCTTTTTTCGCGGGCGCGGCGACCGGCGACGGCGGCGCAGCCGGAGCTTCGGCGGGTTTCGCGGACGCTTTCTTCGGGTCGCTGCTGGCGCGCGTGCGCAGCCACGCCGCGTATTCGTCGAGATCGCCGTCGAACGGCGTGACCACGCCTTCCGCCACGCGCCAGAAGGTGTCGCTGACCAGGCCGATCAGGTGGCGATCGTGCGAGACCAGCACGATCGCACCGGGGAAGTCGCTCAACGCCTCGGCCAGCGCTTCGCGCATTTCGAGATCAAGATGGTTGGTGGGTTCGTCCAGCAGCAGCACGTTCGGCTGGCGCCAGGCGATCAGCGACAGCGCCAGGCGCGCGCGCTCGCCGCCGGAGAAACCGTCGATCGATTCGAACGCGCGGTCGCCAGCGAAGCTCCACTTGCCGAGGAAGTTGCGGAAATCCTGGAGCGACGCTTCCGGCGAGATCTCGCGCAGGTGATCGATCGGCGAGGTGCCGGCCACCAGCGCTTCCACGGTGTGCTGGGCGAAGTAGCCGATGCGCAGGTCCGGATGGGCGTAGCGCTCGCCGGTGAGCAGCGGCAACTCGCCGACCAGCGTCTTGACCAGGGTCGACTTGCCGGCGCCGTTGGGGCCGAGCAGACCGATGCGGTCGCCGGCCTCCAGGCCGAAGTTGGCGTTGTGGAGGATGGTGGTGTCGCCGTAGCCGCAGTCGGCATGGTTCAGGCGCAGCAGCGCGTGCGGGAGCCTCAAGGGCGCCGGGAAATCGATGCGGACTTCGCGCTCGGCGCGCACCGCCTCGGTGTTGGCCATCTTCGCCAGCCGCTTGACCCGCGACTGCGCCTGCTTGGCCTTGGCGGCGCTGGCGCTGAAGCGGTCGATGAAGCTCTGCAGGTGGGCGCGTTCGGCCTGGGCTTTCTCGTGGGTGATCTGCTGCAGACGCAACTGCTCGGAGCGCTGGCGCTCGAAGGCGGTGTAGTTGCCGGTGTACAGCTTGGCCTTGCCGCCGTGCAGGTGCAGGGTGTGGGTGTTGACGTTGTCGAGGAACTCGCGGTCGTGCGAGATCAGCAGCAGCGTGCCCGGGTACTTCAGCAGCCATTGCTCCAGCCACAGCACCGCATCGAGGTCGAGGTGATTGGTGGGCTCGTCGAGCAGCAGCACGTCGGAGGGCGTCATCAGCGCGCGCGCCAGGTTCAGACGCACGCGCCAGCCGCCCGAGAACGAGGCCACCGGGCGCTGCTGGATCTCGGCCGGGAACCCCAGGCCGTGCAGCAGCTTCCCCGCGCGTGCGGCGCCGTCGTAGCCGCCCACTTCCTCCAGCCGGTGGTGGGCCTCGGCCACCGCCTCCCAGTCCTCGTTGGCGAAGGCGTTGGCCTCGGCCTGCAGGGCCTCGTGGACGACGGTGTCGCCGGACAGCACGAAGTCGACGGCCGGGTCCGGCAGCGAGGGCATTTCCTGGGCGATGCTGGCGATGCGCAGGCGCGAGGGCAGGTCCAGATCGCCGCGGTCGGCTTCGACCTCGCCGCGCACGGCGGCGAACAGGGACGACTTGCCGGTGCCGTTGCGGCCGACCACACCCACCCGCCAACCGGCGTGCAAGGACATGTCCATATCGGACAACAGCAGGCGTTCGCCCCGGCGGAGGGCGAAATTGCGAAAGGAGATCATGGGCGGAGGAGACTCTGGGGCGCGGCGGACACCAGCCGGGGCGGCGATTTTACGCTGTGTACCGCGGTTCCGGGGCGACAAACGACCGAACAGCCATCTCTTTATACGGATAGGCGGTTTGACCCTCCCCCGGACGCATGCTAAACCGGGATCGACCCCTTCCCCACAAGGCTCTCACCATGAATCGACATCCGCTGACCCTAGGCCTGCTGCTGGCGCTTGCCGCCACCCCCGCTTTCGCCCAAGCTCCAGATAAAAATCAGCCCGATGAAACCCAGGAGCCCGGCGACAGCCTCGAAACCGTCGTGGTGACCGGCACCCGCACGGCCACGCGCACCGTGGCCTCGTCGCCGTCGCCGATCGACGTGATCACCCCGCAGGCGCTGGAAGCCACCGGCACCACCGAACTGGCGACCGCGCTGTCGCGCGCCCTGCCCTCACTGAACTTCCCGCGCCCGGCCATCACCGACGGCACCGACGCGGTGCGCCCGGCACAGCTGCGCGGCCTCGCGCCCGATCAGGTGCTGGTGCTGGTCAACGGCAAGCGCCGCCATACCTCGGCCCAGATCAAC
>CBIHKW010000209.1:0-3892 GCA_966203835.1 uncultured Thermomonas sp.
GGGCCGAGGTGCTTGACGCAGCCCTCGAACTTCATCGCCAGCATCGCGCAGGCCAGCGAGTCGAGCAGCATGTAGCGCGCGGTGTCGTAGGCCTCCTGCGAGTCGATCCTGGTGTCGATGACGTAATTGGCGATGTCGACCATCGGCTGGTCGGGATCGGGGCGGACGGCGGAGCGGATATCGTGGTGGCCCATGGGTGCGCGGCTCGGTAGTGGCGAGGGAAGCCGGCTATTTTGCCAGACCCGGCGCCCACCCTGACCTGCGTCTGCGTCGAACCGACAGATTCGGCGGTGTAAAGTCGGGGGCCGCGCGTCAGAACGCTCGGATCGCCCCGTCGATCGAACACCCTGATCGAAACCCCTTGAGCGCAGACGTCTTTCCCGGCATCGTGCGCGCTTCCATACGTTTGCGTATTGGCCGATGACCACCCAGCCTGCCGCCACACCCTATCCCCACCTGTTCTCGCCGCTCGACCTCGGCTTCACCACCCTGCGCAACCGGGTGCTGATGGGGTCGATGCATACCGGGCTGGAGGATCGCGCCAGCGATTTCCCGAAGCTCGCCGCCTATTTCGGCGAGCGCGCGGCCGGCGGCGCCGGGCTGATCGTCACCGGCGGTTTCTCGCCGAACATGATGGGCTGGCTGAAGCCGTTCTCCAGCAAGCTCAGCTGGCCGTGGGAAGCGCGCAAACACCGCCTGGTCACCAGCGCCGTACACGCGCACGGCGCCAAGATCTGCCTGCAATTGCTGCACGCCGGCCGCTATTCCTATCACCCGCTGTCGGTGGCGCCGTCGAAGGTCAAATCGCCGATCAATCCGTTCACGCCGCGCGCGCTGACCGGTTTCGGCGTGGAACGCACGATCTCGGCCTATGCCAACGCCGCCCGCCTCGCCCGCGACGGCGGTTACGACGGCGTCGAGGTCATGGGCTCGGAAGGCTATCTGATCAACCAGTTCCTCAGCGCCCGCACCAACCGGCGCGGCGACGGCTGGGGCGGCGATCTGCAGAAGCGCATGCGCTTCGCGACCGAGATCGTGCGCCGGGTGCGCGAAGCCTGCGGACCAGACTTCATCATTATCTATAGGTTGTCGATGCTGGAACTGGTGCCGGAAGGTTCGGGCTGGGAGGACATCGTCGCCCAGGCCAAGGCCATCGAAGCCGCCGGTGCGACCATCCTCAACACCGGCATCGGCTGGCACGAGGCGCGGGTGCCGACCATCGCCACCTCGGTGCCGCGCGCGGCGTTCGCGGGCGTGACCGCCAAGCTGCGCCCGGAGGTGTCGCCGCTGGTCGCGACCAACCGCATCAACATGCCCGACGTGGCCGAAGGCATCCTCGCCGGCGGCGGCGCCGACCTGATCTCGATGGCGCGCCCGCTGCTGGCCGATCCGGAGTGGGCGAACAAGGCCCGCGCCGGCCGCGCCGACCGCATCAATACATGTATCGCCTGCAATCAGGCCTGCCTGGATCACGTGTTCGAGCAGAAAACCGCCAGTTGCCTGGTCAACCCGCGCGCCTGCGCCGAGACCGAACTCAATTACACGAAGACCAGCGCGCCGAAGCGGGTCGCGGTGGTGGGCGCAGGCCCCGCCGGGCTCGCCTGCGCCACCGTCGCCGCCGAGCGCGGCCACCGGGTGACCCTGTTCGATGCCGCCGACGAAATCGGCGGGCAGTTCAACCTCGCCAAGCGGATCCCGGGCAAGGAAGAGTTCCACGAAACCCTGCGTTATTTCCGCCATCGCATCGAGGACACCGGCGTCGAACTGCGGCTGTCGTCGGTGGCCGATGCCGATACGCTCAAGGGCTTCGACGAGGTGGTGCTGGCCACCGGCATCCGCCCGCGCAAGGTCGAGCTTCCGGGCATCGATCACGCCAAGGTCGTCAGTTATCTGGACGTGCTGAGCGGCCGCGTCGTGCCCGGCGCGCGGGTGGCGATCATCGGCGCCGGCGGCATCGGTTTCGACGTGGCCGAATATCTGGTGCACATGCCGATTCTCGACGCGACGGCGTTCGACCTGAAGCCGGAGCACGGTACGGCCGAACACGGCTCGTCTTCGCTGGACCCGCAGCGCTGGATGGCCGAATGGGGCGTGGACCCGACCTTTTCCGGCCCCGGCGGCCTGCGCAAGCCGGTGCCCGAGCCGCCGACGCGCGAAGTCTGGCTGCTGCAGCGCAGCCCGGGCAAACCCGGCGCGAAGCTGGGCAAGACCACCGGGTGGATCCATCGCGCCATGCTCAAGGCCAAACAGGTGGCGATGCTGGGCGGCGTGGAGTATCTGGGCATCGACGACACCGGGTTCCGCATCCGCGTCGAGGGCAAGGAACAGACGCTGCCGGTGGATCACGTGGTGATCTGCGCCGGCCAGGAACCCCGCCGGGAGTTGTTCGACGCCCTGCAGGCCGCCGGCGTCGCCCCCCATCTGATCGGTGGCGCCGACGTGGCCGCCGAACTGGACGCCAAGCGCGCGATCGCCCAGGGTAGCCGGGTGGCGGCGGGGTTGTAGGCAATTTACGAACGCTTTGATGTGGTCAGCCGTTGGCACGGCCTCATTGCCGTCGCTCGCTGGGTATCGCCTGGGCCAGCCTGAAGGCCCTCCTACAGGCCTCCGGGCACCGCAAATCCGCGTAATCCGGGATCGCGGTCGCACTTATCCATCCTGCACTGCAACACCGTTGGCACGAGTCCACGGCGGTCCGAGTCCCTGCGCCGACAGTGGCTTACAGCACCTTCCGAACAAAAACTCCAATTGAATCAGAGATTTCCGATTTTGCATTCAGCTGACGTTATGTTTCGCTGACTACCCTACGCCCGCTTTCCCGCCAACCGGATGCGGGACCAGCGCGAGATCGTGTCGGGAGATGACGCCACCCCTTTGGTGGGTCCCCCGCCCCGGTCCACGTTTGGGCTACAAGCGGCCATAGAGCCCGCAGCCCCTTGTCTTGCGATCCTCGCAAGCGCCCGGCGTCACGCCGGACTGTCTATCGCCATGTCGCACCCGAATCGATGTTCTGGGCCCTTACCCGTACACCGTCCGGCCGAAGCAACGTAGCAAGGAGTTCCAATGAAGCTCGCATGGATCCTTTGGATCGCATCGGTGTTGCCGCCGCAGGCCGCCGACTCGTTATGTCTCAGTACCACGCTGTACCTGGAAGCACGCAACCAGCCTGTCCGCGGACAGCAGGCGGTCGCTGAAGTCGCGCTCCGTCGCGAGGACAGCGGCCTGTGGGGCGACTCGATGTGCGATGTCGTCACCGCCCGCAAACAGTTCGCGCCGACCATCGTGTCGCCGCGCACGCAGCTCAGCAATGCCGAAGCCTGGTCGCAGGCGGTCACCATCGCGCTCGAAGCCGAGCGCAACTGGGCGCTGCCGGAAGGCGAGCGTCAGGAGATCGTTCCCGGCGCCAGTCACTTCGCGGCCCTGTCCATCGCCCAGCCCAGCTGGCGCAATGCGTATCAGGTCGCGAAGATCGGCGATCACACGTTCCTGAAAGTGCAGTCGCTGAAATCGCAGAAAGACAAACCCGGCCGCGGATGAATCCACGGCCGGTTTCGATACCGGAATCCAAAGAACGATGATTGATGGCCGCAGTTTCTGCGGCTTTTTTTTTGCGCGAACACTTTGCGCCGATGCGTCGCACCGATGTCGTTGCCGCACGGCGATGGCGCGGATCGCGCGACGCGCGCGCGGACGACACTGCATTCCACATGCTGCGGTTGAACCTCACGACGACGGGCACCATCATCGAGCGTCATCCCACCGCCTGATCCCCCGGATTACATCCAACCGGATCACATCCAACCGGAGCTGCCCATGAAACTCTATTACTCCCCCGGCGCCTGTTCGCTCGCCGACCACATCGTGCTGGAATGGATCGGCAAACCGTATGAAG
>CBIHKW010000210.1:0-3864 GCA_966203835.1 uncultured Thermomonas sp.
GCGGGCGGGTACCAAGCTGTATTTTTTTTTTATTCCGCTACTATACATCTAGGGCAGCCGGCCGGCGGCCGGGACGACGGGGTTTTGAAGCATCACGGCCGGCGTTGAACCCGCCGCGGTTCACTTCCCGGCCGCTCGTCCCTTCAACAACATCTCCAACGCCTTCCCCGCAGCCACGAACGCGAACGCGCCGGTGATGTGGGTCGCGGCCCCCAAGCCTGCGCCGCAATCGAGTTTCAGCGCCGCATCCGCGCCCAACTTGGGCCGCAGTCCGCACACGCTGCCGTCGGCCTGCGGGTATTGCACGTTCTCCAGCGAATAGATCGCGGGCACGCCGAAATAACGCTGATGATTCTTCGGGAAATTGAATTCCCCGCGCAGCTTCCTGCGGATGAGCGCAAGCATCGCGTCGTGCTCGGTGCGCGAGAGGTCGCGCACGCGCACGAGGGTCGGGTCGAGCCGGCCGCCGGCGGCGCCGACGGTGATCAACGGAATCTTGCGGCGCCGGCACCAGGCGATGGCCTCGACCTTGGTGCGGAAACTGTCGCAGGCGTCGATCACCAGGTCGTAGCCGCGGCCGAGCAGTTCTTCGAGATTCGACGGCGTGAGAAAGCTCAGGACCGCATCGACCGTCATTTCCGGGTTGATCGCGCGGCAGCGTTCGGCCATGGCTTCGGCCTTGCTGCGGCCGTACTGCCCGGCCAGCGCCGGCAGCTGACGGTTGGTGTTGGAGACGCACAGGTCGTCGGCGTCGATCAGGGTCAGCCGGCCCACACCGCTGCGCGCCAGCGCCTCGACCAGCCAGGAGCCGACCCCGCCCAGACCGACCACGGCGACGTGACAGCCGGCGAAACGCGCCAGCGCCCCCGCGCCGTAAAGCCGGTCGATGCCGGCGAATCGTTCGGTCCAGCGTTCGTTGAGCATGCTTTCTTGGGGCATGCTTTCGTTGGGAAGGCTCTCGGTCATCCGTGCAGTTTAGCGGAGCGCCCCGTCCGGATGCCCCAGAGGGCATGTCCAGCCCGGCATGGTATGTTTTCGTCTACCCGCCAGGAGCCGCCGCATGTCGACCACGCCCGAGCAAGTCCGCCCCAAATCTTCCGCGTTCGGACGTTATTTCTTCGTCTTCATTCTGGGCCTGGTGCTCGGCGCCATCGCCGTGGTGATGCTGATGCGCACCCTCGACGAGCGCCGCGATCATTTTCCCGACAGCGTGATGCATGTGCAGCAATGGCATCTGAAACAGTTGGGATCGAAAGCCACCGAAAACCGCTGCAACGCCACCGACATCATCCCGCACCTCAAAGGCCTGCGGACGATGGCCGACGATCTGGAACATGCGTTCCCGGATCTCAGCGACGATGAACGGTTCGTCAAACAGGCCAGCGGCATGCGCGCCGCGCTCGACGGCGCACTGTCGGCGCCGCCGATCAACTGCGAAGGCGTGAACGCGGTCGCGACCAAGATCGGCGAAAGCTGCAAGGGCTGCCACCAGGACTTCCGCTGAGGGACGGCGCGCGCCAGGCGCGCCCGGACAACCTCGCCATCGACCGCACCCGCCGTTGCTGCAAAGCAGCGTGCGGCCGGATAGCGCCCCGCCTATGCTCGGAGTCGCCCGCATCCGCGGGCTTTTCATCGACTCCTGGGGCAACGGAATGAATCGGAATATTTTCAGCACCATCGGTACGGCGACGGTCCTCGCCGTCGGCATCGCCAGCGTGTTCGCCGCGGTCGAAGCCGCGCCGCGAGTGGAAAAAGCCAACCCGCTGCGCATCAGCATGCTGTCGCTGGGCGACGGTTTCGTCGAAGTCGTGGTGACCAACACCAGCCGCAAGACCGCGCGCATTCCCAAATGGCAACTGCCGTCGACGGTCGCCGAATCCAACCTGTTCGCGATCAGCCGCGACGGCGAGGAGGTCCGCTACGAAGGCCGCATGATCAAGCGCACCACGCCGACCGCCGCGGATTTCGCGATTCTGCGTCCCGGCCAGAGCCACAAGGCGACGATCGACCTCGGCGAAGCCTACGATCTGTCGCAGAGGGGCGCCTACAACATCACTTTCGGCGCACCCCTGCAGTTCGCTTCGATGTCCGGCGGCGCGATGCTGAAACAGGCCAACGGCCTGCCGATGGTCGCCCAGAGCGCACCGCTCCAGGTCTGGGTGGAAGGCGGCGAAGCGACGCCGACCCAGCGCCTGCGGATCTCGGCGGCCGCCAAACCGATCGGAACGACCGCCGTGGTCAACGGCGTGAACTACATCGGCTGCACCAGTGCGCGGACGAACACGGCCGGCACCGCCGTCAATTCGGCCCGGACCTACTCCGAGAACGCCAAGGGTTATCTCAACGCCAACAAGACCGGCCCGCGCTACACCACCTGGTTCGGCGCCTACACCTCCAGCCGCTACGCCACCGCGAAGCAGCATTTCGCGGCGATCGACAGCGCGATGGACCAGAGCGGCGGCCAGATCAAGATCAACTGCGGCTGCACCCAGAACTATTACGCCTACGTCTACCCGACCCGGCCGTACGAGATCTTCGTCTGCAACGCATTCTGGAGCGCGCCGAACACGGGTACGGACTCCAAGGCCGGCACGCTGATCCACGAGATGAGCCATTTCAACGTGGTGGCGGGCACCGACGACCATGCCTACGGCCAGAGCGCGGCCAAGAGCCTGGCGACCAGCAACCCCACCCGGGCGCTGGACAACGCCGACAACCACGAATACTTCGCCGAAAACACCCCGGCGCAGAACTGAGCCACCGGCGTCATGCGTCACCGGACGGCCCGCTTCGGCGGGCCGTTCATGTTTCCACGGGGCCTGAGATTGGCGACTGCTTTCCTGAACGCACCTCAGGATTTACAGGCAGATGCGACGACAGCCCGGCCCCGATATCATGCGGATCGGTCATTGCGGATGCATTCCGCACAGGGGAACCACCATGTCGCTCAAACCCACCCAACTTGCCGGCAGTGCCCTGGCCTTCGGGGCGCTCGCCACCGGCGTTTTCGCCGTCGCGCTGGCCACGCCGACGTTGAGGCAGAAACCGCAGGCGAATCCGCTGCGGGTCAGCGTGATCTCGCTCGGCGCCGACAAGGTCGAAGTCACGGTCACCAATACCAGCAACAAGACCCTGCGCATCCCGAAATGGCAATTGCCCGACGAGGTGCAGCGTTCGAACCTGTTCCGGATCACCCGCGATGGCGTCGAAGTCGGATTCGAAGGCGCGATGATCAAACGCGGCGCGCCCACCGCCGAGGATTTCGCGATCCTGCGCGCAGGCCGCAGCTACCGCAGCGTCGTCGAGCTGGGCAGCGCCTACGATCTGTCGAAAGCCGGCCACTACACCGTCACCTACGCGGCGCCGCTGCAGTACGCCTCGCTCTCCGGCGGCACCCGCCTGCAGCAGCGCAACGGCTTGCCGATGATCGCGCAGGGCGCGCCGATCCAGATCGTGCTGGACCAGCGGGCCACGTTCCCCGACGGACGCCGCCTCCGCCCGGTGCTGCCGGCCAACCCGGAGCTGTCGGATGTCCTCGGCATCAGCACCGCGGCCTGCAACGCAACCCAGATCGCCACGATCAACAACGCCGTACTGTCGGCACGCGCATATTCCGAACGCGCCAAGGGCTATCTCAGTGCCGGCACCACCGGTGCGCGTTACACCACGTGGTTCGGCGCCTACACCAGCAACCGCTATGCCACCGCGCAGCAGCATTTCATCGCCATCGACAATGCGATGGATCAGACCGGCGGCCAAGTCACCATCAACTGCGGATGCACCCAGAACTACTTCGCGTATGTCTACCCGAGCCAGCCGTATCAGATCTTCGTCTGCAACGCATTCTGGCCCGCGCCGCTGATC
>CBIHKW010000211.1:0-3690 GCA_966203835.1 uncultured Thermomonas sp.
CCCTTGTTGAGAGCTGGGTGCAGACGGTCCGGTCGTGCTCGACATGGTGAAACCTCCCCTGTTGAACGCTCGTTGAGCGTGGATCCTTTGAAAACCGGTCGCCGGCAGATGGCCGGCGGATGACATGGGCCGGGCCAGCGATCATCATGCGTCGGCCAGTTACCGCATGCTGGCAAAAAACACGGCGGCGCGACGCGACTTAGCATGCAAGCAATCGACGACAAAAAACAGTGGGTGACGGGTGCTCCGCAGGCCACCCTGTCCGAACCAACAGCCCACTCCGAACGCGACCGTACGGACGCTGTTCCGGGCGATGCCGACCTGCATTGGATGCGTCATGCGCTCGCGCTGGCCGAACGCGCCGAGCGCGAGCACGACGAGATTCCGGTCGGCGCGGTGCTGATCGACGCCGAAGGCGCCGTGGTCGGAGAAGGCTGGAATCGCAACATCGGCGACCACGACCCGACCGCGCACGCCGAAATCGTCGCGATGCGCGCGGGCGGCGTGGCGGTCGGCAATCACCGGCTGATCGGCTGCACCCTGTACGTGACGCTGGAGCCCTGCGCGATGTGCGCGATGGCCGCGGTGCATGCGCGGATCGCACGGGTGGTCTATGCCGCCAGCGATCCCAAGACCGGCGCGGCCGGCAGCGTGTTCGATCTGCTCGCCGATCCGCGCCACAACCATCGCGTCGAGGTGCAGGGCGGCCTGCTGGCGGAAGACGCCGGCACCATGCTCACCAATTATTTCCGGCGCAAACGCGGCAAGCCCGCGCTGTGATCGTGTGCAGTCGAACGTGTTGCTCCGCAGGAGGGCCTTCAGGCTCGATGCTTCTACGGGACGGTGACATCGTTGAAAAAGATCGGGCCTGAAGGCCCTCCTACGGAACGCTAGCCGCGTTTGCGGGCCAGTTCCTGATCGAGTTCTTCGTCGAAACTCTTGACCGAAAGACTGACTTCGCGCCCCATCGCCAGACTTGCCGCCAGCAGACAGAGCATGCCGGCCACCGCGAGGATTGTCGGCACCGCGCCCAGCCGGAAACCCAGCAGCGCGTCGGCGGCCAATCCCAGGCTCGTCACCACGAAGAAACCCAGCGCCGCGTACAGCGTCCAGCAGGCGCGCAACACCAGCGCGGCGCGGCGGCGATGGCGGGCGATCTGGGTGTCGCGTTCCTCGCGGTCGGGCGAGTCCTGTTCCCAGGCTACGATCAGCGTGCGCAGGCGGTCGACCACGCGCGCCAGCCGCGCGTTCGCCGAGACCAGCAGCGAGCCGGTCGCGGCCATCAGCAGGGCCGGCGCCAGCATCGCGCCGAGGATGGTGTGGTGATCGAGTTGCGAGGTGAGCGACATGCCCGTGGCCGGCTTGGGGACTGGGCTATCATGCGATGTCCTGCCTTTCGATGCGAGCCGCATGGCCTTCTTTGCGATGACTGAAACCCTTGCGGCCGAAGGCCGCCTGATCTGGATCGATCTGGAAATGACCGGTCTCGACACCGACAACGATTCGGTCATCGAGATCGCCACCGTCATCACCGACGCGAATCTCAATGTGCTGGCTGAAGGCCCGGAGTTCGCGATTACGCATGATCTGGCCACGCTGGAAGCCATGGACGACTGGAACCGCAGCCAGCACCGCAGGTCGGGCTTGTGGCAGCGGGTGCTGGAGCAGGGTGTGACGATGCGCGAGGCCGAGCTGCGCACGATCGAATTCCTGCAGCAGTGGATCGGTCCGAAGGCCTCGCCGATGTGCGGCAATTCGATCTGTCAGGACCGGCGTTTCCTGCATCGCTGCATGCCGGAGCTGGAGCGTTACTTCCACTACCGCAACCTCGACGTCAGCACGCTCAAGGAACTCGCCCGGCGCTGGGCACCGCAGGTGCTGAGCGGCGTGCAGAAGGAATCCGCGCACACCGCGTTGAGCGACGTGCGCGATTCCATCAGCGAGTTGCGTTATTACCGCAGCCGGATCGCGGATTTCGCGGGCTGATCCGCAAAAGCGCTGCGCCCTATTCGGGCTACGAACTGCTTGATTCGTTTGACGTGGCTAGTCGATCGGGAAATTTTTGACGCCTGCGTCCAGTTCCTGCGAGAGGCAGGAGAAGAAGATCGAAGACAGCTTGGCGACGAAGAATGTTTCGAAGTTCTTGTTCTCGACACGCGCCTGCATTTCTTCCTCGCTGGCGCCGCGCATCGATTCCATCGCGGCGTCCGCGCCCATGCCCCGCTTCACGCATTCGCACATCGCCGGCTCCGGACGTGTCTTGAGGACGTCGCTGATGCCCGGCGTGGTGCGGAACTGTGCGTTCATCGCCGCGCATTGCGTCATCATGATCGAGTGCATGTCGCCTTCCGGCTTCTGGTTGTCGTCTTCGGCGAATACGGAAGTGCAGGCGAGCGCCAGTGCGAGGCCAACGACGATACGTGTCTTGATCAGGTGCATGAAATGAGTCCTTTGGCGGTGAACTGGCGATAGAGTGCTGACTGGAAGTGCTGACTGGATCTGGATGGAAGCGGGCGATCAACCCGCTTTCGACTTCGCCAGCTTCAACCAGGTATCGACCACGGTGTCCGGGTTCAGCGACACCGACTCGATGCCTTCCTTCATCAGCCATTCGGCGAGGTCGGGATGGTCGCTGGGACCCTGGCCGCAGATGCCGATGTACTTGCCCTTGCGGCGCGCGGCCTGGATCGCCATCGACAGCATCTTCTTTACCGCCGGGTCGCGTTCGTCGAACAGATTGGCGACGATCGCCGAATCGCGGTCGAGGCCCAGGGTGAGCTGGGTCATGTCGTTGGAGCCGATCGAGAAGCCGTCGAAGATGTCGAGGTATTCGTCGGCCAGCAGCGCGTTCGACGGCACTTCGCACATCATGATGATCTTGAGGCCGTCCTTGCCTTGCTCCAGACCGTTTTCCTTCAACACTTCGATGACCTTGCGGCCTTCGCCGAGCGTGCGCACGAACGGGATCATCACCCAGCAGTTGTCCAGGCCCATGGTCTCGCGGACCTTGCGCACCGCGCGGCATTCCAGCGCGAACGCATCGCGGAACGACGGGTCGACGTAACGGCTGGCGCCGCGGAAGCCGATCATCGGGTTTTCTTCGTGCGGCTCGTAGCGCGCGCCGCCGATCAGGTTGGCGTATTCGTTGGACTTGAAGTCGGACAGGCGCACGATCACCGGGTTCGGCGCGACCGAAGCGGTGATGGTGGCGATGCCTTCGGCGAGGCGGTCGACGTAGAAGTCGACCGGGCTGGCGTAGCCGGCCATCTTCGCGTCGATCTTGCGCTTGGTGTCGGCGTCCTGATTGGCGTAATCCAGCAGTGCCTTCGGATGCACGCCGATGTGGCTGGCGATGATCATTTCCAGCCGCGCCAGGCCGATGCCGGCGTTGGGCAGCATCGCGAAATCGAAGGCGCGCTCCGGGTTCGCCACGTTCATCATGATCTTCAGCGGCGCCGGCGGCATGTTGTCGAGATCGGTGACGATGCGCTCGAACGGCAGCTCGGTGTCGTAGATGAAGCCGGTGTCGCCTTCGGCGCAGCTGATCGTCACCGGCTGGCCGTCCTGGATGGTGTCCAGCGCATTGCCGGTGCCGACCACGGCGGGGACGCCGAGTTCGCGGGCGATGATCGCGGCGTGACAGGTGCGGCCGCCGCGGTTGGTGACGATGGCGGCGGCGCGCTTCATCAC
>CBIHKW010000212.1:0-3630 GCA_966203835.1 uncultured Thermomonas sp.
GGCAGGGCTTGGAATGCTGCTTGTCTGGTACACCATGGTTATCGATCCGTTGCGAAGGGTCATGCAGTGTGGCGACGTTCTGGCCTTGCTTCTTGCATGAATCCATCGGCAAGTCCGGATGCGCGCAGCCACGCAGGGCGTGGCTCTACGCAATGGTCTGCCGGGATCCGACCCCCCAAAAAAAACGGCCCGCTTGCGCGGGCCGTCTTCGTATCACCTGGCGGGAGGAATCAGACCTCCACGCCCTCGTCTTCCTTGTACGCATCCACCGGGATGCAGGCGCACATCACGTTCTTGTCGCCGTACACGTTGTCGACGCGGCCGACCGGCGGCCAGTACTTCTGCAGTTTGAGCGTCGGCAGCGGGAACGCGGCCAGTTCGCGCGGATAAGCATGCGTCCACTCGCTGCCCGCAACTGCGGTCGCGGTATGCGGCGCGTGCTTCAGCGGGTTGTCCTCGCGGTCGAGGCGGCCGTCTTCGATCGCGCGGATTTCGTCGCGGATCTGGATCATCGCGTCGATGAAGCGGTCGAGTTCGTGCTGCGATTCGCTCTCGGTGGGTTCCACCATCAGCGTGCCGGCGACCGGGAAACTCAGGGTCGGGGCGTGGAAGCCGAAGTCGATCAGCCGCTTGGCCACGTCTTCGGCGCTGATGCCGGTGCTGTCCTTCAGCGGACGCAGGTCGAGGATGCATTCGTGCGCGACCAGACCGTTGCGGCCGGTGTACAGCGTCTCGTAATGCGGAGCGAGGCGCTTGGCGATGTAGTTCGCGTTGAGCAGCGCGACCTGGGTGGCCTTGCGCAGGCCCTGGGTGCCCATGAGCGTGATGTACATCCAGCTGATCGGCAGGATGCTGGCGCTGCCGAACGACGCTGCGGACACCATGCCGACCTTGCCTTCGCCGCCGAAGGTCGAAGGCAGGAACGGCGCGAGATGCGATTTCACCGCGCACGGGCCGACGCCCGGGCCGCCGCCGCCGTGCGGGATGCAGAAGGTCTTGTGCAGGTTGAGATGCGAGACGTCCGAGCCCCACTTGCCGGGTTTGGCCACGCCGACCAGCGCGTTCATGTTGGCGCCGTCGGTATACACCTGACCGCCGTGCTGATGAACGATGTCGCAGATCGCCACGATGTCTTCCTCGAACACGCCGTGCGTGGACGGGTAGGTGATCATCAGCGCGGCGAGGCGGTTGCCGTACTTCTCGGCGTTGCGGCGGATATCGTCGAGATCGACGTTGCCGTTGCCGTCGCACTTGGTGACGACGACGGTCATGCCGCACATCTGCGCAGAGGCCGGATTGGTGCCGTGCGCGGATTCCGGGATCAGGCAGATATCGCGATGCGCTTCGCCGCGCGACTGGTGATAGGCGCGGATCGCGAGCAGGCCGGCGTATTCGCCCTGCGCGCCGGAGTTCGGCTGCAGGCTCACCGCGTCGTAGCCGGTGCATTCGACCAGCATCGCTTCCAGTTCGTCGATCAGCTGTGTGTAGCCGACAGTCTGTTCGGCCGGCGCCAGCGGATGCAGGTTGCCGAACTCCGGCCACGTCACCGGGATCATTTCGGCGGTGGCGTTGAGTTTCATGGTGCAACTGCCCAGCGGGATCATGGTCCGATCCATCGCCAGATCCTTGTCGGCCAGCGCGCGCATGTAGCGCAGCAGTTCGTGTTCGCTGTGGTGGGTGTTGAACACCGGATGCGACAGGAATTCCGACGTGCGCAGCAGCGCAGCGGGCAGGGCGTCGGCGGTGTTCGCATCGAGCGCGTCGATGTCGCCCGCGTCGGCGCCGAACAGCGCGGCGAGCGCGGCCACGTCTTCGCGGGTGGTGGTTTCGTCGAGGCTGATGCCGACGCTGGCGGCATCGATCGGCCGCAGATTGAGCTGTGCGGCTTTCGCCTTGGCGTGGATCGCAGCGGCATCGATGCCGGTGACGTGCAGGGTGTCGAAGAAATCGTTGCCGACCGCGACGCCGGCCTTGCGCAGCGCGGCGGCGAGGATCGCGGTCAGACGATGGGTGCGGCGGGCGATGCGGGTCAGACCTTCGGCGCCGTGATACACGGCGTACATGCTGGCCATCACCGCCAGCAGCACCTGCGCGGTGCAGATGTTCGACGTGGCCTTCTCGCGGCGGATGTGCTGCTCGCGGGTCTGCAGGGTCAGGCGATACGCGGGCTTGCCTTCGGAATCGACCGACACGCCGATCAGGCGGCCGGGCATGCTGCGCTTGTAGGCGTCGCGGCAGGCCATGAATGCGGCGTGCGGGCCGCCGAAACCGAACGGCACGCCGAAGCGCTGGGTGTTGCCGACGACGATATCCGCGCCCCATTCGCCGGGCGCGACGATGAGGGTGAGCGCAAGCAGATCGGTAGCGACCGCGACCAGACCGTTGCGCGCATGCACGGCGTCGGCCAGCGCCTTGTAGTCGCCGATGCCGCCGAAGGTATTCGGGTATTGCAGCAGCACGCCGAAACAATCGGCGCTGTGCGCGTCGGCGTCGGCGCCGATCAGCAGTTCGATGCCCATCGGTTCGGCGCGGGTGCGCAGCACGGCGATGGTCTGCGGATGCACGCCGTTGGACACGAAGAACACGTTCGACTTCGATTTTGCCGAACGCTTGGCCAGGGTCATCGCTTCGGCGGCGGCGGTGCCTTCGTCCAGCAGGGATGCGTTGGCGATCTCCATGCCGGTGAGGTCGGCGCACATGGTCTGGAAGTTGATGAGAGCTTCCATGCGGCCCTGCGAAATCTCCGCCTGATACGGCGTGTAGGCCGTGTACCACGCCGGGTTCTCGAGGATGTTGCGCAGGATGACGTTCGGCGTATGGGTGCCGTAATAGCCTTGGCCGATGTAACTGCGGAACACCTGATTCCTGTCGGCGATGGCGCGGATCTTGGCCAGCGCTTCGACTTCGGTGATCGCCTCGGGCAGCGCCAGCGGCGCCGCCGACTTGATGCTGGCCGGCACGATGGCGTCGGTCAGCGCTTCCAGCGAGTCGTGGCCGATCGCGCGCAGCATGTGCTCGATCTCGGCGTCGTTGGGGCCGATGTGGCGTTCGAGGAAGGCGTGATGATGTTCGAGGTCACGCAGCGAGGCGGCGTGAAGGGTCGCGGAAACCGGAGTCGGGGACATGGGCGGGCGTCATCTGGCGGAGGGAGGGCGTTCCGGCCCACCGGCGCAGGCCGGCGGGTGCTCGCGGGCTTACGGCTTGCGCCGATTCAAAGCCCCGCTCGCCCCTCTGTTCTTTTGCCTGAGAGTTTGGAAGCACATACCGCAGGTCGCGGGGGGAGGGTCGCTCCCGACGTTGTGCCTCTTGCCCCTTCGGCGTCGACGCGGCCCGGCATTTCTGCGGCGGGCGGCCGATCTCTCCAGAGTGATGTACGCGCGGCGGTATCAGGCCTGAGCGATTCCGGGCGAATTGCGCCTTCGGCAGCGACCCGGATGTCCGGGGCCGCTTCTCCCACCGTGCCGGCGGAGTATAGCCGCTCGCCCGGCGGACGGGTGCGGCATCGGCGGTACGGGACTGAACGATACGGCAGGCAATGGTATCGGGAAGGCCTCCCGATGGAGACCTGGCAGGCTGTTTTCGACAGCCTGCCAGGGCCGGCCGGGGATGGCCGCTACGACGAAACGGGCG
>CBIHKW010000213.1:0-3609 GCA_966203835.1 uncultured Thermomonas sp.
GCGCAGCAGGCCAGACCGAAGGTCATCGGCCACATCGAGCCGGTACGCGCCCAGTTCCAGAGCACGTCGAAACTGGTGGTGACGAAGCCGTGTTCGAGCAGTGGATTGCCGTCCTCGGACAGCAGGCTCTCGGGACGCAGGATATCGTCGAGTCGCCCTTCCGGAATCGGATTATTGGCGAAGTCCGCGACCTTCTGGACGGTTTGGATCACTCCCATTCCAGCGCACCCTTCTTCCAGACGTAAATGAAACCGATCAGCAACAGCCCCAGGAACACGCCCATTTCGATCAGACCGAACACGCCGAGCTCGCGGAACACCAGCGCCCACGGATAGACGAAGGCGATTTCCAGATCGAAGACGATGAACAGGATCGCGATGAGGTAGTAGCGCACGTCGAAGCGCATCCGCGCGTCTTCGAATGCGTTGAAGCCGCACTCGTAGGGCGAAAGCTTTTCGGCGTCGAAGCGCTTGGGGCCAAGGAAGTTGCCGACGACGATCAGGGCGATGCCTATGCCGGTGGCAACGATCAGAAACAGCAGGGTCGGCAGATATTCGGCCAGCACTTCAGTTCTCTCGGCGTTGGGTTGTGTCGATGGATCGCCTGCGACCGAATCGCGTTCCCGTTCCCCGAAAAAAACCGCACGAGGGATGTGCGGGCGTTCGTGGAACCGGATGTCGTTTCCCTGACATCGCCTCATGCGTCCGTGCATGAGTTTCGGTAACGGTGATGCTGATTGTTGCTGCGATTTGGTGCCCAAAGGGGGACTCGAACCCCCACGACTTACGTCGCTACCACCTCAAGGTAGTGCGTCTACCAATTCCGCCATCTGGGCAATATCGCAGTTTCGCGCCGTGCGGCGCGCGAAGCCTGACTATTGTAAAGGATGCGACGCAAAAGTCGCACCCTTTTCGATACGAACCGGGATGATGCACCGGTATCGCGATCGTTCGCCGACGCGCTCGCGATGCGATGCGTCGAAGCGACTTCAGGCGCGGGCGAACCCGCACCCGGGAAACGCGCTCAGCCTCCCTGCGGCGCCGGCTTGGCCGGAGCCGTTGCGGCAGGCACCGGCGGCTGGTCGGCGGATTTCGCCGGAGCCGACTGCGCGGGCGCGGCGGGAGCCGGCTGCAGGACAGGCTGCTGCAAGGCAGGCTGCGGAACCGCATTGGGAACGATCGGCTGCGCGGCAGGCGCCGTCGGCACCGCCGGGGCTTTCGGATCGGCCTTCGGCACCGCCGTCTGCGACATCACGCCAAGATCCTGCTCGACCGCGGCCTTCGGCTTGGCGCCATGGGTGGCCTGCCACGCCATGAACAGGGCGACCGAGAAGAACACGATGGCCAGCCACTTGGTCGACTTCGACAGGAAGTTCGACGCGCCGCGCGAGCCGAACACCGTGGCCGAGGCGCCAGCGCCGAAACCCGAGCCCGCCGACGCACCCGCGCCGCGCTGCATGAGGATCAGCGCGATCATGGAGATCGCGACCAGGACATAGACAACATTGAGGATCAACAGCATCGTTGGCGCTCGTAGGGAAAGGTGCGGGGCTGCCGGAACCGCTTCCGCTCGGAACCGGCATCCCGGAGAACATCCTCAGAGAATCAGGCCCGTGCGGCCGCGACGATCGCGAGGAAATCGGCAGCCACCAGCGAGGCGCCACCGATCAATCCGCCATCCACGTCCGGCTGTGCGAACAGCTCGGCCGCGTTGTCCGGCTTGCAGCTGCCCCCGTAGAGGATGGACAGCGAGCCGGCGATTGTAGCATCGCGCGCCGCGACTTCGCCACGAATGAAGGCGTGGACGGCCTGCGCCTGGGCCGGAGAGGCGGTTCTGCCGGTGCCGATGGCCCAGACGGGTTCGTAGGCGATGACCGCGCCGGCGAAGGCCTGGGCGCCGGCGTGCTCGAAGATCGCGGCGAGCTGGGTCTCGATCCGGTACTCGGTCTGGCCCGCCTCGCGCTCGTGCAGCGACTCGCCCACGCACAACACCGGCACCAGCCCGGCGTGTTTGGCGGCGAGGAATTTGCGGGCGATCAGGGCATCGCTCTCGGCGTGGTGCTGGCGGCGTTCGGAATGCCCGACCAGGCCGTAACGGGCGCCGATGTCGACCAGCATCGCGGCCGAGACCTCGCCGGTGTAGGCGCCCTTCTCGTTGGCGCTCACGTCCTGGGCGCCGAACTGCACGCCGCGACCCTCGAAATCTTCGATCAGTTCGCCGATGTACGGCAGGGGCGGCATCACCACGACATCGACATCGCCCGCCGGCAGTCCCGCGGCGATGGCGGCCACCAGATCGGTGGCGAAGGCTCGGCTGCCGTGCAGCTTCCAGTTACCGGCGACGATTTTGCGACGCATGAGATGCTCCAGAACGATATCTGCACAGGATAGCCGATGGCGCACCCTCGCCGTGCGGGCTGACCGTGCGGGCAGGTATGCTTGCCCGTCATGCCGGGCCCGGCGAACGCTGCGAATGGAGAGGGAGTCAGGATGAGTGAGAACAGCAAAGGACACGCGCTGGCCAAGGGCTACGCTCTGGTCACCGGCGCTTCCAGCGGCATCGGTGCCGCGATCGCCCGCGAATACGCCCGTCGCGGCGTGCCGCTGATCTTGACCGCCCGGCGGGCCGAGCGCCTGCAGGCGCTGGCCGACGAACTCCGGCCACAGGTCGACGTGGTGACGCTGGCGGCGGATCTGGCCGATCCCGGCGCCCCGGCGGCGCTGCAGGCCGAGATCGCCGCCCGCGGGCTGCACGTGGCGCATCTGGTGAACAACGCCGGCTATGGCGTGCCCGGACGCTATCTTTCCGCCGACTGGAAGACCCACGCCGATTTCCTGCAGGTGATGATCGTCGCCGTTTCCGAACTGACCTACCGCTTCCTGCCGGCTATGGAGGCCGCGGGCTATGGTCGGATCATCAATGTGGCGTCGCTCGCCGGGCTGGCGCCTGCGTCCGCCGGACACACCCTGTACGGCGCCGCCAAAAGCTTCCTGATCCGCTTCTCGGAGTCGCTGGCGCTGGAAATGTCGGAGCGCGGCATCAACGTGTCCGCGCTGTGCCCGGGCTTCACCTATACCGAATTCCACGACGTCAACGGCATGCGCGAGCGGGTGTCGAAACTGCCGAAGCTGCTGTGGCTGGACGCCGCGAGCGTGGCCCGGCTGGGCTTGGATGCAGTGGAGCGCGGCCAGGTACGCTGCGTGACCGGCCGCGCCAACCGGGTGATCGCCGGGATCTCGAAATATCTGCCCGATGGTCTGGCGCGCGCGCTGGTGGCCAGCCGCAGCAAGGAGTTCCGGGACTCGGATTGAGCGTATCCCCCCGCGTTTGGAGGGGATGGCGCTGCCGGATTCCGTTATTTCAGCTTGATCTCGCGCAGCCGCTCTTCGAGATAGCCCTGGGCGGTGATCGGCTCCGGGTAACGGCTCGGGTTGTCGGCGCTGACGCAGGACGGCAGCACGTCGATCAGGAAATCCGGATTCGGGTGCAGGAAGAACGGGATCGAGTAGCGCGGCTTGCGCGCCTGTTCGCCCGGCGGGTTGACCACGCGGTGGGTGGTCGACGGATACACGTGGTTGGTCAGGCGCTGCAGCATGTCGCCGATGTTGA
>CBIHKW010000214.1:0-3581 GCA_966203835.1 uncultured Thermomonas sp.
CAAGCCGCGTACACCGCCCGGCGTCCTCGAACTGCTGCCGCGCGATCAGATCGCCTTCCAGCGGATGCTCGACACCATCCGTCGCACCTTCGAGCGCTACGGCTTCCTGCCGGTGGAAACCCCGGTGATGGAGCTGTCCGAGGTGCTGCTGACCAAATCCGGCGGCGAAACCGAGCGCCAGGTGTATTTCGTGCAGTCGACCGGCGCGCTGGACAAGGAACGGGACGGATCGTCGCGGCATGCCACGCCCGAACTGGCCCTGCGCTTCGACCTCACCGTGCCGCTGGCGCGCTACGTCGCCGAGCACGAGCACGATCTCGCATTCCCGTTCCGCCGCTACCAGATGCAGCGCGTCTATCGCGGCGAGCGCGCGCAGCGCGGGCGGTTCCGCGAGTTCTACCAGTGCGATATCGACGTGATCGGCAAGGACGCGCTGTCCACCCGTCATGACGCCGAAATCCCGGCGGTGATCGCATCGGTGTTCGAGGCGCTGGCGATCGGCGAATTCACCATCCAGTTCAACCACCGCAAACTGTTGCGCGGCTTTTTCGAGGGCCAGGGCATCGGTGAAGGCGAGCGTCAGGCATCGGTGCTGCGCGAGATCGACAAGCTCGACAAGCGCGGCGAAGACGCGGTGCGTGCGACCTTGATCGGTGAGGGCTTCGCGCTCGCGCCAGACATCGCGGATGCGCTGCTCGCGTTCTCGCGCGTCCGCGCCACCGGCCACGATGCGGCGCAGGCCGCGCTCGATGCGCTGGGTGCGGGCACCGAGTTGTTCGAGGAAGGCCGCAACGAACTGCGCGAAGTGCTGCGCCAACTGCGCGCGCTGGGCGTCGCCGACGACCGCTTCGCGCTGAATCTGTCGATCGCGCGCGGCCTCGATTACTACACCGGCATCGTCTACGAAACCACGCTCAACGCGAATCCGGAAATCGGCTCCATCTGTTCCGGCGGCCGCTATGAAAATCTCGCCAGCCATTACACCAAGTCGAAGCTGCCGGGCGTGGGCATTTCCATCGGGCTGACGCGGCTGTTCTGGCAGCTGCGCGAAGCCGGGCTGGTGGCGACCGCTGACAGTTCGGTCGATGTGCTGGTGTCGCTGATGGATGATGCCGGCCTCGACGCCGCACTGTCGCTGTCGCAGAAACTGCGCGCGGCCGGATTGAACGTCGAAACCCAGCTCGAACCGCGCAAGCTCGCCAAACAGATGCAGTACGCCGACCGCGCCGGCATCCGCTTCGTGGTGATCCGCGGCGAAGACGAAATCGCGCGCGGCACGGTCGCGGTGAAGGATCTGCGTCGCGGCGAACAGTTTGAAGTCGCCGAGGCCGATCTGGCGCGCACCCTGCTGGTCGAACGCGAACAGTGGCGCGCGCTGCCGCGCCCCGAGGTGAAAGCATGAAACCGATCCGCCTGGACGGCCGTTCGCTGACCCGCGACAGAATGGTGGAGGTCGCGTACGGCGCCCAGGTGATGTTGGACGAGGGCGCGCTGCGCAACGTCGCGCATGCCGCCGCGTTCCTGGCCGAACAAGTGCGCCGTGAAGAGCCTATTTATGGCGTTTCCACGGGTTTCGGCAGTAATGCCGACAAACTGCTGGGCGCGCATCCGCTGCGCGATGAATTGCCGGGCGCGATGCCTTCCGGTCGCTCGCTGCATCAGGAGCTGCAGTACAACCTGATCGTCTCGCATGCGGTGTGCGTGGGCGAACCGTTTTCCGCCGACGTGGTGCGCGCGATGCTGTGCATCCGCATCAATACGCTGCTGCGCGGGCATTCCGGCGTGCGCGTCGAAACCCTGCAGGCGCTGACGGCGATGCTCAATGCCGGCGTGGTGCCGGTGGTGCCGCAGTTGGGTTCGGTCGGCGCGAGCGGCGACCTGGCGCCGCTGTCGCATCTGGCCATCGTGCTGCTCGGCGGCGGCGAAGCGTTCTACGAGGGCGAGCGCATGCACGGTGCGGAAGCCCTGAAGCGCGCCGGCCTTGCGCCGATCACGTTGTCGTACAAGGAAGGTCTGGCGCTGAACAACGGCACCGCGCAGATGCTCGCCACCGGCGTGCTCGCGCTGCATCGTCTGGATGAATTGCTCGACACCGCCGATCTGGCCGCAGCGATGACCATCGATGCCTTTGCCGGCCGTCTCGGCGCGTTCGCCGAAGAAGTGCATGCGCTGCGTCCGCATCCGGGTCAGGTCGAGGTCGCGGCGAATTTGCGCGGCCTGCTCGCCGGCTCGACGCTCGCCGACATCGCGTATCACCTCGTGCCAAAATTCCGGCCGTGGCTGCCGAAGAGCTGGGATACCGCAGAATCGCAGGCGTTGAGTTTCGATATCGGTTGGGACTGGGTGCCGACCGATCAGCGCCATGGTCGCGAGAAGTTCTACAACCGTTTCAAACCGTTCCGCGGCGGCAAGAAGCATCAGCCGCAAGACAGCTATTCGCTGCGCTGCATCCCGCAGGTACACGGCGCCGTGCGCGACGCAGCGGCGCAGGCGAAGCGCGTGTTCGAGATCGAATTGAACGCGGTGACCGACAATCCGCTGGTGTTCCCGGACGCGCGCGCCGAGCACGTCGAGCAGCAGGTGATTTCCGCCGGTCATTTCCACGGCATGCCGCTGGCGCTGGCCATGAGCTACGTCAAGGCGTCGATTCCGGTGCTGGCGTCGATCAGCGAACGCCGGCTCAACAAACTCGTCGATCCGGCGACCAGCGATGGCCTGCCGCCGTTCCTGATCGGCAATGAAGACGCCACCGAATCCGGTTTCATGATCGTGCAGTACACCGCCGCGGCGATCGTCAACGATCTCGCCAGCCGCGCGCATCCGGCGTCGGTGTATTCGATTCCGACCAGCGCGAACGCTGAGGATCATGTGTCGATGGGCGCCAACGAAGCGCGGCACGTGCTGTCGATGGTCGACGACCTCGGCAAGGTGTTGGCGCTGGAACTGATGACCGCCGCGCAGGCGCTGGATCTGCGCCGCGACATGATCAACGCCGCCCGCGATCTGGCCGATCGCGCCGACGCCGCGGAGCTCGCGGCGAAAGTGCAGGGCGGCCCGCTGCCTGCGTCCGACGAACATGCGGCGTTCCTCGCCGAAGTCGAGGCGCTGCGCGTCGAGCTGTCCGCGGCCGAGCCGTTCCACCCCGGCAAAGCCGTGGCTGCGGCGCACGCCGCGATCCGCGAGCGGGTGCCGTTCCTGGCCCGCGACCGCGCGCTGGATGTCGATCTCGCCGCCGCGCTGGCCGTGGTCCGCGACGGCGCGGTGCTGGCGGCGGCGCGTCAAGCCGGCTGAGCGTCAGACCGGCTGAGCCGGCCTGCATCTTGGGAGCGACGCAAGTCGCGAGGCGTGCGCGGTTTTGTAGGAGCGCCGGAAGGCGCGAAGCCCGCGACATGTGAACGATGACGCCATTTGCGATCCTTATCCTCAGGCGCATTCTTAGATTGCGTTTCGTGCATTGGCTGATGCTATGCAGGCTTCGCGCCTCCCGGCGCTCCTACAAGAACCGTGATTCCGGGCAGGGTGGGGCTGGGTTGACAGCCGTGGCATCGATCTTTAATGTATTAACACGCTAATACAATGAG
>CBIHKW010000215.1:0-3543 GCA_966203835.1 uncultured Thermomonas sp.
GTGTTCGCCCGCGTCCTCGATCGCAGCGGCACCGACCTGATCCTGGTCGGCGATTCGTTGGGCATGGTGGTGAAAGGCCACGGCTCGACACTGCCGGTGACGGTCGACGACATCGCGTATCACACTGCCGCGGTCGCCAGCGGCCTGCAGCGCGCGCTGCTGATCAGCGACCTGCCGTTCCAGGCCGACGCCACGCCCGAACGCGCGCTCGACGCCGCCACCCGGCTGCTGCAGGCCGGCGCGCAGATGGTCAAGCTCGAAGGCGCCGGTCCGCACAAGCTCGACGTCATCCGTTTTCTGGTCGAACGCGAGATCCCGGTGTCCGCGCATCTCGGTCTCACGCCGCAATCGGTGCTGCGTTTCGGCGGCTTCAAAGTGCAGGGTCGCGAAGCGCTCGCCGCCGCGAAGCTGCTTGAAGATGCGCAGGCGGTGGCCGAAGCCGGCGCGTCGCTGTTGGTGCTGGAATGCGTGCCGACCCCGCTGGCGCAGTCGATCACCGCCGCCAGCACGATTCCCACCATCGGCATCGGCGCCGGCCCGCACTGCGACGGCCAGGTGCTGGTGCTGCACGATTTCCTCGGTCTGGACGGCGGTCACCGCCGGCCGAAATTCGTCAAGGATTTCTTGGCCGAAGGCGGTTCGGTCGCCGGCGCGGTGGAGGCGTATTGCGCCGCGGTGCGCGATGGGTCGTTCCCCGATGCGCAGCACGCATATCAATAAGTATCCCAATCAGGTGTTCCGCGGATCATGATCGAAACCATCACCGAGCTCGGCCATCTGCGCGCACGCATCCTCGGCTGGCGCCGCGAGGGGCTGCGCGTCGGTTTCGTGCCGACCATGGGCAATCTGCATGCGGGTCACTATTCGCTGGTCGAACTGACGCGGCAGCACGCGGACCGCATCATTTCCAGCGTATTCGTGAATCCGACCCAGTTCGGGCCGAACGAAGACTTCACCCGCTACCCGCGCACGCCGGAAGCCGACACCAGCGGGCTCGAAGCCGCAGGCTGCGACGCGCTGTGGCTGCCGACGGTGGAATCGATGTATCCGTTCGGCGTCGACCTCGCGGTGCGCATGCGCGTGCCGGGCGTGGCCGACGTGCTGGAGGGCGCGCATCGCCCCGGGCATTTCGATGGCGTCTGCACGGTGGTCGCACGCTTGTTCAACCAGGTGCAGCCGGACCTGGCCGCATTCGGCAAGAAGGATTTCCAGCAGCTCGCGGTGATCCAGCAGATGGTCACCGATCTGGCCTATCCGCTGACGCTGTTGCGCGGCGAGATCGTGCGCGAGAGCGACGGTCTGGCGATGAGTTCGCGCAATCAGTATCTGAGCACGGAAGACCGCGTGATCTCCACCGAAATCCATCGCACGCTGCTGGACATGCGCGCGCAGTTGCTCGCCGGGGTGTCGCGGATCTCGGTCGAGACCGGTGCCGCCATCCGTCTGGGCGACGCCGGGTTTTCGGTGGACTACGCCGCGATCCGCACGCCGGATCTGGCTGCGCCCGAGATCGAACCGGCGCGCTACGCCGCGCCCGGCCCGCGGGTCGCGTTGATCGCGGCGCGTCTTGGCCGCACGCGACTGATCGACAATCTCGAATTCGCCATCGGCTGACGCGCGCCGGACGGGCCGGCGTCCGTCGATGACCTGCGCGGGGCTTGTGCGCTTTCGGGAATCGGCAAGCCAGTCATTGCGATGACCTGTCTGCCGGCTGCAGGTCCGCGGCATGTCCGACCAGGCGTTTGCCGACGCGCTTGCGCGCTCGAAAGCCGGCGCAACACCGGACTGCCGGCGGGACAACACCGCGCGATGCGTGCATTGACTTCGTTTGCATGGCGATGCGCGCCGACGATCTGGCAAGATGCGGCATCGCGCACGCAACGCCCAACGAGCCCGGCATGACCGATCACAGCACCAAGGTTTCCGACGCGCTGCATCCGCACGCGGAACGCCTGCGCCATTCGCCGATTTCGGACTTGATCGCAGCGGATGCCCGGCGGCCGCAGGAGTTCGCCGTTCGCGCCGGCCCGCTCTATGCCAGCTTCGCGCGTCAACACTATGACCGTTCGGCGCTGGACGCTCTGTTCGATCTCGCCGAAACCGCCGATCTGGCTTCAGCATTGCGCAGATTGTTCGATGGCGAGATCGTCAACGTCACCGAGGGGCGCGCCGCGCTGCACACCGCATTGCGCAGCGATCTTTCCGGGACTGCGCACGTGCTCGAAGCCACGGCGCAGGCGCGCGAAGCGCGCACGCGCATGGCGGCGATGGTCGATGAACTTGTGGCCTCCGGCGTGACCGATGTGGTCAGCGTCGGCATCGGCGGTTCCGATCTCGGCCCGCGTCTGGTCGCCGATGCGCTGAACGATGCCGATGGCGGCCCGCGTCTGCGCGTGCATTTCGTCTCCAACGTCGACGGCAACGCGGTGCGTCGCACGCTATCGCAATTGGATCCTGCGCGCACCGCAGCGATCCTGATCTCCAAGACCTTCGGCACCCAGGAAACTCTGCTCAACGGCACCGTGGTGCGCGATTGGCTGCAGAACGACAGCCGGGTGTATGCGGTGAGCGCGAACGTGTCGCGCGCGGCCGCGTTCGGCATCGACGAACGCCGCATCCTGCCGATGTGGGATTGGGTCGGTGGCCGGTATTCGCTGTGGTCCGCGGTGGGTTTCCCGATCGCATTGGCCATCGGCATGGACGGCTTCGAACGTCTGCTCGCGGGCGCTGCGGACATGGATGCTCACGTGCTGGCGACGCCGCTGCGCGACAACGTAGCGGTGTGGCATGCGCTGACCGCGATCTGGAATCGCAACGCGATGCATGCCGCCAGCCAGGCGGTGTTGCCGTACGACGAACGCCTGCGCCTGCTGCCGAATTATCTGCAGCAGTTGGTGATGGAAAGCCTCGGCAAATCCGCGCGACTCGACGGCGCGGCGCTGGCCGGCCACACCGTGCCGGTATGGTGGGGCGGGGCGGGCACCGACACCCAGCACAGTTTTTTCCAGGCGCTGCATCAGGGCACCCAGATCGTGCCGGCCGATTTCATCGGCGTGATCCGCGCCGATCACGCGCATGCCGACAATCACACCGCACTGCTCGCGAATCTGCTGGCGCAGACCGAAGCCTTCGCCAACGGCCAGTCCAGCGACGATCCACATCGCGCGTATGCCGGCAATCGCCCGAGCACGCTGCTGCTGCTCGATGCGCTCACGCCTGAATCGCTGGGCGCACTGATCGCGCTGTACGAGCACAGCGTCTATCTTCAGTCGGTGCTGTGGGGCATCAATGCCTTCGACCAGTTCGGTGTGGAGCTCGGCAAGCAGGTCGCGAGCAAATTGCTGCCTGCGCTGCAGGGCGATGCCGAAGTCGACGACCCGGTGACGCGGGTGCTGTTAGCGGAGATTCGCGAACGTTCTGCTTGACCCTGCTTTTGTAGAGCGGCCTTCAGGCCGCTGGCTTTTCAAAGGAAAAACAGCGGCCTGAAGGCCGCGCTGCGAGTGTGGGCAGGATAAATGCCGGTTTTAAGGTCGTGCCGCCGCA
>CBIHKW010000216.1:0-3486 GCA_966203835.1 uncultured Thermomonas sp.
GTCCGTGCGGCTGCGACAGCGATCCGATCGCGGGCCTCAAGCAACTGTTCGTCGATTACTTCCAGGGCCGCGGCATGGCCGCCGGTCGCGATCCGGCGACGCGACCGGTGTTCCTGCGCCTGCACGGCGCCGCGCAGGGCCGCTTCATCGTCGATCCGGCGCTGTCCGAAAACCTGCGCGTCGGCGTGTTCGCCCAAGCGAAGGAATATCCGGTGTGGGTGCGCTTCTCGGCGGATGTCCAGCCGGGGCGGCCCGATCTCAAGGGCACCACCGGCATCGGCATCAAACTGTTCGGCGTCGATGGCGAAAAGCTGCTGCAGCCCGACCAGGACGCGATCACCCACGATTTCATCCTGCAGAACCACGACGTGTTCTTCGTCGACACCGCGAAGGACATGTGCGAATTCACCTGCCAGTCGCTGCACGGCAAGGGCGATGATTATCTGAAAGCGCATCCCGTCACCGCCCGCATCCTCGACGACATGGAGAAAGTGGTCGACTCGGTGCTGACCACCGATTACTGGAGCGTCCTGCCTTCCTCGTTCGGTCAGGGCCGCTTCGTGAAGTACAAGCTCGAACCGCTGGACCCTGCCCCGGCGGAAACGACAGCGGACTTCAACGACCCGTTCTATCTCCGCGCCGATCTGCATGCGCGCATGCGCAAGGGTCCGGCGCGCTTCCGCTTCCTGCTGCAGTTCCAGACCAACGATCAGGACATGCCGCTCGACGCCGCAACCGTGCGCTGGAGCGAAGAGGCCAGCCCGCCGGTGCAGGTGGGTATTCTCGAACTGCCGCAGCAGGATCTCGATGCACGCGGTCAGTCGACCTACGGCGAGAACCTGGCCTACAACCCGTGGCACGCCCTGCCCGATCACAAGCCGGCGGGCAGCATTTCCGATGCGCGCAGAGTGGTGTATCGCGCTTCGTCGGAAAACCGCCGCAACGTCAACGGCGTGACACTGGCGGAGCCGGTAGCGCCGCGTCCCGCGGAGTACGCGCCCGGCGTGGCGTATCCGCAGGCGGTGGACAACCGCATCGTGCGCGCCGCGATCCATCCGGCCATCGGCCTCGCCCGCGTCGGCAACAGCGAACATGCGTTCTACCTCGCGCCGCAGGTCGCCGACCCGCCGCCGCAGCCGCTGGGCTTCTATCGCGACGCCAGCGGTGCGCTGAAGCGCGAAGCCGCGCAGTTCCGCATCTACGGCTACAACGCCGCTGGCGATGTGGTGCGCGAACTCACCGCGGACACCGCAGACATCCAGTGGAACGTGCATGTCGTCAACAGCAAGGCCGCCTGGTACCAGTGGCAGATCGCGATGGATATTCCCGAAGCCGCGACCACGGTGCTGCCGCTGCGCAACGCCAAGGTCGCGACTCCGAGCCGCGACACCCTGGTGATCGACGCCGGCCCGCAGACCATCGCCGGCCGCAGTGCGACACCGGTGATCTGCGCCGGCGAATTCATCGGCGTGCCGGTGAAGATCGGCGAACTGCAGACCGACGCCAGCGGCCGGCTGTTGTTCCTCGCCGGTCACGGCGTGTCCGCATCGCCCAACGGCACGCCGATCTTCATCCCCACCGACGGCAATTCCTTCATCAATGCCGACGGCTGGTACGACGACACCTGCGACGGCACGGTCGCGGCGACGGTGAACATCGAAGGTCGTGCAATCCCGGTCGAATCGGCCTGGGTGGTGACCGCACCGCCGAACTACGCGCCGCAGGTGAAATCCGAACGCACGCTCTACGATCTGCTCTACGACCTGTACGTGCAGGCCGGCTGGATGGCAGCACCGGTGACGATCTCGTTCGTCGACGACGTGTACCCGATCCTGCAGCGCCTCAGCGGCCTGCAGTGGGTGAATCAGGGCTTCGCGACGCTGTTCGGCTACCACGGCCGTTTCGATTTCGAGGACGCGGCCTTGATCGCGCGGCTGTCGACGCTGCCGCCGCAGGGTGACTACGACCCCAACGCCGAGCTGCGGCGTCAGGTGTTCAACAGCTTCCGCCCGCCGAATCCGCCGGACGGTAATCAGATGCCGTGGCCGTGGGTGTACGGCGATGCGATGGAGGTGCCGGCCGGCGAAAGTCCGCGCCAGAACGCTTCGATCAGCCAGACCCAGTACGACATCCTGCAGCGCTGGATGAGCGGCGATTTCATCGCCGACCGCGACGCGCACCACGCGCCGCCGGCGAATATCGATGCCGTGCCGCTGGCGCAGCAGCCGGCGATGCTCGATCGCGCCGCGCTGGAGTTCTGTCTGGCGGACGCCTTCCATCCGGGCTGCGAAATGACCTGGCCGATGCGGCATCTCACGATGTACGACCGCCCGTTCCGGATCCGCGTGCGCCCGCCCGGCGTGCCCGAGCCCAACTACGGAGCCACGCTCGATCAGGCCACCGCCCTGTCAGCGAATGGTCCGTTGAATGCCCAGGGCCCGGGCGACATCAATCGCTGGATGGGTCTGCCGTGGCAGGCCGACACCGCGTTCTGCCGCGCCGGTTACGACACCGCCTACGACCCGTTCGCGCCCACGTTCTGGCCGGCGCGCGTACCCAACCATGTGCTGACCGCCGACGATTACGAGATCGTCATCGATCAGAATCAGCCGATCGCGCGGCGCATCGAAGCGTTCTCGAATCGCACCAGCTGGAACAAACCACTGCACGGCACCACCGCCGGGCAGATGGAACAGATGGTGCGGATCTTCGGCTCGATGGGTCTGGTCGAAGTGCGTTCCGGCGTGACCGACAATCCGGCGTTCCCGGCCACGATGATGGTCGCGTCCTACGGCCCGGAAGTCGCACCCGCCGACGCCGCGAGCATGAGCGAAGCCGCACTGGCGGCGCCGCCCAGACTCAAGGCCGCGATGGCGACCGGCGACGTTATGCTCAAGTCGCATGTGAAGGCGCGCGTGCAGCCGGCAGGCGCGAATTTCGATTCGCAGGAAGACGCCAACGCCGCGCCGCTGCCTGTGCGTCGCGGCCGCAAACGCGACTGAAGCGATGCGCATCGGCGCTTACGACGTCGCCATCGCCGGCGGCGGCCCAGCCGGGGCCGCCGCTGCGATTGTGCTGGCGCGTGGCGGTTGTCGCGTGCTGCTGGCCGATGCCGGCGGCGCGCGTCGGCCTGGCAGCGGGTCGTTCAAGATCGGCGAAGGCCTGCCGCCGTCGGCTCGTCATCTGCTGCGCGAACTCGGTGCGCTGGATCGCGTGCTGGCCGACGGCCATCGCGCCAGTCACGGCACGCTCGCGTTCTGGGGCAGCGACATGCCGCACGCCAACGATTTCATGTTCCAACTGCACGGCGAAGGTCTGCAGTTGGACCGGCGTCAGTTCGATGCCGCATTGCTCGAACTCGCGCAGGCCGCCGGCGCCGACATCATGCGCGATGCGAAGCTGTCGCTGACGACACGGGCTGATGACATGGGCATCCATCGTCTCTCGCTTCGCAGCAGCGAAACCGAACATATCGTCGAAAGCCGC
>CBIHKW010000217.1:0-3467 GCA_966203835.1 uncultured Thermomonas sp.
GCGCTCAAATCGATGTAGCTGCGCCCCTTGTAATAGGTTGGTAGGAAGGGCTTGCCTTCGTCATCTCGCTCAGGAAGGACTGCTACGAACTTACTTTGGTCCTGTTTCTCGTAAACCTCACGAGAGATGATCTGAGTTTCAGTGCCAACACCACTTGCTCGGTTATCTGCTTTTTCCGCATATTTCTTGTCTGAGATAACAGCTACTTTCTGGATGGTTGGGTCTGTAACCATCTTCTCCATGAAAGCGATCGAGTCGTGCCCTTCCTTTAGCTCCCACTTATCCAGAATCACATCGATTCCGGACTCCCTAAGTCTGCTCGCAAGGTCAACGACCCATAACTCATGATCCTGAGAAGACCAGCTATACGAAATAAAAAGGCGCGGCGGTGACATTGAGAAACCCCCCATTGGTTTCAGGCCACCTTGGGGCTGCCATGTGCCATCTCAAGGGGTGGGGCGAGCTCGTAGGGTGGAGTGAGCGCAGCGATGCCCACCCAACCACCCGCAAACCTTCAATGCATCCCGCATCGCTTTCCGCTCCGCTCGATGCCTGCGTCACCAGAAATGCCGGGATGGTGGGCATCGCTGCGCTCACCCCACCCTACGAATCGCGGCGATTCGATGCTTTCGCAGGGCATCACCTCCCCGAATGCCCGGTCTCATCATATTCCCGCATCGCCAACATCTGCGGCTGGATCAACTCGATGAAATCCCTTGCTTGCTGCGACAAATACCGCCACTTCCGTACCACAACCCCATAACTCCGCGACGGAAAATATTTCGCCAGCGATCGCGCGGCGAGACGGGTGCGGTCGGCGTCGGTGAGGCAGATGGCGGTGACGATGCTGATGCCCAGGCCCATCGCCACGTATTGCTTGATGACTTCCCAGCCGCCGACTTCGAGGGCGACGGTGTAGGGCACGCGGTTCTGCTGGAACACCAGGTCGACCAGCCGGTAGGTGGTGAGGCGCTGCGGCGGCAGGATCAGGCCGTAGGGCGAGAGATCTTCGAGCTTGAGTTCGGGCTTCGCGGCCAGCGGGTGGTTGGGGGTGGTGATGAGCATCGGCTCGAAGCGGTAGACCGGGGCGTAGTCGAGGTCGCCGGGGGCGTCGAGCATCGAGCCCACCGCCAGGTCCACGCCGTCCGAGCGCAGCAGGTCCAGGCCGCCGGCGCCGGTGACGTTGTGCAGGATCAGCCGCACCTCCGGGTGCTTCTGGCGGTAGGCCTCCACGATCTTCGGCAGCAGGTAGAGGATGGTGGAGCTGCCGGCGGCGACGTGCAGTTCGCCCGCGTCCAGGCCCTTGATCTGTTCGCGGAAGGCCGCGGGCAGGCCGTCGATGCCTTCCACCAGCGGCCGCGCCAGTTCGTACAGGGCCTCGCCCTCGCGGGTGGGCGTGAGCCGGCGGCCGACGCGCTCGAACAGCCGCACCCCCAGTTCGCGCTCCAGCGCCTGCAATTGCAGGGTGATCGCCGGCTGGCTGAGATACAGCGCCCCCGCGGCCCGGGAGACCGAACCCAAGCGCGCGACCTGGCAAAAGGCCCGCAATGGCTTCATCCGGTCGCCTTTGTAGGCGAAACGCGGGGTGCTGGTGCCCTTGGTCGAATCCTCGAAGGCCATTGATTCGATTACTTATAAGGTGAGCTTATAGTTGGCATTGAAAAAACAAAGTTGTCAAATACAGTACCTGAGCGGATGTTGAACTCCCCACGTTGTGATGGAGTCACCCATGTCCGCAGTCCTCAAACCCGATGTCGAGAAGCGCGCTGCCGAGGCTTCCGGGATCGCGGTCGCCGGCCAGGCGCCGGGACAGGACGTGCTGCTCACGCCGGAGGCGCTGGCCTTCCTTACCCGCCTGCACCGCCGCTTCGAACCCCAGCGTCAGCTGCGGCTGGCTGCCCGCCAGGCCCGGCAGGCCGAATTCGATGCCGGCGCGCTGCCGGCCTTCCGCGACGACACCCGGGCGATCCGCGACGGCGACTGGCGGGTGGCGCCGATCCCGACCGCGCTGCTCGACCGCCGGGTGGAGATCACCGGTCCGGTCGATCCGAAGATGGTCATCAATGCCCTGAATTCGGGCGCCAACTGCTACATGGCCGATTTCGAGGACTCAACCGCGCCGACCTGGGCCAACCTGATCCAGGGCCAGCACGCGATGCGCGAGGCGGTGGCCGGGACGCTGGAATTCGATGCGGGCAACGGCAAACGCTATGAGTTGAAGCCCGAAGCCGAGCGCGCGGTGCTGCTGGTGCGCCCGCGCGGCTGGCATCTGGACGAGAAGCATGTGGTGGTCGACGGCGCGCGGATCTCCGCCAGCCTGTTCGACCTCGGCCTGTTCGCGTTCCACAACGCCGGTGCGCTCACCGCCCGGGATCGCGGCCCGTACTTCTATCTGCCGAAGCTGCAGTGCATGGAAGAAGCCGCGCTGTGGAACGCGGTGCTGGACGAGATCGAAGTACTGCTCAACCTGCCGCAGGGCGCGATGAAGGTGACGGTGCTGATCGAAACGCTGCCGGCGGCGTTCGAGATGGACGAGATCCTGCATGCGCTGCGCAGCCGCATCGTCGGCCTGAACTGCGGTCGCTGGGATTACATTTTTTCCTACATCAAGACCCTGCGCGCGCACCGCGACCGTGTGTTGCCCGAGCGCGGCCAGGTGACGATGACCCAGCCGTTCCTCAAGGCGTATTCGGAACTGCTGATCAAGACTTGTCACAAGCGCGGCGCGCACGCGATGGGTGGCATGGCCGCGCAGATTCCCAATCCGCGCGATGCCGAAGCCAACGCCGCCGCGTTCGCGCGCGTCGAAGCCGACAAGCTGCGCGAAGCCGGCGCCGGCCACGACGGCACCTGGGTCGCGCATCCGGGCTTGATCGAACTCGCGCGCGGCATTTTCGACGCGCGCATGCCCGGCCCGCATCAGCACGACGTGCGTCGCGATGATGTGAACGTCACCGCCGCGGATCTGCTGCGGCCGTCGCTGGGCACGATCAGCACCGCCGGTTTCAACGGTAGCGTGGAAGTCTGCGTGCGTTATCTCGCCGCGTGGCTCGACGGTAACGGCTGCGTGCCTATCCACGGAATGATGGAAGACGCCGCCACCGCCGAAATCGCGCGCGCGCAGCTGTGGCAGTGGTTGCACAACGGAGCGTTGCATCTCGCCGACGGCACGCCGGTGGATTTCGCGCTGCTGGAACGCGCGCTGATCGGTCTGCCGTCGAAGCTCGCGGCCGATGCTTCCGTCGCAGGCGTCGCACGCATCGGCGAAGCCATCGAGTTGCTCTCCGAACTGACCCATCGCGACACGCTCGCGGATTTCCTCACCTTGCCGGCTTACGAACGCATCGATTGATCGATGACCTTTTTGTGGGAGCGACGCAAGTCGCGACGGATATTACGGTAGCCCTGTCGCGACAATCGTCGCTCCCACAGGATAAGAAACAAAAAAAAGTGGCTGAAGCCCCACC
>CBIHKW010000218.1:0-3429 GCA_966203835.1 uncultured Thermomonas sp.
GAACAGGCTTTCCTGCATGCGCGCGCCGCCGCTGGCGGAGAAGCAGACGAAAGGCGCGCCGATGTCACGGGCGCGCTCGGCGCCGCGGGCGAAACGTTCGCCGACCACCGAGCCCATCGAGCCGCCCATGAACGCGAAGTCGAACGCAGCCGCCACGATCGGGCGCTGGCGCAGGGCGCCTTCCAGCACGATCAGCGCGTCGCGCTCGCCGGTGGCCTTCTGGCTCGACTTGATGCGGTCGACGTATTTCTTCTGGTCCTTGAACTTCAGGGCATCGGTCGGCCCCAGTTCGGCGCCGATCTCGATGCCGGTGCCGGGATCGAGGAACGAGGCCAGCCGGGCGCGGGCGCGCACCGGCATATGGAAGGCGCATTTCGGGCAGACCTCGAGGTTGTCCTCCAGCTCCTGCCGGTACAGCACCGCGCCGCAGCTGTCGCATTTCTCCCAGAGCCCTTCGGGCACGCTGCGTTTCCGGGACACCCCGCTTTCCGTGCGGATACGGGCGGGCATCAGTTTTTTGAGCCAGGACATGCGTTCGAGTGTCTTCTTCTGGTTTGAGGACGGTGTTTGGAAGCCGGCCCGACTGCTGATTTCGGCAGCATGCCCGGCGACGCCCCGGCCCGGAGGCCTGAGCGCGCCAGTCTAGCAAGACTCAAACGCCCGCTCCGTTCGCCACCGCATGGTGCGGGGTCGGAGACGGGCCGGCGGCGGCGCGGTCAGCCGGCGTCGAGCGCCGTGCGCAGCGGTGCGAGGAAAGCGCGCGCGCGCGCGGCGGCATCGGCCGGATCAGTCGATTCGGCCAGGGCCGCGACCAGTGCGCTGCCCACCACCACGCCTTCGGCCGAGCGGGCCATCGCGGCGGCGCTGGCAGCGTCCTTGATGCCGAAACCCGCCACCACCGGCACGCCGGCACGGGCGCGGATCGTGGCCAGGTGCTCGCTGGCATCGCCGGTGTCGAGGTGATTGGCGCCGGTCACGCCGGCGTAGCTGACGTAATAGAGATAACCCTCGGCGTCGGCGCAGAGCCGGTCGAGGCGCGCGTCGGGCGTGGTCGGCGACGCCAGCAGGATCAGCGACAGGTCGTGCGCGCGCATCGCGATGCGCAGCTCGTCAGCCTCTTCCGGCGGCAGATCCACCACCAGCAGCCCGTCGACGCCGGCCGCGGCGGCCTCTTCGGCGAAACGCGCGTAGCCGCGGATCTCGACCGGATTGAGGTAACCCATCAGCACCACCGGCGTGTGCGCGTCGACGGTCCGGAATTCGCGGACCGCCTCGAACACGAAGCTCAGGCCGGCGCCGCGCGCCAGTGCGCGTTCGGAGCTGCGCTGGATGGTCGGGCCGTCGGCCATCGGGTCGGAGAACGGCACACCGAGTTCGATCACATCGGCGCCGGCTTCGACCAGCGCGTGCATCACCGGCACCGTGGCCTCGCGCGACGGATCGCCCGCGGTCATGAACGGCACCAGCGCCTTGCGGCCGGCGGATTCGAGTTGCGCGAAACGGGTGTCGATGCGATTCATCGTCATGGACCGGCCGGCGGGTTCGCGGGCTCGGCGTTCGCTTCGACATCGCCCGCCGGCGGTGCGGCGGCGCTGTCAGTGGCGGAGAGATAGGTGCGGACCTGCGGATCGTTCAGCAGCACCATCACGCCTTCGGCGATGCAGCCGTTCAGATCCTGGAGCGGATTGCCGCTGCCGTGCGGGACTTCCTTGTTGAAAACCGTGCCGTTGCCGAGGCGCACTTCATAACGGATGACACTGTTCCAATAGAAGAATTTGTACTTGCTGAGCAGATGGACCACTTTCACTTCGATGCGCTTGGCCGGCCCATCGACGGCACGCCCGTTCTTGGCGATCTCATCGCGGATCTGCTGCGCCATGACGGCGGTGATCGCGTTGTAGTTGGACTTCCACTTGACCCCGTACTTGTAAACGATGACTTCTTCGGTCGCGGGTTGGGCATTGACGACCTCGACCTGCCCGGCCAGATCGAACGCGGGAATCAAACCGTCGCGCAAAGGCCAAATGGACGGCTGATAGTCCATCGCGAACACCGGCGATGCGGCAAGGAGGGACAGCAGGACGAGCGAACGCAGCAGGGATCGGAGCATGGGAGTTGTCTTGAAGAGGTCGGTGAGGATTGAAAGATGGCAGCGCCTGCGGTCGCGGCGCCCGCCGCTCCCACAGAACATCGAATTCAAAAGATGATGCCTTCCCGCATGGCGACGGTATGCACGTCCTTGTCGCCGCGGCCGGAAAGATTGCACAACACCAGCCCGTCCTTCGGCAATTCGCGGGCGAGCTTCATCGCCTGGGCGATGGCGTGGCTGGATTCCAGCGCCGGCAGGATGCCCTCGGTGCGCGCGAGCAGATGGAAGGCCTCCATCGCTTCATCGTCGGTGATGCCGAGGTAATCAGCGCGGCCGCGATCCTTCAGGAACGCGTGCTCGGGGCCGACGCCCGGGTAGTCGAGGCCGGCCGAGATCGAATGCGTTTCGATGATCTGGCCGTCGTCGTCGCACAGCACATAGGTGCGATTGCCGTGGAGCACGCCGGGGCGGCCGGCGGCCAGCGATGCGGCGTGATGCCCGGTCGCGATGCCCTCGCCCGCCGCTTCGGCGCCGACCAGGCGCACGCCGGCATCGTTGAGGAAGGCGTGGAAGATGCCGATGGCGTTGCTGCCGCCGCCGACGCAGGCGGTGATCACGTCCGGCAGGCGACCGTAATCGGCCAGCATCTGCGCGCGCGCTTCGCGGCCGACCACGGCATTGAAGTCGCGGACCATGCGCGGGTACGGGTCGGGGCCGGCGACGGTGCCGATGATGTAGAAGGTGTCGCGGACGTTGGTCACCCAGTCGCGCATCGCTTCGTTCAGCGCGTCCTTGAGCGTGGCCGAACCGCTGGTCACCGGCACCACGGTCGCGCCGAGCAGCTTCATCCGGTAGACGTTGATCTTCTGGCGCTCGATGTCGGTCGCGCCCATGTAGACCACGCATTCCAGCCCCAGCCGCGCGGCGACCGTGGCGCTGGCCACGCCGTGCTGGCCGGCACCGGTCTCGGCGATGATCCGCGGCTTGCCCATGCGGCTGGCGAGCAGCGCCTGGCCGATGGTGTTGTTGATCTTGTGCGCGCCGGTGTGATTCAGGTCTTCGCGCTTGAGCAGGATCCGCGCGCCGCCGACTTTCGCGCTGAGCCGCTCGGCGTGATAGATCGGGCTGGGGCGGCCGACGTAATGCTTCAGGTCGCGATCGAATTCGGCGATGAACGCCGGGTCGACTCGCGCGGTGTCGTAGGCCGCGGCGAGTTCCTGCAGCGGGCCGATCAGGGTTTCGGCGACGAAACGGCCGCCGAAGCGGTCGAAATGGCCGTCTGCATCGGGAAAGGCGTTGAAATCGGTCTTGGTGTCGAGCATGGCGGCGAGGTCGAGCGG
>CBIHKW010000219.1:0-3365 GCA_966203835.1 uncultured Thermomonas sp.
CGCTGATGCAGATGGCCAAGACCTCGGCCGCCCTCGGTCGCCTGCGCGCGGCCGGGCTGCCGTACATCTCGGTGATGACCCATCCGACCACCGGCGGCGTCTCCGCCTCGTTCGCGATGCTGGGCGACATCAATATGGCCGAACCCGGCGCGCTGATCGGTTTCGCCGGCCCGCGCGTGATCGAACAGACCGTGCGCGAAACCCTGCCGGAAGGCTTCCAGCGCCCCGAATTCCTGCTCGACCACGGCGCCATCGACCAGATCTGCGACCGCCGCGAACTGCGCGAACGCATCGCCCATCTGGTCGCGATGCTGATGCGCCAGCCGATGCCGGAAGACGAGTTGGTGGCGGAAGGCTGAAGCGGGCACGGCGACATTGCGCTGGATTCGCATCGCTCTGATCAGCGGCCTGCTTGCGGGCGTGGTCTCTGCGGCATTGGGGTTATCGCTGTGGCTGTCGAAGCCGCCGGACAGGAGTCCGCCGCCATTCCCGTCACGGGTGGCGACGGATGCGGAGCAGCGAGCGATCGTGGCGGTCCTGTTGGACGACGAGCGATTCGAAGGCGTTCCGTCGCCGCCCCCGGAGCCCGGTGAGTCGTTCGAGCCGCAACCTCTCCGGCCGTTGCTCGTCGCCGTGGAAGCCATGCAATTCTGTTTGGAAGAACGTGCGCCGGCATCGCTTGGCGCGGATTGCGGTAAGACCATGCTGCTGCCAAGCGACAGCATCCGCTCGAAGACGTTCGATCTCGATTTCCAGCCCAGCCCCGAGCTGCCCGCCGATTTCAGATCAGCGTTGGTTGCTGCCAATTCGAAAGAGCAGCGCTTGCCTTTGCCGCAGGTCGAACGTGCGATCGCCACGACCGAAACGGAACTGCAACAGTCGTTGGGAAACGGTCCTTGGTACGATTTTTATGCCCGCTACCCGGATACGGCCGGTGTGCTGCGCCTCACTCGCGCGGTCGTGTCGAACGACGGACGATCCGCCCTGATCTACACCGAGCATCGATGCGGCGGCCTGTGCGGTTCCGGCTACCTGTTTCGCCTGATCCGCACCGATGGCCAATGGCGCGTGGAAAATGCGTTCATGCTCTGGATCAGCTGATCCGAACATATCAGCTGGTCCAGGCAGTTACGGTTGAGCAGTGCGGTCGGCCGGTACGCACGATGTACATCATGAAAGAAAAGCGACCCGGGAGTTCCAGACAAGCATGGCAAGAAAATACTTCGGCACCGACGGCATCCGCGGCAGGGTCGGCGAGGGCGCGATCTCGGCTGACTTCGTGCTGCGCCTCGGCAACGCCTACGGCCACGCGCTGCGCGCGGCGGTGCGTCATATCGACGAAAAGCACGGCGGCGAGTGGCGCAAGCCGATGGTGGTGATCGGCAAGGACACCCGGATCTCGAACTACATGTTCGAGGCCGCGCTGGAGGCCGGGCTGGTCGCGGCTGGCGTCGACGTGCAATTGATGGGCCCGATGCCCACGCCGGCGGTGTCGCACCTCACCCGTTCGCTCGGCGCCGACGGTGGCATCGTCATCAGCGCCTCGCATAACCCGCACTACGACAACGGCATCAAGTTCTTCTCGGCCGAGGGCGAGAAACTCGACGACGCCACCGAACTGGCGATCGAGGCCGCGCTCGAAAAACCGTTCAGCACGGTGTCGTCCGAGCAGCTCGGCAAAGCCGTGCGCACGCGCGACACCATCGGCCGCTATGTCGAAGCCTGCAAAAGCTCGGTGCCGCGGCGTTTCGATCTGGGCGGCATGAAGATCGTGGTCGACTGCGCCCACGGCGCGACCTACCAGATCGGCCCGCTGGTGCTGCGCGAACTCGGCGCCCAGGTCGAGGCCATCGGCGTCGATCCCAACGGCGTGAACATCAACGACGGCGTGGGTTCCACCCATCCGGACACCCTGGTCGCGCGCGTGCTGGCCATCGGCGCCGACCTCGGCATCGCCTTCGACGGCGACGGCGACCGGCTGCTGTTCGTCGACAGCGACGGCATCGTCCGCGATGGCGACGATCTGCTGTTCGTGCTCGCCACCGATTGGCAGGCCAGCGGGCGCCTGCGCGGCCCGGTGGTCGGTACGCTGATGACCAATTACGGTCTGGAGCGCGCTTTCGGCGAACGTGATATCCCGTTCATGCGCACCAAGGTCGGCGACCGCTATGTCCATCAGGCGCTGCTGGAACACGCCGGGATGCTGGGCGGCGAAACCTCCGGCCATCTGCTGTGTCTGGACCGGGTCAGCTCCGGCGACGGCATCATCAGCGCCCTGCAGGTGCTGGAAGTGCTGCGCCGCCGCGGCCTGAGCCTGCAGCAGGTGCTGGCCGGCTTCGGCAAGGTGCCGCAGAAGACCGTGAACGTGAAAGTGGCCGCGGGCAGCAAGCCGGCCGAGGCCGACAGCGTGAAAGCGGCGCTGGCCGAGGCCCAGGCGGCGGTGCAGGGCAGGGGCCGCGCTTTCCTCCGCCCCTCCGGCACCGAACCGGTGGTGCGGGTGACGGTCGAGGCCGACGACGCCCAACTGATGCAATCCACGCTCGACCGGCTGGCCGAAGCGGTGCGCGCCGCGGTTTGATCGATGGTTTTGTTGGTGTTTTGATCGCGATCAAGGACGGCCTGCCCGTCCGCGGCCAGAATTCCGCATCGCCCATGCCGGCCCGGCAGCGGTAATCTTGACGCAGTATTCCAGGACGATAGAACGACATGACCCAGGCTTCCGCTCCGTACATCCCGACCCTCGACATCCGCCGCTACGACACTGATCGCGAGGCCTTCGTCGCCGAACTCGGCGCGGCCTACCGCGAATGGGGTTTCGCCGGCATCCGCGGCCACGGCATTCCGCAGGATCTGATCGACGGCGCCTACGACACCTTCGTGCGTTTTTTCGCGCTGCCCACCGACACCAAGATGGGCTACCACCTGCCCGGCACCGGCGGCGCCCGCGGCTACACCGCGTTCGGCGTGGAAACCGCGAAGGATTCCAAGCATTTCGATCTCAAGGAGTTCTGGCACATCGGTCGCGAGATTCCGGACGATTCCGGCTATCGGGAAGTGATGCCGGCGAACCTGTGGCCGGAAGAAACCCCCGACATGCGCGCGCGCGGCTACGCGCTGTACCAGGCGCTGGACGCGCTGGGCTCGCGGGTGCTGTCGGCGCTCGCGCTGCACCTCGGTCTGCCGGAAAGCTATTTCGCCGACAAGACCGACTCCGGCAATTCGATCCTGCGCGCGATCCACTATCCGCCGATCACCGCCGACGACATTCCCAACGTGCGCGCCGGCGCGCCCGAAGACATCAACCTGATCACCCATCTGGTCGGCGCCACCGCCCCGGGCCGTGAAGTGAAGTCCCAGCACTGCGC
>CBIHKW010000220.1:0-3274 GCA_966203835.1 uncultured Thermomonas sp.
GCGAAGCGCGGGTGCCGTTCTTCAGCATCTCGGGTTCCGATTTCGTGGAAATGTTCGTCGGCGTCGGCGCCAGCCGCGTCCGCGACATGTTCGAGCAGGCCAAGAAGCACGCGCCCTGCATCATCTTCATCGACGAAATCGACGCCGTGGGCCGTCATCGCGGTTCCGGCATGGGCGGTGGGCACGACGAGCGCGAGCAGACTCTCAACCAGATGCTGGTGGAGATGGATGGTTTCGAAGGCGGCGAAGGCGTGATCGTGATCGCCGCGACCAACCGTCCGGACGTGCTCGACAAGGCCTTGCTGCGCCCCGGTCGTTTCGACCGGCAGGTCATGGTGGGCTTGCCCGACATCAAGGGCCGCGAGCAGATCCTGCGCGTCCACATGCGCAAAGTGCCGCTCAGCGACGACGTGCGGCCGGACCTGTTGGCCCGCGGTACGCCGGGTTTCTCGGGCGCCGATCTGGCCAACCTGATCAACGAAGCCGCATTGTTCGCCGCGCGCCGCAACAAGCGCGAAGTGGAGATGCAGGACTTCGAAGACGCAAAGGACAAGATCCACATGGGTCCGGAGCGTCGCAGCATGGTGCTGCGCGATGAGGATCGTCGCAAGACCGCTTACCACGAGTCCGGTCACGCGGTGGTCGCGATGTCGCTGCCGAAGGCGGATCCGGTACACAAGGTCACGATCATGCCGCGCGGCTGGGCGCTTGGCGTCACCTGGCAGTTGCCCGAGCACGACCAGTTCAGCATGTACAAGGACAAGATGCTGGAAGAACTGTCGATCCTGTTCGGCGGTCGGCTTGCCGAGGAGATTTTCGTCGGCGAGGTATCGACCGGCGCGTCGAACGACTTCGAACGCGCGACCAAGCTGGCCCGCGCGATGGTGACCCGCTACGGCATGTCCGATGCGCTGGGCACGATGGTCTACGCCGACGACAAGGAGTCGGGTTTCGGTCTGCAGAACAAGACCATCTCGGAGGCGACGCAGCAGAAGGTCGACGCCGAGATCCGCCGCATCCTCGACGAACAGTACGAGGTTGCGCGGCAGATCCTCGAGAGCAAGCGCGATATCGTCGAAGCGATGACCACTGCGTTGATGGAGTGGGAAACGATCGACGCGGAGCAGGTGAAGGACATCATGGCGGGACGTGCGCCGACGCCGCCCGTGGGCTGGATCAAGAAGCCGGAGTCCACCCCGTCCGATCCGCCGACGCCGCCTGCGGTGAGTCTGGGCGACCCTCAGACCAGCGCCTGAGACGAGTTGCCCCGCAACCCCGGAAAGGCCAGAGTCCGCTCTGGCCTTTTCCGTTCTGGAATCTCCGATGTTCGATATCTCGCCCTCGCTCGATTGCAACGGCCGCATCCTCGTGCTCGACCGCCCAAGGGTGATGGGCATCGTCAACGTCACGCCCGATTCGTTCTCCGACGGCGGCGAGCACGCGAGCGTCGATGCTGCTGTGATGCACGCGCTGCGCCTGGTGGAGGAGGGTGCGGACATCCTCGATATCGGCGGCGAATCCACCCGTCCGGGCGCGGACGAGGTGTCGCTGGAGGAAGAGCTGCGCCGGGTGATCCCGGTGATAGAACGCCTCGCGAAAGAAACCGCGCTGCCGATCAGTATCGACACTTCCAAACCCGATGTGATGCGCGCGGCGGTCGCCGCCGGCGCCGGCATGATCAACGATGTCTACGCGCTGCGTCGCGACGGCGCGCTGGATGCCGCAGCTGTGCTCGGCGTGCCGGTGGTGTTGATGCACATGCAGGGCGAGCCGCGATCGATGCAGGCGGCGCCGGATTACGACGACGTGGTCGCCGACGTGCATCGTTTCCTGGCCGAACGCATTTTCTCGGCGGAAATGGCCGGCCTCTCCAAGAAGAAGATCGTCGTCGATCCCGGTTTCGGATTCGGCAAGACCACCGCGCACAACCTCGCGCTGCTCGCGCGGCTCGACCGCTTCGCCGACCTCGGCGTACCGGTGCTGGCCGGGTTGTCGCGCAAGCGGACCATCGGCGAATTGACCGGCCGAAGCGACCCGCACGCACGCATCCACGGTTCGGTCGCCGCGCATGTCATCGCCGCGCAGCGCGGCGCGAAGCTGCTGCGCGTGCATGATGTGGCCGCGACGGTGGATGCGCTGAAAGTGTGGAACGCAGTGAACGAAGTGCCTGTCCCGCGCGACCCGCGTGCCGGCGCATCGTCCGCACCCGCGATCCGCTGGCCGGACGAAGACTGACCGGATGACATCACCGGTCGAGAACGACCGGTGATGTTCGGACTGCGCCCCGCAACGCGCCTTCAGCGCTTGTGGCGAGCGATGAAGAACCAGTAGAGCAGCCCGAGCAGGAGGGCGAAGCCGAAGATGCGCCCCAGTGCGTAGGCGAACGATGGGCCGCCGCTTTCGACGGGTTTCATCTCGGCCGGGATCTCGCCCTGGCCCACGGTGACGAACACGCCGACGGGCTGGAGTCCGCTGGCGCGTTCCACCGACACCAGCAGGGTGCCTTCGGTCTTCCCGAGTGCGGGCAGGGTTTTCACGATCGTGCCGTCGAGGATGCGGCCGTTGCCGGCGTTGGTGGCTTCATAGGCGGCGTAGAGTTCCGCGCCCATCAGCGCCTGCAATTCCTGCGGGCTTCGTTTGCCGTACTGGGCTTCGAACTGTTGCTGGATGGTTCCGGACGATGTCGAGATCGTCATCGCGTCGGGCGTGAATGTCGCGATGGATGCATTGAGCGGCGTCGCGACGCCTTCGAAGCTGCCGTCGAGCACGATCTCGCCGCTCGGCGCCGCATCGGCCGACAGGGCCAGCGTGCGATACGACACCCAGATCGGTTGGCTCGGATCGACCCCGGGCGGCATCGGGATGGAGAGGTTGCTCTGCATGTCCGGCGCCAGCGGTGTGGCCAGTTGCTGGCGGGCCAGAATGCCGGCGAGGACGTCGCCGGAAGCGATGATGCCTGTCAGGGCGAATGCGAAGACGGCGATGATTTTGCGCATGAGTGGAATCGCGATGACCCGGGAATGGGCTCCGCGACTTTACGCGGACGCCATCGTGCGGGTAAAGCGCCCCGCGGACCCGTCCGGCGCTGCGCTGCGACATCGCCGCCGCCGCCCGCCGGGGTATGCTGCGCGCCATCCGCAACGATCCCGGACCTCGACATGACCGCTGGCCAACCTCTGCTCATCACCTTCGGCATCTACCTGATCGCGATGATCCTGATCGGCCTGTGGGCTTGGCGCTCGACGCGCAGTTTCGACGATTACATCCTGGGCGG
>CBIHKW010000221.1:0-3218 GCA_966203835.1 uncultured Thermomonas sp.
AGGTACGGCAGCGCCGCCAGCTGTCTGGCCAGCGCTTCCGGCAGCCCCTTGGCCTTCCAGTCGGCATAACTGGCGTCGTAGGTCGGACGCATCGTCGCCGGCAGGATGCCCGAACCGGCGCGGATCTCGCGGAAGCCATTGTGATAACGCTCGACCGCCGTGGCGATGCCCGGAATCGGACCGGGGCGCGACAACAGCCAGCGCGTCATCGAACGCTGCAGCGACCAGATCACCTGCAGCGCGTCGACCTGCACCGACTCCGGCACCTTGCCGCCGAGCGCATCGATCTGCGTCCACAGCTCGCGCGCGTCCAAGGTCTCGCGGGTGATGGTGAAGGCTTTCGCGACTTCGCCCGGACTGCGGCCGGTGTCCTCGGTCATGCGCAGGGTGAAGGTCGCGCCCATGCGGTTGACCATCGAATTGGTCACCGCGGTGGCGATGATCTCGCGCTTCAGGCGGTGCTGTTCCATCGCCTTCGCGTATTTCTTCTGCAGCGGCGCCGGGAAATATCGCACCAGTTCTTTCGACAGGTACGGATCTTCCGGCACGTCGGAATCGAGCAATTGCTGGAACAGCACGATCTTCGAATACGACAGCAGCACCGACAGTTCCGGTCGGGTCAGACCGATGCGGCGGGCCTTGCGATCGGCGATTTCGGCGTCGCTGGGCAGGAATTCGATCTGCCGGTCGAGCAGACCCTGCGATTCCAGCGTGCGGATGAAGTGCTGTTTGGAACCCAGACGCGACAGACTCATGCGCTGCATCAGGCTCAAGGCCTGGTTCTGGCGGTAGTTGTCGTTCAACACCAGCGCCGCGACTTCATCGGTCATCGATGCCAGCAGCTTGTTGCGCTCGGGCATGGTCAGCTTCTTGCGCTGCACCTCGCCGTTGAGCAGGATCTTGATGTTGACCTCGTGATCGGACGTATCCACGCCCGCCGAGTTGTCGATGAAATCGGTGTTGAGCAGCACGCCGTTCAGCGCCGCTTCGATGCGGCCCAGCTGGGTCAGGCCGAGGTTGCCGCCCTCGCCCACCATCTTGCAGCGCAGTTCCCCACCGTTGACGCGCAGACCGTTGTTGGCGCGATCGCCGGCGTCGGCATGGGTCTCGCTCGCGGCCTTGACGTAGACGCCGATACCGCCGTTCCACAGCAGATCGACCGGCGCCTTCAGGATCGCATTCATCAGCTCCATCGGGCTCATCGAAGCCGCGTCGGACTCGATGCCGAGCACCGCCTTGATTTCCGGCGACAGCGGAATCGCTTTGGCCGAACGCGGGAAAATACCGCCGCCCTTGCTGATCAGCGACGCATCGTAATCGGCCCAGCTCGAACGCGGCAGCTTGAACATGCGGTCGCGTTCCTTGAACGAGATCGCCGAGTCCGGATTCGGGTCGAGGAAGATGTGGCGGTGGTCGAATGCGGCCAGCAGGCGAATGTGTTTCGACAGCAGCATGCCGTTGCCGAACACGTCGCCGGACATGTCGCCGATGCCGACGCAGGTGAAATCCTCGGTCTGCGAATCGCGGCCCAGCGCGCGGAAATGGCGCATGACCGATTCCCAGCCGCCGCGCGCGGTGATGCCCATGCCCTTGTGGTCGTAACCGACCGAGCCGCCGGACGCGAAGGCATCGTCGAGCCAGAAACCGTGCGCGTTGGCGATGCCGTTGGCGATGTCGGAGAACGTGGCCGTGCCTTTGTCGGCCGCAACGACCAGATACGGATCATCGCCGTCGTGACGCACCACTTCGTCAGGCGCCACGATCTTGCCGCTGGTCGAAATGTTGTCGGTGATGTCGAGCAGACCGTTGATGAAACGTTTGTAGCAGGCCACGCCTTCGTTGAACCAGGCGTCGCGGTCCACCGACGGATCGGGCAACTGCTTGCAGAAGAAACCGCCCTTCGAGCCCACCGGCACGATCACGGTGTTCTTCACCATCTGCGCCTTGACCAGACCCAGCACTTCGGTGCGGAAGTCTTCGCGGCGATCCGACCAGCGCAGACCGCCGCGCGCCACCGGGCCGAAGCGCAGATGCACGCCTTCGACGCGCGGTCCACAGACGAAGATTTCGCGGTAAGGCCGCGGCTTCGGCAGGTCCGGCACCTTCGACGGATCGAACTTGAAGCTGAGGTAATCGGCCGGGCCGCCGTCGGCGCGCAGGCCGTCCTTGTAGCGGCCGCTGCGGTAGCGGATGTAGTAGTTGGTGCGCAGCGTCGCTTCGATCACGCTGACGAAACTGCGGAGAATGCGGTCTTCGTCGAGACTGGACACGCGGTCCAGCAGCGCCTTGATCGCCTGGCGCGTGGCGTCGATCTGGGCCTCGCGCTTCGCGGAACGCGCCGCGATCACCGGTTCGACCGCAGCCAGCATCGCCGCGTCGTTGCCGGCCAGCACCGAGAGCTGACGGCGGAACTGATCCATGCCGGTCTTGATGTCGACCTTGCTCTCGCTGCCGGTCGCCGGGTCGAAGCGCGCTTCGAACAGTTCGGTCAACAAACGGGCGAGGATCGGGTAGCGCGTGAAGGTCTCTTCGACGTAGGTCTGCGAGAACGGCACGCCGACCTGCAGCAGATATTTGCAGTAGGCGCGCAGCATCGCGACCTGGCGCCACGACAGATTCGCGGCGAGGATCAGGCGATTGAAGCCGTCGTTCTCGGCATTGCCACGCCAGATCTGGCCGAACGCATCTTCGAAGGTGTCGTCGAAGTCGTCGACGTTGAGATCGCCGCGGCCGACTTCCACTTCGAAATCCTGGATGAAGGCGACGCGACCATCCACCGCCACCCGATACGGATGTTCGGAGATCACGCGCAGGCCCATGTTTTCCATCATCGGCAGCGCGTCGGACAGCGGAATATCATCGTTCAACCGGTAGAACTTGAAGCGCAGACCGCCTTCCTGATCGCGACACAGACTCAGACGCAGATCGTTGTCGGACGTGAGCGATGCGAGCTGTTCGACATCATCGGCGGCGACCGCGGACGAGACTTTCTCGATGTAGCCGGCCGGCAGCGCGCGGCCGTAACGACTGGCGAGCACCAGGCCCTGCTCTTCGCCGTGACGGGAGACCAGTTTTTCGCGCAGGTCGTCCTGCCAGTTGCGGACGATCGCGGACAGCTTGGCATCGATCTGTGTAGCGTCGATGTCGACCGCTTCGCCCTTGCTCGGGCGTACCAGCATGTGCAACTGCGCCAGCGGCGAATCGCCGAGCTGGATGGT
>CBIHKW010000222.1:0-3086 GCA_966203835.1 uncultured Thermomonas sp.
GTCCAGCCCTGGCGGCTGGCATCGCCGCGATACGCGGCGGTGACCAGCGCGATCAGCGCCGGGATATCGTCGTGGGTAGCGGTGCGGAAACTGAGCATGACGGTCGGCATGATGGTTGAAAAGGCCATTCCTTCAACGAGCGATGACTTCTGCGCGGCGATCAGCCGAGCAGACGACGGACTTTGACGAGGGCGGCGATGAAGCGTTCGATTTCCTCGTGCGTGTTGTAGAACGCGAACGAGGCGCGGCAGGTCGCGGCGACGCCGTAGAAGCGCATCAACGGATGCGCGCAGTGGTGGCCGGAGCGCACCGCGACGCCTTCCAGATCGAGCAGCGTCGCGAGATCGTGCGCGTGCGCGCCGTCGACCAGGAAACTGATCACCGCGGCTTTCTCCGGCGCGCTGCCGAGGATGCGCAGGCCTTCGATGCGCTGCAGTTCTTCCGTGGCGTGCGCCAGCAGTTCGGCTTCGCGCGCTTCGATCGCGTCCATGCCGATCGCGGACAGGTAATCGACCGCCGCGCCGAGGCCGATGTGGCCGGCGATGTTCGGCGTGCCCGCTTCGAAACGATGAGGACCGTCGTTGAAGGTCGTGCCTTCGAAGCGCACTTCCTTGATCATTTCGCCGCCGCCGAGGAACGGCGGCATCGCGGCGATGTGTTCGCGCCGCGCCCAGAGCGCGCCGGTGCCGGTCGGGCCGCACATCTTGTGGCCGGTGATCGCGTAGAAATCGCAGCCGAGTGCAGGCACGTCGAGCGTGCGATGCGGCGCGGCCTGCGAACCGTCGATCACGCTGACGATGCCGCGACGTCGCGCTTCGCGGCAGATCTCGCGTATCGGATTGACCGTGCCCAGCACGTTGCTGACGTGGGTGACGCCGATGATCTTCACGTCCGGCGTCATCGCGGCGTACAGCGCGTCGAGGTCGAGCGTGCCGTCTTCGCGGATATCGGCGACCTTGATTATCGCGCCGGTGCGTTCGGCGACGAGCTGCCACGGCACGATGTTGGCGTGATGCTCCATGCGGCTGAGCAGGATCGCGTCGCCGGCCTTCAGTCGCGGCAGCGCCCACGAATACGCCACGAGGTTGATCGCGAACGTGGTGCCGCTGCACAGCACCAGTTCGTCGCGATGCGCGCCGAGGAAAGCGGCAAGCTTCGTCCGCGACGTTTCATAGGCCTCGGTCGCCTCGGTGCCGAGCGCATGCACCGCGCGGCTGACGTTGGCGTTGTGGCGACGGAAGAAATCGTCGACTTTTTCGATGACCTTCGCTGGCTTCTGCCCGGTGTTGGCGGAATCGAGATAGATCAGCGGTTTGCCGTGGACTTCGCGGGTCAGCAGTGGAAAGTCGGCGCGGATCGCGTTCCAGTCGACGCTTTTCGAGTCGGCGCTCTTCAAGTCGGTGCTCTTCAGGTCGTTGCCCTGCGTATTCATGTCCCGGTCGCTCCTGCGAGACGGGCGTCGAGCATCGCGGTCAGCGTGTCGCGCAGCGTTCCCGCGGCGACGACGTTCAATGCTTCGCGGCAGAACGCGGCGGTCAGCAGCGCGCGCGCCTCGGCTTCGGGCAGTCCGCGCGAGCGCAGATAGAACAGCGCCGTCGGATCGAGCTGGCCGACGGTGGCGCCGTGCGCCGCCTGCACTTCATCGGCATGGATGACCAGCACCGGCTGGGTGTCGATTTCGGCCTGCGAAGACAGCAGCAGATTCTTGTTCGACAGATTGGCATTGCTGCCGTCCGCGCCTTCGCGGATGACGATGCCGCCGTGGAACGAGGCGCGGCCGCGGTCGGTGGCGAGCCCGCGCCAGAACAGGTCGCAGGTCGTATCGAAGGCGATATGGTCGATGCCCAGACGGGTGTCGACGTGACGTTTGCCGTCGGCGAAGAGCACGCCGGCCGCGGCGAGGCGCGCCAAGTCGCCTTCGAGGCGGACATTCAGCTCGTGGCGCGAGAGCGCGGCGCCGAGTTCGAGGTCGAGGCGGTCGTACCGCGCCCGGCGCGCGAGCACGGCGTCGCTGCGGGCGATCAGGGTGGCGCCCGCGGCTTCGCTCTGGACGCGCACATGTGCGAGCCGGGCGCCTTCGCCGACGTGCATGTGGAAGACGTGGTTGGACAGGCCGCGATGTTCGCCCAGTGCAAGATGATGCTCGATCACGGTCAGCATGCTGTGCATGCGCATGTCGATGAAATGGCGCATGTGTACGGCCGTGTCGGGCTGCCGACCGCTGGCGATGAAGACCAGATGCAGCGGAAAGACATCGGCGCATTCGCTATCCAGGCGAATCACAGCGCCTTCCTCGGCGAGCGCCGCGTTGAGGTTGGCGAATACTTCGTCCGCCCCCTCGAAATGGCGGCCGAGGAAATTCGCGTCGCGTGGTTGCCCTTCGCGCAGCACCTGCGACAGCGGTTGCACCTCGATGCCCGGCATCACGATTGCGGAGACGTTGCTGCGTGCGGCGTCATGGCGGCCGTCGACAAAGACCATGCGCGGAAACGGCACATCGGCGAGCACAGCATCCAACGCGGCCGCATCGATCTCCTGCGGCGCCGGCGATGCGAACGCACGGCGCTCGAGCGTACGCAGGGACGTGTATTTCCAGGCCTCGCTGCGCGGACCGGGCAGGCCGTCGCGCATCGCAGCGTCCAGCGCCAGGCGCCGGTGCGGGCCCAGCTCCGCGGCGTCGCGCTGGGCGAGGCCGTCGAATGCGGCCGCGAACGAATCGAGCAATGCGCTCATCGTGCCGCCGACTCCGGCGTCACGCGATCCTTGATCCACGCATAGCCGTGTTCTTCCAGTTCCAGCGCCAGCTCCGGGCCGCCGGTTTCGACGATGCGGCCGTCGGCGAGTACATGCACGACGTCCGGTTTGATGTAATCGAGCAGCCGCTGGTAGTGGGTGATGACCACGAACGCGCGATCCGGGCTGCGCAACGCGTTCACGCCGTCGGCGACCGCTTTCAGCGCGTCGATATCGAGGCCGGAGTCGGTTTCGTCGAGGATCGCGAGCTTCGGCTCCAACACCGCGAGCTGGAAGATCTCGTTGCGCTTCTTCTCGCCGCCGCTGAAACCTTCGTTGACGCCGCGATGCAG
>CBIHKW010000223.1:0-2960 GCA_966203835.1 uncultured Thermomonas sp.
CATCGACCAATTGAATCCGCCTTACTTTCTTTGCGACAAAGAAAGTGACCCGCGCCCCAGCGCGGAAAAGATTCCAGGCATTCCTGCAAACACTGAATTAACCGGCATTTATCGCACTACGAAGCGACGGACAGCATGCACTCTCGGCACAAATCCATGGCCGAATATAAAAAGGGGCGTGCCATGCACGCCCCCCCTTTATTTCAACATCGATGCATCAATGGAGACCGAAGCATCACCAACCGATGCTGTAGGTCACCGTCGTCGGCGCCGTCGTATACAGCGACGGACTGTGATCGCCCACATCGTCGTACGAGAACCCGTAAGCGAGGAAATCGTAGGCGATATCGCTGTCGTGCCAGAACTTCGCGTACCAGTTCGACAGCGAACCGGCCGGATAGAACGCATTGCGGTTGTACCAGTTCGCGGGCGTCTCGATCACATGACGATTGAGCGCCGCAGCCACCTGCGCCTGGATCTGCAACTGCGTGCCGATGTCCTGCGGCGCCGCGTTGCGCGCGTCGTTCAGCAGCCCGTTGCCGAGGAACACCATCTGCGTGTCCGGCTTGCCGTTGATGAAGAACGTACCGTTCTGGTTGCCGCCGGTGAAGCGGAAGCTGTCGCCGCTGATCCGGCCGCGGAACGTGCCGAGATTCGGCAGCGTGAACACCAGGTCTTCGTTGCGGTAGCGCGCCCACACCTGATCGATATACGGCTGCAGATAACCGGCGTTCGGCTTGCCGGTGCCGAAGTTGCCGTGCGCCGGCGCGACGACGCGCAGCGGCGTATGCGGCGCCTGTCCCAGCTGCTTGAACGGCGTCGGCACGCGCGCGACGAAACGCGAGATCACATCGTCACGGGTGATCGTATCGACGCGCTCGCCGACGGTGCGGTCGTAACCGTTCAGACCCTGCACGCGCAGCCGCAGCGGGAAACCGAAGTGATCCACGCGCGTGGTGTTGACGTAGATGCCCGGATTCGGCGCAGTCTTCGGCAGAATCGCCATTTCGCCGAAATCGAAGTAGACATCGAGATTCGGATCGCTCGGGTTCTCGATGTTCGCACCGGCGTAGCCGATGTTGCCGTTGCCGTCGCGCACGACCTTGATGTACATCGGGCTGCCGACCGACATCAGGATGCGAGCCGAGTTGATCGGCGCGATGGTCACCGCCGGCAGATCGGATACGCGATGGAAATAATTGCTGTAGCGCTCGCCGTTCTTCACCAGCGCGCCGTTGTCGGCGTCCGACATCGGAATCTGCTGTCCCGCCGCGTTGATCCACACGAACTGGCCGGTCTGCCAGCTCTTGCCGATGATCGCGTAGTACACGTTGTTGTTCGCCCAGCGACCGCGGGTGAGGTTCTGGACAACGAAGGTCGTCCGCTCGTTCCACGTGCCACCGGTGCTGGTCGGCGCGACTTTGAACGATGACGTCTGGTCGTTGAAGCCGCGCGCCCCCAGGTCCGGCACATCGCCGGTCACCGTAATGAAGCCGCCACCGTAGTTCACGTCGCGGTACAGCTGCGCTTCGTAGCCGGCCTGCACTTTCACCGACGAGGCGCGGTCGTTCCATGCGGTGCCGATCCAGCTAGAATCTGCGTCCGCGCACAGGCTGGCGCCGCCGTAGTTGGCGTTCTCGTAGAAACACACGCGACCCGTGGGCGTGGTGCCGCCGCCGATCGTCGTGCTGAACCACGGCGTGTCGCGGCCAGGATCGCCGTAGGTGAAGGAATAACTTAAAGCCTGCCCGGTGCTGACCGGGCTGATCGATTTCTCGTAGCGGGCGCTGCCGCCGTTGTAGGACATCCTGAAATTCTGCTGCCCGGTATTCGCCAGGTTGTAATGCAGATCGACCCATTGAACGGCGACGTTCGCCTTGAACCAGATCACTGCGGTGGAACCGCTGACGTCGACGCCCCGGCTGTAATCCGTGGACTGAGCGCGGGCCTGGAACCCGAATGCGGTCAGTAGCACGACCAGACCGGTTAACCATGTGCGTATGCGATGCATCTTCAACTTCTCCCTGCGTCTACGACGCTTTGTCGAGTGGGGTTGGAACGGCTTTGACTTGGCTTTTGCTTGGCCAGCCGTGGCGCGACACCAGCCCCCTGCATCGCGTGCCCGCCACGGCGCCGCAACTCTACGTCCAATTGACAGCGTTGTCATCTTGAGGTAAAAGATGACACTAACATCATGATTTTACTTGCGATTATCCATGTTGCATCGCGTCAATAACTTTCTCGCGCTCCTCCGCGGCGCGTTCGCGTGCGACCGTGCGCGCAAGCCGCGTAAGCGCATGCGCGACACGACGGATTCGAGCCGCAGCGATCGCATGCGCGCATCGCTGCGGTGCAATCGTATGCATCGCGCCGCATATGCCGGCCCCATTACGCTTGCGCATTCGACCCGATGACCACGCATGTGACCGCATCCACTCCCGCTTCCCTGTTGACGATCTTCGGCGCCACCGGCGACCTCGCCCAGCGCATGTTGTTGCCCTCGCTGTACGGACTGCACAGCGATGGCCTGCTGCCCGCGTCGATGCGCATTCTCGGCACCGCCCGCAGCACGCTCGACGACGATGCCTTCCGCGCCTTCGTCGCCGACGCCATCGCCCGTTTCGTGCCTTCCGAACAGCGCAACGACGCCACCCTGCAGTCCCTGCTGGCGCGCGTGCAGTACCAGCCCGCGTCGCTCGACGATGATGCTTCGATGGCCGCGCTGGCCGAACGTATTTCCGCTCTGCGCAGCGGCGACATCGTCTATCACCTCAGCACCTCGCCGAAGTTCTACGGACAGGCCTGCGCAGCGCTGGCGCGGCACGGCCTGGCCGGACCCGGCACCCGGGTGATGCTCGAGAAGCCCATCGGCCACGATCTGCTCGAAGCCATCGCCATCAACGATGGCGTGACCCGCAGCTTCGACGAGGATCGCGTCTATCGCGTCGATCATTACCTCG
>CBIHKW010000224.1:0-2836 GCA_966203835.1 uncultured Thermomonas sp.
ACCCCGGCCGTCTTGTTTTATCGCGCATCATTGATTTTACCACAATGAACCCAACCGACCCACCGGCGGGGTTTCGCCCCCCCTACGTAAGCCCTGAAGCCACCACAGTATGCAATTGCGCGGCGAGGGTCTTGCGGTCGATCTCCGGCGCAATGCTGATCGGCGCGTGGAACACCACGCGCACGCGCGCGCCGGACAGGCGCAGGAAGCGTTGAACATGCGCGCCGGCATCCATCTCGCCGTAGAAGGCGTAGTCGTCGCGCGCGCCGCCTGACGACAGTGCGCGGCCATCGACGGCAACGATGTCGAGCGTGAACGGCTGCATGGTCCATGCGTCGCCGTTGCCTTCTCCGCCCATGAACAGCGAAAACAGGCTGGATTTGAAGGGTGCCACTTCCTCGCCGGAGGACGTCGTGCCCTCCGCGAACAGGATCAGATTATTGTTCGACTGCATCTGTTCGGCGATGCTGGCTGCCACATGCGTCGCGTCGCGTGCGCGGCGACTGATGAACAGGGTTTGCCCGAGGCCGCCCACGAAACGCATGCCCGGCCAGCGTTCCATGTCGTTCTTGGCGATGAAACGCGCATCCAGCAGGCTGCCCAGCAGCAGGATGTCGAAATGCGAGATGTGATTGCCGACGTACAGCGTGCGCGCGAGATCGCGCGGGCGGCCGACGATTTCGGCTTCGATTCCGAACGCGGCGCACAGGCAGCGGTGCCAGAGTCGCGGTAGGAAGAAGGCGGCTGGGCCGGTCGCGATGCGCAGGATGAGCCACTGCACGGGCATCATCATCGCGCTAAGCAGCACGAGGACGGCGATCTTGGCGCCCGCGCGCAGCGATCCGTAGATGGTGGATATACGATCAGCGCTCATGCAAACCGATACGGCAGTTGGATATCGGTGGATGCACATCCCCAGCGTAGGGCGGGCTCAAGCCTGCCTTCCGGATTTCTCACTGGAAGTCGCAATGATCGAAACACGCTGGAATACCTGAGCGGTGGGCTTGAGCCCGCCCTACGGCGTCGGTGCGAGTTTCAGGGTGTAGGCGGTTTCGCCCGGCAGGAACGGTGTCGGCCGGCCATGCACCCAGTCGTCGTGGCCGGCGCCCCAGAACGGCGACAGCGGGTGGCCGCTCTGGCCGCCGGGCATGTGGGTGATGCCTTCGGCCTCGTGGCCCGGCGACACCACCATGCGTTCGGATGCGCCAAAGTCGGGGCCGACCACGCGCGGCATGCCGCCGTCGCCGGACAGTTGATCCGGCGGCATGCACAGCAGACGCTTGCCGACCAGCGGGATCGCCTTCGCCAACGGATGGCAGATCGCGGCGGTATTGCGTTCGCCCCAGGTGCGTTCGGCGAGCGGGCCCTGCGCTTTCAGTTCGTCGCGCACTTCTTTCGCGGCATCTTCCAGCAGCGCATCCCAACTCGCGAATTTACGCGACAGCAGATGCGGCGGGCGCTGTTCGAGCAGCGGCCATACCGCGCCTTCCAACTGCTGGAACGCCGGCATCTCGAACGCCTTGCCCAACTTCGCGTGTGCGGGTGCGGTCAGCCCTTCGGCCACGCGCGCATGTACGGCCATCCGCCATGCGCGCACGATCCGATAGCTCACCGAGTCGATGCTGGCGCGGCCTTCCCAATGTTTCGATGCCTCGGCCAGTTCGATCAGCGCCGGCGATTTCGCGCGCGCGGCGGTGTCGCGCAGCAGCCCGTGCCAGGTGGTCTGGAACACCGCGCGGTCGTCGAGTTGGATGGCGAGCAGATCGCGTTCCGAAAAAATCTTGCCGGCGAACAGGCCGTTGCGGATCTGACGCGCGCGCGCGCCGAAGGCATAGCCGCCGTCGCCGACCTGGGTCAGCGCGGCGCCATCCACCGAACGGTTGTTCGAATTCCACAGTCGGCCGCTGGCGGGATCGATCACGTTCGGCGAGCGGTCGGTGGCGATCGACCATGGCGGGCAATCGTGGGTCGTCGTCGTGCCCGCGACCGGCAAGTGGCCATCGCAACCGGCGCCACGCGAGGCGATCGGGCCGATCAGACGCCAGGCGATGCGGCCCTTGTCGTCGCCGAGGATCAGGTTCTGCACCGGCACCGCGCTGCGGTCGGCCATCGCCATCGCCTGGTCGAGATCGCGCGCTACCGGGAAATCGGTCAGGCCGAAACCGAGCGCGCCGTTGCGATGTGCATTCCAGCGCAGCGCATACAGCGTGTCGCCGTCGCGGTGCAGCACCGGACCCCATGCGGTTTCCTGCACCTCGAATGCGACGGATGCAGCACCGGCGACGCGGATGGTTTCGCGATGGATCGCCGGTGTCGTGCAGCCGCTGGTGTCGGTGTTCTTCGTGCCGCACGCGGCTTCGATGCGCCAGTCGGCGGTGTCGACATAGCTGTTGGTGAAGGCCCACGCCACGCGGGTGTTGCTGCCCACCACCACCGCGGGCAGGCCGGGCAGGGTGAAGCCGGTGACGTCGACCTTGCCGCCGGGCGCCCGCGCGTCGGGATAGCGGAGGCGCGCGCGGAACCAGATGCCGGGCGCACGCAGCCCCAGATGCATGTCGTTGGCGACGATGGCGCGGCCGTCCGCGGTCAATGCGCCGGACACCGCGAAATTGTTGCTGCCGGGCACGATGTCGTCGGCGGCCACGTCGTGTCGTTGTCCGGGTGGCCCGGGCAGTGTGCGCAGATCCACTTCATCGGCGGTGGGCAGCGTCGCGTCGCCGCGCGCCGCGCCGTACAGCGCGGCGTCCCAGCGCGTGCCGTCGTGCGCGAGCAGGGCATACAGTGCGGGAGGGAGGTGCGGTTTGCTCGTCCACAGCGCCAGTTCGCGATGATTGCC
>CBIHKW010000225.1:0-2757 GCA_966203835.1 uncultured Thermomonas sp.
CGGCGGAAAGCGTTCAGGAAAGGAGCCTGCAAAGACTGCCCCTTCGACATGGTGTTCCCCACTTTGGGTCTTGTTATTGGATGCAACATGATCGTGACGACTGCATGATGGGTCTTGCCGGCAGCCCGGTCGCATCGCGACCCGCGTCCCCTGCCGGACACCCGATGGTTACACAACTGCGCGTGAACCGGAAGCCGGCCAAAGGTCGCAATCTTCCGGCGCGCGACAGTCGTCGTCGCGACGGCCGTCCCGTTCAGCCTGTCAGAAAACCACGCAGCGCCGTCTCCATCCGCGCGGCATCGGTTGCGGGATCGAACCAGCGCAAGTCCAGTCCGCCGCGCAGCCAGGTGAGCTGGCGTTTGGCGAGTTGGCGGGTGGCGAAGATCGCGCGATCGCGGAATCCGGTCGCCGAAAGCGCGCCGTCGAGATGCTCCCATGCCTGGCGATAGCCGACCGCGCGCAGCGCGGGAAGATCCAGCGGCGCCGGATGCGTACGCAGTTCCGGTAGTGCGCGCAGCGCATGCACTTCATCGAGAAAACCCGCATCGAGCATCGCATCGAAGCGACGCTCGATGCGCGCATGCAGCACCGCGCGATCCTGCGGCGAAACCGCGAGTTTCAGCACGCGGCACGGAAATTTCTGCGATGCGGCGGCAGACTCGCGCTGCCACTCGCTGATCGGCCGGCCGCTGAGCCGATAGACCTCCAGCGCGCGCTGGATGCGCTGCGGATCGGTGGCGTGGATGCGTGCGGCGGCGATGACATCGACCTGCGCAAGTTCGGCATGCATCGCCGCCCAACCGCGTTCGCCGGCTTCCGCTTCGAGCTGCGCGCGCATCGCTGGATCGGCCTCTGGCATCGGCGAGAGTCCCTGCAACAGCGCGCGGAAATACAGACCGGTGCCGCCAGCGAGGATCGGCACGCGGCTGCGCGCAACGATATCTTCGACCGCAGCGCGCGCATCGTTGGCGAAGTCCGCCGCCGAATAGCGCTGCCACGGGTCGCGCACATCGATCAGATGATGCGGCACCGCCGCGAGCTCATCGGCAGTAGGTTTCGCTGCGCCGATCTCGAGCCCGCGATACACCAATGCCGAGTCGACGCTGACGATTTCGCCGCCGAAACGCTGCGCCCAATCCAGCGCGAGCGCGGTCTTGCCCGAAGCGGTCGGGCCCATCAGGGCGATGGCGAGTGGGCGGGTGTCGGCAGTCATGAAAAATCCAAAACTCCCGTAGGAGGGGCTTCAGCCCCGAGCACTTTGGTTGCGATCACCCTGACCCCAATGACTGCGGCCGCGAGCAATATGGCCTCGATCACTGCAGCACCGATCATCGAAGCGGTAGAGCATCGGGGCTGAAGCCCCTCCTACAAACTCAATAGCCATGAACCTTCAGTGTTTCCATCACGCCTTTGTGCCGGAATTGCACTTCATCCGACGGCGCTTTGCCGATGCGGCTCACCAGCAGGATCGCGACGCACGCGGCGATGACGCCCGGCACCATTTCATACAGCTCACTGCCGTGCTGGGCGACCGCAATTTCCTTCCAGAGGATCACGGTCACAGCGCCGGCCACCATGCCGGCGAACGCACCGTTGCGGGTCATGCGCCCCCAGAATAGCGAGAACAGCACCACCGGGCCGAATGCGGCGCCGAAGCCGGCCCAGGCGTACGACACCAGACCCAGCACTTTGCTGTCCGGATCGCGTGCGATCCAGATCGCCAGCAGCGCCACCATCAGCACCATCGTGCGGCCGAACCACACCAGCTCGCGCTGGCTCGCGTTCGGGCGCACGAAGCCTTTGTAGAAATCCTCGGTGAGCGCGCTGGAGCACACCAGCAGCTGGCACGACAGCGTGCTCATGATCGCGGCGAGAATCGCCGACAGCAGTACGCCCGCGACCCACGGATTGAACAGCACGGTCGCGAGCTGGATGAAGATGCGTTCGGAATTCTCGGCGACCGGGCCGACCTGATCCGGATGCGTCGCGAAGTAGGCATTGCCGAAGAAACCCACCGCCATCGCGCCGAACAGACAGAGCACCATCCAGGTCATGCCGATCCGGCGCGCCTTGGGAATGGTCGTCAACGAATCAGCAGCCATGAAACGCGCAAGGATGTGCGGCTGCCCGAAATAACCCAGCCCCCAGGCCAGCAGCGAGACGATGCCGACGAAACCCAGCGTGCCACCCTTGAACCAGTCGAGCTTGGTCGGGTCGGTCTGTTCGATCAGCGCGAGGCTGGCATCGACGCCGCCGCTGCCCAGCACCACCATGATCGGGGTCAACACCAGCGCGAAGATCATCAGCGAGGCCTGCACGGTGTCGGTCCAACTCACCGCAAGGAAGCCGCCGATCAGCGTATAGAGAATCGTCGCCGCCGCGCCCCACCACAGCGCCTGCGCATACGGCACTCCGAATACGCTTTCGAACAGCCGTGCCCCCGCGACGATGCCGCTGGCGCAATACACCGCGAAGAACACCAGAATGACCACCGCGGAGAATACGCGCAGGATCCGCTGACGGTCTTCGAAACGATGGGTGAAGTAATCCGGCAGGGTCAGCGCGTTGCGGGTGCGCTCGGTGTAGACGCGCAGCGGCCCGGCGACGTATTTCCAGTTGCACCAGGCACCGACGATCAGCCCGAGCGCGATCCAGGCTTCCGACACGCCGCCGAGGTAAAGCGCGCCGGGCAGGCCCATCAGCAGCCAGCCGCTCATGTCCGAAGCGCCTGCCGACAGCGCGGTCACCACGCTGCCC
>CBIHKW010000226.1:0-2663 GCA_966203835.1 uncultured Thermomonas sp.
CCGATAAGCCCACTGTCATCCCGAACGCCCGCACAGCGGGTGGAGGGATCTGCTGTTGTTGTGGCGCCGGCGACAAGCAGGTCCCTCCTCGGGCTTTGCCCTCGTTCGGGATGACAGGTTTCCCCAGACAGAGGCTTTGAACCGCCTCTGCGTCAATCCATCCTGAAGCCCGACGCGACCCGCGCACCCAGCCAGACCAGCGCGAGGCCGGCCAACAGGGTGATCGCGAGATAGCCGAACATCAGTCCGCTGCGTTGGGATTTGGCGTACAGCAGGCACTCCAGCATCAGCGCCGAATAGGTGGTCAGCGCGCCGAGCACGCCGACGATCAGGAACGCGCGCCAGTACAGCGCCGACGGGCCGCGGCCCTCCAGCCAGATCGCGATGAAACCTGCCGCGAACGAGCCGACCAGATTCACGGCGAGCGTGCCCCACGGGAACCCGCTGCCGAGATGCCGCAACAGCACGCCGCCCAGCCAGAACCGGCCCACCGCGCCGAGCGCGCCACCCGCGGCGACCAGCAGCAGTTGTTGCCACCACAGCGCGGCCATCAGCGGGAAACCCGCAGATAGGATCCTGAATTATTCTTTTTATTCATATATTTGAACGATATTTTAAATGTCATATATCACTCGGATGTTTTGCCCTGCCCCGGCTTGCTGCGGCGCGCTCGCTCGCGATCCGCGCGCAGCCGGTCGAGCTTTTCCTTGAGCTTGAGCTCCATGCCCCGCTCCACCGGCTGGTAATAGACCCGTTCGCCCATCGCATCCGGGAAACCGGTCTGCTCCAGCGCCACCCCGCCCTCGGCGTCGTGGTCGTAGCGGTAATTCTTGCCGTAGCCGATCGATTTCATCAGCTTGGTCGGCGCGTTGCGCAGGTGCAGCGGCACCTCCTGGGTGCCGTATTCGGCCACGTCGCGCTTGGCGGCCTTGAAGGCCACGTAGGCCGCGTTGGACTTGGCGGTGCTGGCCAGATAGATCACCAGCTGCGCGAACGCGAGCTCGCCCTCTGGGCTGCCGAGGCGGTCGTAGCTCTCCCAGGCATCGATCGCCATCTGCAGCGCGCGGGGGTCGGCCAGGCCGATGTCCTCCACCGCCATCCGGGTCAACCGCCGGGCCAGATAGCTCGGGTCGCAGCCGCCGTCGAGCATCCGCGTCAGCCAGTACAGGGCCGCATCGGGGTTCGAGCTGCGCACGGATTTGTGCAGCGCCGAAATCTGGTCGTAGAACTGCTCGCCGCCCTTGTCGAAACGCCGGGTGCGGTCGGCCAGCACCTGTTCGAGGATCGCGTCGGTGATCGTGCCCACCTCGCTGTCCTGCGCACCCGCCGCGCTGTCGCCGGCCAGCTCGGCCGCGATCTCCAGCAGCGTGAGTCCGCGGCGCACGTCGCCATCGGCAGCGCCGGCGATCAGCTGCAGCTGTTCCGGGGCGATCCGCAGGCCGCGGCCGCCAAGCCCATGTTCCGCGTCGTCCAGCGCACGCTGCAGCGCGACCGCGATGTCGTCCGCCGACACCGCTTCCATCACATGCACGCGGCAGCGCGACAGCAGCGCCGAGTTCAGCTCGAAGGACGGGTTCTCGGTGGTGGCGCCGACGAACAGGATCGTGCCCCGCTCGATATGCGGCAGGAATGCATCCTGCTGGCCCTTGTTGAAGCGATGCACTTCGTCGACGAACAACACCGTGCGCCGGCCTTCGGCGAAGCGCTGGGCGGCCTCGGCCAGCACCAGCCGCACGTCCGGCAGGCCGACGAGTACCGCCGAAATCGCCTTGAATTCGGCATCGGCGTATTTGGCCAAGAGCAGCGCCAGCGTGGTCTTGCCGCAGCCAGGCGGCCCCCACAGCACCATCGAATGCACATGGCCGGACTCGATCGATGTGCGCAGCGCCGTGCCAGGCGCCAGCAATCGGCGCTGCCCGACCATATCGTCCAGCGTGCGCGGACGCATCCGCTCGGCGAGGGGGCGCAAGGCATCGCGATTTTCGGTGTTCATCCGTCGATTATCGCGTAGCGGCGGCCGGCCTGCGCCTGCGCGCTGGCCGATACCTGCGATTACTTCTGAGCCATCGAGCTCTGAGCCATCAGGTCACCGCCGGTCCCGGGATCGGCGATGACATTTATTGCCGGGGGCAGTCTGGCGAAGGCGCGTTATCGAAGACGCGCTTGGGATGACGAACTCAGCTGCTGGGGATCGAAGCCGGCGGCGGCGTGCCTTCGAGGGTGTAGGTCACCCGCAGCCAGGCATTCTGTTCGCGGTCGTACAGCGCCTCGACCCGCGTCGGTGCGGTGCCGTCGAGACCGAAATCGGCGATGCCCTGGGCATCGATGCGCAGGTAACGGGCGCCGGCTTCGACCGTATCGATCCGGTCCAACTGCAGCCGCACCTGCTGGTATCCGAACTCCTCGCCGAGCATGCCGACCACGCGGTCGTCGAGTTCGCGCACCAGTTTCGAATCGTTCGGCACTGTGCGGCCTCCGGGGCCGACCGTGCCGATACTCAGTTCGGGATAGCCCGCGTTTTCGAAAATGGCGTCGTAGAGCGTGCTGAAGCGGAAACCGATCCAGTCCTGCGAGGCTTCGATCTGCATCTCGCCCTGGCCGCTGACCAGACGGTCGCGCAGGCTGGTGGTCTGCACGACGACCTGTTTGAGTTTGATCTTCAC
>CBIHKW010000227.1:0-2658 GCA_966203835.1 uncultured Thermomonas sp.
GCAGGTCGGCGGCCATCCGTCGATGCTGGCGCAGGACGTGATCGAACAGATGCGCGCGCTCGATGGCGACTACACATTCGAGACGTATTTTTCGCTCAGCTGCCAGAACTGCCCCGACGTGGTGCAGGCCTTCAATCTCATGGCCGTGCTCAATCCGCGGATCAAACACGTCGCCATCGACGGTGCGCTGTTCCAGGAGGAAGTCGAAACGCGCCAGGTGATGTCGGTGCCGACGATCTTCCTCAACGGCGAAACCTTCGGCGCCGGACGCATGAGCGTCGAGGAAATCCTCGCCAAACTCGACACCGGCGCGATCGCGCGCGAGACCGCGAAGATCGCCGCGAAAGACGCCTTCGACGTGCTGATCGTCGGCGGCGGCCCGGCCGGCGCCGCGGCGGCGATCTACGCCGCGCGCAAGGGCATCCGCACCGGCATCGCCGTCGAGCGTTTCGGCGGCCAGGTGATGGATACGATGGCGATCGAGAATTTCGTATCGGTGCCGGAAACCGAAGGCCCGAAGCTGGCGGCCGCGATGGAGCGCCACGTCCGCGACTACGACGTGGACATCATGCCGCTGCAGCGCGCCGAACAGCTGATTCCGGCCGGCGCCGACGGTCTGGTCGAAGTGAAACTCGCCAGCGGCGCATCGCTGAAATCGAAGACCGTGATCCTCGCCACCGGCGCGCGCTGGCGGCAGATGAACGTGCCCGGCGAACAGGACTACCGCAACAAGGGCGTGGCCTATTGCCCGCACTGCGACGGCCCGCTGTTCAAGGGCAAGCGCGTGGCGGTGATCGGCGGCGGCAACTCGGGCGTGGAAGCGGCGATCGACCTCGCCGGCATCGTCGCCCACGTCACCCTGATCGAGTTCGACAGCCAGCTGCGCGCCGACGAAGTGCTGCAGCGCAAACTGCGCAGCCTGGCGAACGTCGACATCCTCGTGTCCGCGCAGACCAGCGCGGTGCTGGGCGATGGCCAGAAAGTCACCGGGCTGACCTACCTGGACCGCAGCACACAGGCCACCCACAGCCTGACGCTCGACGGCGTGTTCGTGCAGATCGGCCTGTTGCCCAACACCGAATGGCTGAAAGGCACGCTGGCGCTGTCGCCGCGCGGCGAGATCGTGATCGACGAACGCGGCCAGACCTCGCTGCCGGGCGTGTTCGCCGCCGGCGACGCGACCACGGTGCCGTACAAACAGATCGTGATCGCGATGAGCGAAGGCTCGAAAGCGGCGCTCGGCGCATTCGACCACTTGATCCGCACGTCGGCGCCGGCAGCCGCCGCGCCGCCGGTGTCCAGGACCGTCACGCCCGCCCCCGCAGAGGTGGAGGCGGCGTGACCGGGTTGCGCGCGGGCGTCGCAAGCCACCGCGCGCAGGTCCGGCCGCCGTCGGCCGGGAAAGCCTGTCAGAAGCGACAGGGCGTGCGGCATCGGAAACAACGCATCATGCAGGTCGAGGTCGGACCCCGGCTCAGGATCAAGGAAGGCCTCGCGATTGCATCGCCCACGTTCGCGGCACTCGGCGACCACGCCGGATACCGCGAACACTCAGCAGCGCCGCCGGCCGTCACGAGGGTATCGCCATGAACCTGCGCGATCTGAAGTACCTGGTCTCGCTCGCCGATCACAAGCATTTCGGCCGCGCCGCCGCGGCCTGCTTCATCAGCCAGCCGACGCTCTCGACCCAGATCAAGAAGCTGGAGGACGAACTGGGCGTCGCGCTGGTCGAACGCGCGCCGCGCCGGGTGATGCTGACCCCCGCCGGCCGCGACGCCGCCGAACGCGCGCGGCGGATCGTCGCCGATGTCGAAGAAATGAAGGAAGCCGCGCGCCGCAGCCAGAACCCGGAAGCCGGCACGGTGCGACTGGGCATCTTCCCCACGCTGGGGCCGTATCTGCTGCCGCACGTGGTGCCGCGGATCCGCGAGCGCTTCCCGCAGCTGGAACTGCTGCTGATCGAAGAGAAGACCGAAGTGATCCTGCGCCAGCTGCGCGAGGGCCGGCTCGACGCGGGCGTGCTCGCGCTGCCGCTGCACGACGATCAGCTGCATCTCGAATTCCTGTTCGAAGAACCCTTCATGCTGGCGGTGCCCGGCTCGCATCCGCTCGCGAACGCCAAGACCCTGACGATGCAGGATCTGGCCCAGGAAAGCCTGTTGCTGCTCGAAGACGGCCACTGCCTGCGCGATCAGGCGCTGGATGTCTGCCACATGGCCGGCGCCGGCGAGAAGAACGGCTTCCGCGCAACCTCGCTGGAAACCCTGCGGCAGATGGTCGCCGCCAACGTCGGCATGACTCTGCTGCCGGTGCTGTCGGTGAAACCGCCGGTGTCGTCGTCGCCCGACGTGCATCTGGTGGCGTTCCGCGCGCCCGAGCCGAACCGGCGCATCGCCATGGTCTGGCGCCGCAGCTCGGCGATGTCGGACTTCCTCAGCAAGCTGTCGCTGGCCTTCCGCGAACTGCCGGATGGCCTGCTGTCCACCGATACGTTTCCGGAGCGGGCTCCGGTACCGCGTCCACGCGCGGAAGTGGTGGATTGAACGCAGTGGCTTGAAGCTCGTGTCGTCAAACCCGCGAAGGCGGGGATGAAGAGCCAAGAGCCAGTTCAAAATCTCATATCACCCCATGAGCATGTCCTGCAGCAGTGGGACCCAC
>CBIHKW010000228.1:0-2545 GCA_966203835.1 uncultured Thermomonas sp.
GCGCCACACCGCGGAGGTCGATTCGCTGACCGGCGCGCTGAATCGTCGCAGTCTCGACCAGGCGCTGGTCCGCACCTTCCAGCACGCGCACCGCAACACCGTGCCGCTGTCGGTGCTGTTCGTCGATATCGATCATTTCAAGGCGATCAACGACCAGTTGGGCCACGCCTCCGGCGATCACTGTCTGCGCGAGATCGCCAAGGTCGTAGGCACCCAGCTGAGCGACGAGGACATCTTCGGCCGTTACGGCGGCGAGGAATTCATGGTGATCCTGCCCGGCCGGCAGACCGAAATGGCGCGGGCGATCGCCGAAGACATCCGCCTCGCCATCGAGAGCGCCGAAGTGCGCCATCAGGGTCAAACCCTGCGCCTCACAGTGAGCATCGGCGTGGCCGCCCAGCTCGCGCACGAAATCCAGCCGCAGATGGCGGTGGATCGCGCCGACAAGGCGCTGTACGCCGCCAAGCGCGCGGGCCGCAACCGGGTCAGCGTGGCGCCGGCGGTGTTCACACCGTCGCGCCCGGCGACGGCTTGATCTGAATTGATAAAGCTTGATCCGGCAGCGTTTGCCCGCATCTGATTGCCATGCGTTTGTATCCGCACGCAACGTCCGGCCCGGTCCGGGCCTCTGTGATGCATCCACTAGGGAGTCCATCCATGTTCGACTCCCTGCTGGGCATCGGTGCCCACAAACAGCGCCTGCCGTCGCCGGAGCGCGCGCTGCCCGGTCGCGCCGACGCGATGCCGCTGCGCAACGTCCATCACGTCAACGGCCGGCCGCTGCGCGATGCCTTCGAAGGCCTGGCCCGCGTGCAGTTCGGGATGGGTTGTTTCTGGGGCGCCGAGCGCAAGTTCTGGTCGATCCCGGGCGTGTTCACGACGGCCGTTGGTTACGCCGGCGGTTTCACCCCGAACGCGAACTACCGCGAAGTCTGCAGCGGCGAAACCGGACACACCGAAGCGGTGCTGGTGGTTTACGACCCGGCGCTGGTGTCGTTCGAATCGCTGCTGAAAACCTTCTGGGAAAGTCACGATCCGACCCAGGGCATGCGCCAGGGCAACGACGCCGGCACGCAATATCGTTCGGCGATCTATTGCGACAGCGAAGCGCAGTACGCCGCGGCCATCGCCAGCCGCGATGCGTTCCAGGCGGGACTGACCGCGGCGGGTTACGGCGCGATCACCACCGAGATCCTGCACCCGGCGCCGACGTTCTATTACGCCGAGGAAGAGCATCAGCAATATCTGTCGAAGAACCCGGGCGGCTATTGCGGGCTTGGCGGCACCGGCGTGAGTTGTCAGGTGGGGACTGGCGTCCTCTGAACGCGGCGGCGCGTCGCTCTCCGGTGAACGGCTTTACTGCGGTTCCACGTGCTCGGTCGCGAACAGGTGCGAGACGTATTTCCCGTCCTGCATCCTGAAGATCACCGCCAGACGCATCGGCAGGTTGGACGTGCCTCCGGCACTCCGATGATCGCTGATGTCGCATTGATCCTCGCGATCGCCGTTCTGATAGCACTCCAACTGCTCGCCATGCGCGCTAGCGAATTGCTCCAGATCGGCGCGCGTGGCGCCGGGGGCGATGCTGTTGGCGATTTCGGCTTTCCAGTAAGCCTCGCGTTCATTGATGTTGGTGCCGTTGGGGATGCTGCATGCGGACGACAGCAGCAGGATGCCGAGCATCGCCGCTGGCCGCATCGTTCTCGTCCCGAACGCGTTGGCGCTCATCGCCGCGTCACGCCGCAGACGTAGATCAGTTCGCAGGCGCCCGCGCCGGAATCCTCGCGCGTCAGCGAGCTGCGCCAACGCCAGCCGTCGTTCGCATCGATCTGCACCAGCCAGCCGTCGATGCGCACGCGGTCGCCGGCATCCACCGCGTCGAGCGCGTCAGCGACGGCCGAGTTCGCAGGCACCAGATGCATGTTCGCGCTGCTGCGCACGATGTCGTCCGGCGGGATCGGCGGCTGATCGCTCCAGCGATACCGGTAGAAACGCCCGGACTGCGAGATATCGAGCTGCGACAGCACCGCGTCGTCGCGCATCGGTCCCCAGCCCAGGGCCAGATCCACCGGCGAGAAATCCGCTTCGCGGCCGCTGCCGTACGCTTTTCGCGACAGCACCCGCGCCGCGACGCTGAAACCGGCCAGCGGCTTCGCGGTGGCGTTCGACAACGGAAACGGCGTCATGGCACCCGGCGCATCGCTCTGCACCGCGCCATCGTCCCCGGCGAGCCGCGCTGGCGGCGTGCAGGCGATCACGCTCATCGTGGGCGCGGAGGAAGAAGTCGCCGCTGCCGACGAGGTGAAAGGCGCGGTCGCCGAAGGCGTCGCCAGCCACCAGGCCGCGGCGGCGATCACGATGAACAGAAAGAGCCAGCGGAGCATGGGCGATTCCGGAGCCGGATTGGCCGCAGTTTACCCGCAGGGCGGGATTTCAGCGCTGTGGGTCGATGTCTTGGAACCTGTTCAAATCCGGGCCTGGAAAAATATTCTGTCATCCCGAACGAGGGCGAAGCCCGAGGAGGGATCTGCTTGTCGCCGGCAGC
>CBIHKW010000229.1:0-2490 GCA_966203835.1 uncultured Thermomonas sp.
CAGCAGTTCCTCCCAGAACGCGATCATGGTCTTGCGCCGCGCCGGTTCGCGGTTGTCGAAATGGAAGGTCTTGATCTCGGTGGTCACGTCGCGATAACCGCCGGCCAGCAGCAGATTGCCGAGTTTGGCGCCCACGAACGGGTCGCCGCCGCTTTCGTACTGGAAGTCGTTGAACGCCATCCAGTATTTCCACACGTTCGGCGAATACGGGTCGAGCAGGAACGAAGCGTTCATGACTTCGGTGATGTAGACCGGGGCGCCGGGCGACAGCACTCGTCGCACTTCGGCGAGCACGCGCGCGGGCGACGGGACGTGCTCCAGGACCCAGCACAGGAACGCGGCGTCGAAACTGCGGGCCTCGAACGGCAGGTCTGTGGCATCTGCCTGTTGCAGGATGTAGCGGCCTTCGAGCCAGGGCATCCCGCCGAGGTTAGCGCGTGCAGCGGCGAGCTGCGCTTCGTTGAGATCGACGCAGGTCGCGTGCAGGTCGGGGAAGCGTCGCAGCAGGATCTCGGTCTGCGCGCCGACGCCGCTGCCTACTTCGAGCAAGCGCCGCGCACCGGTGTAGTCGATGTTGCGGAAGATGGTCGATTCGGCGATCCGCGCCTGCTTCACCAGCCGCGCCTGTTCGGTGCTGGAGAAGCCGTGGAGGTAGGCGTGCTTGTCGTCGTCGTTCATGTCCGTTCCTCGCGGGTGTGTCCGTCCGTGGATTGTGCGCCTACGCCGCCGCCGGCAGTTCCGGCGCCACGCCCGCGATCAGCGCGTCGAAATAATCGCGGGTGAGCCGGCATTGCGTGTCGGCGGTTTCCGCGCGGTTGACGACAGCCCGGAACATCGAATTCTCGGGGCGATCCTTCGCATACCAGCCCAGGTGCTTGCGCGCGATGCGCACGCCCTGGTGTTCGCCGTAGAACGCATGCAGATGGTCGAGGTGGCCGAGCAGGATGTCGCGGATATCGGTCAGCGACGGCGGCGCCAGCGTCTCGCCGGTGGCGAGGTAATGCGCGACCTCGCGGAAGATCCACGGTCGGCCCTGCGCGGCGCGGCCGATCATCACCGCGTCGCAGCCGGTGCGGTCGAGCACTGCGCGCGCTTTTTCCGGCGAGTCGATGTCGCCGTTGGCGATCACCGGAATGCGCAGCAGGGATTTGATCTCGGCGATGGTGTCGTACTCGGCGGTGCCGGTGTACTGCTGATCGCGGGTGCGGCCGTGGACGGTGAGCGCGGCGATGCCGGACTGTTCGGCGATCTTCGCGATGATCGGCGCGTTGCGCTGGCCGGCGGCCCAGCCGGTGCGGATCTTCAGCGTCACCGGTACGTCGACAGCGTTCGCCACCGCTTCCAGGATGCGCGCCACCAGCGCCTCGTCGCGCATCAGCGCCGATCCGGCCCAGGCGTTGCAGACTTTCTTGGCCGGGCAGCCCATGTTGATGTCGATCAACTGCGCGCCGTGATCGACGTTGTAGCGCGCGGCGTCGGCCAGCACCTGCGGGTCGGTGCCGGCGATCTGCACGCTGACCGGCGCGGGTTCGCCGTCGTGATCCATCCGGTGCTGCGATTTGCGGGTGTGCCACAGTCGCGGATCGGAAATCGTCATCTCCGAGACCGCCAGACCGGCGCCGAGCCGTTTGCACAGCTGCCGGAACGGCTTGTCGGTGACCCCGGCCATCGGGGCCAGGATCACGCGCGGTTCGATGCGGTAGGGGCCGATCTGCATCGGCGGATTTTATGCGAGATGACGAAGATGCATGAAAACCCTGTCATCCCGAACCCCGGCTTCATCGGGGTGAGGGACCTGCTTCGCATTCGTAAAGCATCGAAAGCAGGTCCCTCGCTGCGCTCGGGATGACAGCCTCAACCGCCCGAGGAGCTCACTCAACCCGTCTCGTCGACGGTCTCAGCGCCCGGCGCGTTGGCTTTCACCGAAGCGATGCCTTCGTCGCGATTGCCGGCGTCGGCGTACATCTGGCTGGTGCCGATGATTTGGCCGTTGGTCGCGGTGAGGTTGAAATAGAACTTGCCGTTGCTGGCGGTTTCCTTGGAGAAGCGCTTGTCGTCCTGGCTGTTCTTTTTCACCGAAGCCACGCCGTCCTCGCAGGACGATTTGGCCTTGTAGCCCTCGCTGGTCAGGATCACCTGGCCGTTGCCGGCCTTCAGGTTGAACTGGAACTCGCCGTTGCTGCGCTTGCTGATCACGAATTTGCCGGCCATCGCACACCTCCTTGGTATGGGAAAGCCGAGAGTAGCAGCGGTTTCCTGCGAAAACAGCGCCTAAGCGGGGAATCGCGCGTCCAGTTCTTCTCGGGTGGGCATCGACAGCGCCGCGCCGGGGCGTTCGGTGGACAGCGCGGCGTAGCGGTTGGCTTCGCGCAGGTGGGTGTTGAAGGCCGCGCCCGGGCGCTGGGCCAGCGCCGCGGCCAGCGCGCCGTTGAAGGCGTCGCCGGCGCCGGTGGTGTCGACCACCTTGTCCACCCGGCAGGCGGCCACCTC
>CBIHKW010000230.1:0-2399 GCA_966203835.1 uncultured Thermomonas sp.
GGCGCGGGCCGCTCGCCGCTGCGCGCCGGAATTTTCGTTTTTGCGGCTTTTTTCGCCGGTTTCGAGGAGTGCGTGCGAGGAATGCGGGCGTTGACTTTGCCCGGTCATCAGGATGATCCGAGCGGGCGGTGCGCGCTTCGGCGTAACGAATCCCCAAAGTCCGTCAGGCGAATGCGCGACCGTGCTGCGACGATGCATCGCGCGGACGCATCCGGCCGGTTGCGCGCGCATCGCCGATCGAATCGCGGGAGTCGATGATGAAACAACGAACGTGGCGATGGGCGTTGCTGGTTGGCGGCAGCATCGCGGGCGCGCTCGACATCGCGTTCGCGATCGCATCGGCGGCCGACGGCGGCGTTTCGCCGACACAGTTATTGCAAGCCGTTGCGAGCGGCGCACTGGGAAAAGCCGCGTTTTCCGGCGGCGCGCCCGTCGCGGCGCTCGGGCTGGCGCTGCATTTCCTGTTGTCGTTCCTGTGGGCAGGACTTTTCCTGGTCGTGGCCCATCGCGTGCCCGGGTTGACGCGCCGACCGCTGGTGTCGGGCGCCGCGTTCGGCATCGTGGTTTTCCTGCTGATGCGCTGCGTAGTGCTGCCGCTTTCGGCGTTTCCGCTGCCGGTGAGCTTCAAGCTGTCCGGGGCCGCGCTGGACCTGCTATCGCACATGTTCCTGTTCGGTCTGCCCATCGCGATGGCCGCGCGCAAGGCGATCAACGCCGGGAGTCGCGGGCATGCATGAGGCGGCAGATCGAAGCGCCGCGGCCGCTCCGCGCCTTCGTTCGAAGGCGCGGAGGGCGAGGGTTTCAGGCCTCGACGGGCGCTTCCGGCACCGGCAGCGACTCGATGGTGACGTTCGCGATCAGTTCCAGAATGCTGGCGTGTACGTCCGCCGACGTGTCGCCGCGCAGCGTGAATTTGACGTGCTGATTCTGGTTGGCGTGGAACACGCGGCCGAGTCGGGGCTGCCACAGCGCATACATGCAGTTGCCGTCGGTCAACGGCTCGCAGCGCATGCCCGCGTAGATGCCCGGGACATTCTCGAAGTTGTTGATCATGAGCCAGCCTGCGATCGCGTTTTCGCGCAGCTTGCCCAGCTGCGGCGAAAGGCCGAGCTGCGATTCGATGTGGAAGCCCATGAGGTCGAAGTTGTAGACGTCGACGAAGTTCCGGTAGATTTCGCCGCCGCCGACGCGGCTGGCGATTTCCAGGAAGATCAGTTCGTCCTGTTTGGTGCGGATGATTTCCAGGTGGAAAACGCCTTCGCGCAGGGGCAGGGCGGCGACGGTGTCCTGCGCGAACTGCAGCAGACGCTGTTTCAGGGCCGGATCGTCGACGCCGACCGAGCCCAGCGGTTGCGCATGCACATAATGGTCGTAGCAGGTATTGATGTAGGCGTGCGGCATCGCGACGAAGCCGGAAGCGTTGTACGCGCCGTCGACGTGGAAAAAATCGCCCTCCACGAATTCTTCCAGCAGTGCGCCCTGTTCGAGTTTCCCGCGATACTGTTCGAATTCGGAGAAGCTGTGGCAGATATGCACGCCATCGGCGCCGGTGCCGTCGGTCTTCTTGATCACGCATGGCACGAAGGCCTCTGCGGTCAGCGTTGCCGGGTCGATGTCGCGGATGACGCGGATGCCGTGTGCGGCAAGCATTTCCTTCATCGTCCGCTTGTTGCGGAACGGTTCGACTTCGGCGGCGCGCGGCCCGACCAGATTGAAGGCGTCGCGCACGAACGAAGCGGCGAGCACCGCGTGCTCATCGACGGCGACGACGCGCTCGAACTGGAACTCCTGGTAGACGCCCTGCAGCAGTTGCATCATTTCGAGCGGGCTTTCGCTGGAGGGCAGGGTCAGACCCTTGATTTCGTCCTCGGCCAGATGCGTGCGCAGGAAGCGGTGGCCGCTCGGGTTGCAGACGTGCCAGATTTCGTGTTCGCCGTTGCCGAGATAGGTGCGGTAGGACGGGAATTCCGCCCAGATATTGAGAAGCAGGATTTTCACGGTGCGGGGATCCTTGTCGCGCGATGTTGAGTGCTGTCCAGCATTTCATTGAAACAGGTAAGCCGTCCCCGACGCAATACGGGCCGGTACGCGCCGCTGTTTTCGCGGGATCCCTTGCCCGGGAGCGCGCATTAAAGTCCGGAAACGGCTGTCCCCGCGTGCGTGGTTTCCAACGGGATGATGCGCTGTGCCGCGACGTCGGCGGTCAGTGGCGGATCACCGCCCCGACATCACCTGCGCCATTACCGCGATGTAATGGCAGACGCTGCCGGCGATCACGAACAGGTGCCAGATCGCGTGCGAATACGCGAGTTTCGGGCGGTGTTAGAACTACGTGCCGAGGGTGTAGGCGACGCCGCCGCCGAGCAGCCAGCCGAAGGTCCAGGGAGCCAGCGCACGCA
>CBIHKW010000231.1:0-2286 GCA_966203835.1 uncultured Thermomonas sp.
TCCGCGCACGCTGACTGCCATCCATTATCTGGGTTTGGTCCGGCTCGAACGTGGCGAGCCCGCGTTGGCACTGCCTATCCTGCAGAAAGCGACCCAAGGCCGTATCGATGCCATCGGTCACGAACATCCGCATACGCACAACAGTATGAACCGCGTCGGCCAGGCCTTGATCGCGCTGCGTCGACCGCAAGAGGCGCGTGTCCTGCTGCAACGCACGCTCGAACTCGCGAGCGCCGGCGGCCTACGAAAAGCGCCTCACGCGCTGTTGATCCTGGACAATCTCGCGCAGGCGCACATCGCCCTCGGCGATCTTGCGAGCGCCGAACCTTTTCTGGAGGAAGCGCTATCGACCGCACGCGAAACCTTGCCCCCGAACAACATGCGCCGCGGCATGCTGGAGCGGACGATGGGCGACCTGCGCGAACGGCAGGGCCGCTCCGCGGAGGCGCTCGCCCATTATTGCTACGCCCTGTCGCTGTTCACCGAAGGCTTCGGCGGCCGACATCCCTGGGTGGTCGATCTGGACCGGCGCGCGCGGACACTGCCCCGGACGGCGGCGTCAACATCGCCGCCCTCGCCCTGTGCGAATCCGGCGGCGGTCTGAGCCGCAGCCTTCAGCGATAGGGCGGGCCTTCCACCCAGACCACCAGCGAAAACCGCGTGCCGCGCGTGACCGGCGCGACCCGGTGTTCGAGGTAGGACGGGAATGCCACCAGCGTGCCCTGGGCGCGCATGCTCTCGCGGTTGAGACCGGAGAGATGGAAATCGAGATCCCCGCCCTCGTAGTCGGACGCCGCCGAGAGCTGGACCGAGCAGCTGAGCTTGCGCCGCGATGCCACGCCGGTGCCCAGGTCGATATGCCAATCGTAGTGCCCGGCTTCGCCGTCGCGATACCGCGCGATCTGGCAGCCTTCGGCGAAACCCTGCAACTCGAAGCCGTAACCCTGATTCAAGTGCATCACCACGTCCCTGATCGGCTCGAAAATGAAAGCAGTGTCCTCACTCGGGGGCAGGAACCAGATATCGGAGCGACGCATATCGGGATTGTCCGCAACCGCGGTGCCGACCTTGCCCTGGGCGGGCGACCGTTCGTCGACCAGTGCGCGGATGCGTGCGCAGACGCCGGCATCGAAGACCGACGGCACCACCGCGATCCGGGCGATTCTGTCGTTGGTATGCAGGTTGCTGTGCAAAACGCGACTCCGCGAGAACAGCGCCCAGCATGCCGCAGAGTCGGTCCGGTTGCGAATGCCCGGCCTTCGACCGCGCACCGCATCGAGTACAAAACGATCCGGGTGTGCAGTTCTTCCAGCAGCACTCTTCCGGCGGAGTTCTTCTGGCGGTTCGCGCAGGCGCGGGGGAACGTATTGATCGCCACCTCGTCTCCGGAACGCCGCCAGCCATCGTCCGTCCGCCCACAAGCAACGGTGAGGCGACGCTACAATCCAAGCGCTCGGCCCACCGACCTGAACGCGCATGCCATCGCTCCTGATCGAATTCGGTATCGGCTTTTCGCTGGCGGCCTCGGTGCTGCTGGTTCTGGTGATGATCACGAACACGCACGACCTGCCCATGCCGCCGGCTTCGCGCGTCGGCGGCGGGATCATGTTGGCCGGTCTGTGCCATACCCAATGGATCCATTTCCAGGCGCTGCGTGGAGAGGGCGAGCCCTGGGGCGGACTCGCTTACGGCCTGGTCCTGGCGGCCCAGAGCGCCGGCTTCTACTGGTTGTTGCTGGGCATGCTGCGTCCGCCGGACACGCGCTGGCATCCACTGGAATGGAGTCTGCCTTGGCTTCCCGTGTTGGCGATCGCCGGTTTGCCGACCCGATACGGTCCGGTCGTGGCGTTGGCCGGCGGCGTCGCCATCACCTTACACATCGGGGTGCTGCTCTACCGCGTACGTACCCAGCGTCGCCACTTCCGGATCGAACTGCGCACGCTCGCCGCGTTCGGACTGATGGCGCTGATTCTGGTCGGGCTGGGGTTCTCGGCGCCCCTCCTCGACTGGCGTACTTTCGCCACTGCCTATGCCGTGCTGATCTCGGCCGGGTTTCTGCTGGTGCTGTATCTGCTGCTGCGATTCCCGGACCTCGCGCGCAAGACCGAAGAGGCGGTCACGACGGCCTATGCCGTGTCGACGCTGGGCAAGGTGGACATCGAGCGCGTCGCGACGGCGCTTCGCCGCTCGTTCGAGCAGGAGCACGTCTATCGCGACCAGGACCTGAGCCTGTCCCGGCTCGCCGAGCAGCTCGATCTGAGCGGCCACCAGCTCTCGGAGCTGATC
>CBIHKW010000232.1:0-1713 GCA_966203835.1 uncultured Thermomonas sp.
TCCGCTGCACCAGGGCCGCGCCGCAGCGCTCCGCCAGGCCGGCCACCATCGCGTCGCGGGCGTCGCGGTCCTCGGCGGACACCTTTACCTTGATCAGCTCGTGGTGTTCCAGGGCGTTCTCGATCTCGGCGACGACCGCATCGGTCAGGCCTTTGGCGCCGATCTGCAGCATAGCCTTCAGTCCGTGGGCATGGCCGCGGAGGAAGCGATTCTGGGCGTTGCTGAGCGTGATCGACATGCGGGACGGGTCTTGGAAAGCGGGCGGGGACTGGCGCGCAGGGTATCATGGCCCGCAACAAGCCCGATTCTCCGGCGTTTTCGCCTCCCGGCTTCCGCCTCTTTACTTCCTCCCGCTCCGTACCTTCCCCATGGCCACCCGCAGCAAGAGCAGCCAACGCTGGCTCAAAGAGCACTTCTCCGACCCCTACGTCAAAAAGGCGCAGGCCGAGGGGCTGCGGTCGCGGGCGGCCTACAAGCTGGAAGAGCTGGTCGAGCGCGACCGGCTGCTCAAACCGGGCATGGTGGTGGTGGACCTCGGCGCCGCTCCGGGCGGCTGGTCGCAGTGGGTCCGCCAATCGATGGGCGACAACGGCCGGGTGGTGGCCCTGGATATCCTGGAAATGCCGTCGCTGGCCGGGGTCGAGTTCATCCACGGCGATTTCCGCGAAGAAGAGGTTCTGGCCCAGCTCGAAGCCATGCTGAACGGGCAGGCCGTGGACCTTGTGCTGTCCGACATGGCCCCCAATATGAGCGGGGTCGATGCTGTGGACCTGCCCCGGGCCATGTATCTGGCGGAGCTGGCGATGGAATTCGCCGACCGCCATCTGCGGCCCGGGGGCGCCTTCCTGATCAAGTTGTTCCAGGGGGTGGGATTCGACGATTACGTCCGGGCCTTGCGCAAGCGTTACGCCCGTGTCGTGATCCGCAAACCGGCGGCATCGCGCAAGCGGTCGACCGAAGTGTATGCCCTTGCCCAGGGCAGGCTTCCGGCTTCGGCCGGTTGACCGACGTAATGATGATCCGGGCGACGAACGAACAGTGGTGTGGGTAAAGCGTTTCCAAACAAGCGTCCCCTCTCGGGGCGATAGCGAAGGATGAAGAACTTGGCCAAGAATCTGATGCTGTGGGTGATCGTCGCCATCGTCCTGATGGTGGTGTTCAACAGTTTCACCCCATCGGGAATGGGCACGGTCGACAAGGCCCTGACCTACGATCAGTTCGTGCATCAGGTACAGACCGATCGGGTGAAGAAAGTCGTCATCGATGAAGACGGCATGACCATCCGCGGCGAACGCAAGGACGGCTCCGAGTTCTACACGCTGAGCCCCGGCGACCGCGATATGGTCAACGACCTGATCGACCACAAGGTCGAAATCGTGCAGACGCCGCCGTCGTCCGGCCGCGGCATCTTCCTGAGCCTCCTGTTCAATCTGCTGCCGATCGCGCTGCTGATCGGCGTCTGGCTGTATTTCATGCGTCAGATGCAGCAGGGCGGCAGCAAGGGCGCGATGTCCTTCGGCCGTTCGCGCGCCAAATTGCTCAATGAAGACCAGACCAAGGCCACCTTCGCCGATGTCGCCGGTTGCGACGAAGCGAAGGAAGAAGTGGCTGAGCTGGTCGAATTCCTGCGCGATCCCGGCAAGTTCCAGAAACTCGGCGGCAAGATTCCGCGCGGTGTGCTGATGGTCGGCCCGCCCGGCACCGGCAAGACCC
>CBIHKW010000233.1:0-1535 GCA_966203835.1 uncultured Thermomonas sp.
TGATCGTGTAGTCGGCGCTGTTGGTGTAGGTCTGGCCGGTGGGCGGGGTGCCGCCACCGATGTGGCCCTGGATCCAGGCGACCATGGCAACCGTTTCCGAGTACACACCATAGTAGTTCGCCAGTGCGCAACCCTTGCCGTAGCTGACCACGCCGATGCTGTAGATCGAACCGTTGTGAGGCGCGATCAGCGGGCCGCCGCTGTCGCCCTGGCAGGAGTCCTTGCCGCCGGCCGCGAGCCCGGCGCAGATCTGCACGGCCGGGTTGAGTTTGAGATTGCTGGCTGCGCTGCTGCCATTGTAGGAGGCCGCACAGGTGGTATCGGACACGACCGGGACGGTGACTTCGCGCAGGCTGGTCTGTTGGCCGCCACCTTGCGTAGTGGCGCCCCAGCCCAGAGTCGTGACCGGGTCGCCTGCCTTGGCCACGGCCTGCATCACTGTGGCGTCGGGCAGCTTGGCGCGGATGAGGTTGGCCGGAAATGTACCGTTGATGCGAACGAGGGCATAGTCGTTGCTGTAGCTGCCGGCGGTGGAGCTTACGGCGTAGTTCGGATGCTGGATGTACTGGGCGACGGAGTATTGCGTCGTGGAGCTGAGGTTGTTGGAACCCGCTTTGACCCAGGTCGGACTGCCGCAGTGCGCGGCGGTGAGGATCCAGTTGTCGTTGAGGATCGTGCCGCCGCAGCCGGGACTGGTGCGCACGGTGAACGAGCGATCGCCAACGGCCGAGACGCCGCCGACGATGCGGCCATTGATCTTGTTGAACGGGGCGCTGGGCTTCCAGACGCCCGGCTGCACGGTGCGGTCGGCGGCGAACGATGCGGTGCTGACGGCCAGCAAAGACAACAGCAGGGTGCTTGAAGCAATGCGAGTACGAGTTCTCATTTCAGATTATTTCCTTATCGTTGATGTTTTCAGGATGTTGGAGGTATGACGCTCGAGACGATTGCAAAGTGGAAACATGCGTATCGCGAAAGCGCTGAAACGCGGCGAAGCCCCCGTCTCCCCGGACGGTAGGGCGATGCCGTACAGCATTGGGCCGTTGCTTGTGATGTGGCGCCACGCAACGCATCGATCGTGGTGCGCATGGTCGGCCTGCCATGTGCGAACGGCTTTCGTATACGAAAATGCCGTCGGCGACGATGAGATTCTTACTTCGCCAGCATTCAAAATGATCTTTTCTTATTTGTGCAGTGCAAGATGAATTGCGACGAGAACATCGCCTGCCGTCAGCGAATCGACGCTGGTCTCTGTGCGATGTGATGGAGAATTCATCGAACGCTTGCGTCGCTCGACGCGCCTGGAACGCGCTCATTCGCCGATGTGCGCCACCGTCATGACTTTCGGACGAAGCGCTGCCATCGCGACAGAGCAGGCTTCGATGCCGATCCATGCAATTCCGCGAAGACTCCGGGAAAAGAAGAAGCCGCGGATCTTTCGATCCGCGGCTTCCGATGCATCGTTCAGGATCGAATGCGTTCGATCAGAACGTCACGCTCCAGCTGTTGATGTAGCCGACGTCGCCACCGGCGTT
>CBIHKW010000234.1:0-1521 GCA_966203835.1 uncultured Thermomonas sp.
ACCGCATGCATGGCCTCATTTCGATTTGGGGATAAGAATTACATTATTTCGCATAATGCATATTATGTAAAATACAGACAACTCTGCAAAACATACATGACAGCTGCCCGCTCTGCCGATTCCGCGCCGTTCCGCGAATAGCGCCATCTTCAGTTCGACCTTTGTGCGGATCGATCACCAGGTGATCTTCAACACGTCGCAGCACTCGACGATTTGGACATGGTTGAGTGGCGAAATTATCGCCAACACTTCGCCGTCCGTTTGAAATCCCCATGCCCTATTGACACTTTTCGTGTGTTCAGAATAGTGTCGGTCATGCCATTGTCTACCGGTAGACAATGGCATCTCCGTTTCGAACCCTTCCCGATTTCGCTCATGCACCCGGGGCAGCGAAGTCGTGGATCGCTTTTTTCCGTGTCGACGCGGATTGTTCAAGCGAGCGCCATCACATCAATCGTTAAACGAAGCGTTTCCATACTTTTCATCTAGGGAGAGCGTAAAAAGTGAATCGTTTTTGTCAATTGAGCGTATTGGCCAGCGCGACTGCGCTGGCATTGTTCGCCACCGAGGCTTCCGCCGTGGTCCGCAGCGATCTGCATCAGCAGGATGTCGCCAGAATCGCACGCCAGAACGCTGCGGTCGCCAAGGCCGGTACCGTGGACATGGTCCATGCGCGCCATGCGCAAGTCCTTGGCCTGGACGCGGATTCCCGTCTGTTCCTGCTGGATCGCAAGACCGATCTCGGCACGCGCAATCACCGCTACCAGCAGACCTTCCGCGGACTGCCGATCTTCGGTGAGCACGTTATCGTCAACGAAGACGCCGACGGCAACCTGCGCACGCTGTTCGGCCGCAAGGTCGACGGCCTCGCCTCCGAAATCCCAGCCGGCAAGCCGCGTCTGAGCAGCACCCACGCGCTGGCCATCGGCAAGAGCGCCGCGCTGGGCAATCGCGTCGGTTTCATGCGCACCAGCGCAGAGAAATCCGAGCTGATGATCCACATCGACGACAACGGCGCGGCGCGTAAAGCCTACGTCGTGTCGTACTTCGCCGACACCCTGCGCGGCGGCTCGCCGACGATGCCGACCGTGATCGTCGACGCCGACACCGGCCGTATCCTGCAGCAATGGGACAACCTGCAGCACGCCCTCGTCGGCACCGGCCCCGGCGGCAACGCCAAAACCGGTCAGTACGAATACGGCACCAACTACGGCAAGCTGGACGTCACCCAGTCGGGCACCACCTGCACCATGAACAACGCCAACGTGAAGACCGTGAACCTCAACGGCGGCACGTCCGGCACCACCGCGTTCTCGTACACCTGCCCGCGCAACACCGTGAAGACCATCAACGGTGCGTATTCGCCGCTGAACGACGCGCATTTCTTCGCCAGTGTCATTTTCAACATGTACAACGCGTACATCGGCAAGCCGCCGCTGACGTTCCAGCTCGTGATGAAGGTGCATTACAGCTCCAGCTACGAGAATGCATACTGGGACGGCTCGGCGAGGACCTTCGGGA